>JAZSPN010000072.1:0-32973 GCA_045537495.1 Acutalibacteraceae bacterium
CCATTGTTGTCTTCCTAAGACCGCTTGGCCTCCGACTTCTTCAGTTTGCGTAAGTATGTTTAGTTTCTTTTTTAGTTCAGATTTGAGTCCCGAACTGCTTTCTTGCGGTTCGATGTTTCCATAGTAGAATTCTTCAATGAATGTGGACATTGTATAATCCTCCGTTTGAATAATTGATATTCAAACTCTTTGAAGCATTACGGAAGGATGAGAATATGTTTGTTACTGCCGAAAGTTATTGTTTTTTAGTAAATCCCTTATGAACATCCGCACCAGACGAGTTCACACAACCGTGTGGGCTCGTTTTTTTATGTACATATATCCGGAACTTGAACCCCTCTGCCGAAGGCAGATACAATGATTGCCGTTGACGGCACGCGAAGCGACGCCGTCAAGTCCCGTCTCTCGCACCATGAAAAGCACTTAACGCTATGCGTTAGGTGCTTTTTCAAATGAAGCACATTTTAAAATGTATGAAGCAACTTTCGTTATGAAGTCGCCTTCGGCTATGAAGCGTGCTTACGCACATATGTGCTTCGCTTCATGGGAGCACAGCGACTGCTTCATAAATTCGTAAAATGAATTTGCTTCATGTTTGCACAGCAAACGCTTCATTAAAGCTTACTGATTTGGAGTAATCGTATGAGAAATGATAAGTTATCTGAATTATCCATGGACTTTTCTGTTGATATAATTGAACTTGTCAAAGATTTAAAGTTACAACGCGAATCCGTAATTTCAAATCAAATCGGTCGCAGCGGTACTTCTGTCGGCGCAAATATCCGTGAGGCTCACTATGCTCACGGAAAAGCCGATTTCATTTCAAAACTTCAAATCGCTCTCAAAGAAGCAAACAAACAGGTTATTGGTTGGAGTTACTTTTAAGAACAGGTTATATATGCGAAGAAACTTATAATAAATTAGAAACAAAATGCAAAAGTCTTCGTGCTATGCTCGTTTCTTCAATAAACACCGTAAAAGAGAATATGAATAAATAATCACAAAAGCTCTTATAACTGCAACACGAAATTTTTATTTTTCCCTATTATTCAACTCCGCATACGCTTTTTCCGTATGACACTCACCGACGGAGTGTTTTTTTCAAATGGCAAAAAACCGTGCCTCTCTTTTCGGGAAGCACGGTTTCGTTTATTCTTTTTGAAATTCGTCTGCTTCGGACTTACAGTCTGTTTATCATGTCGAGATATCCCACGTAATAGCCGTAAATGTCCGAATTAACCTTGGAGAATCCGCCCTGAAGCGACATATGATCCCCTCGGTAAACCGGCATTATATTCCAGACGCCTTTTTCAACGCTTGACGCATCATACGTTTTTGACGGGGCGCTGCTCGGTGCCAGTGCCGAAACAGTGTTTACCAGACCGTCGTTTTCAAGCCATTTTTCATCGATCTCATATCCGCCCTCGGTAACGCCCGTGTAGCTTCCGATTTCGTTTGCACTCGAGCGAAACATTTTTTCCATGAGCTTCTTATCCGCCGTATACGTACCGTCTTCTTTTTTATCGGTCGCCGAACACGCGATTGAGAAATAGTACGTTTCACGGCGCGTGACGATCGTTTTGTTCAGTTCGATGGCATTGTCTATATACATATCGTAAGCGGCACTGTCAACATCCTCGGACATCGCGCCGTATGCACTCGTTCCGTTATGCGGTGCGGCAAGCGTTGTCACGGAATAAATCCAGTCCGCCTTTCCTCCCTCGAAGAACGGAGAAACGTCGTCCGCACTCGCCTTCATCTCCGCTTCACTGCCCTGTGCCATAAGCGATGCAAAAAGCCGTACCGTTGCTCCTCCGAAGGAATGTCCGAGAAGATTAATCTTATTTACGCTGTCCCATTCATCAATAAGCGCTCTGCCCGTAAAGTCCTTGCCGTAGCGGTCGTGCCCGCAATTCTTGCTGTGTGCCTCACCGTAGTCGACAACCGTTCCCGTAAGCTGCGCATAGAGCTCGCACGCTCTGTCCCATGCACTCGATGTTCCGCCGACCGAGGCCGCATAGCAATCATATCCGTCCTTGCCAAGCTTTTTCATCAGATCCCCGTTGAGGACGCCCCAGTAGGGGAAAAGATCGTAATAGAAATCGTAGCTTCCCCAGCCCATAAGGCCGTGAACCCATACATATTTGTAGTTCGTCTTCCACGAATCGGCATCGATTTCGGGCTTGTCGGCGGGGATTATGCAGGAAAAAATCAGCATGATTATCGCGAGGGGAATTGAAATAATTTTTGCCACGGTATCATCTCCTTTTTTATTGTAATGAATTCTACCACAGAAAAATAAATTTTTCAAGCACTTATCGAACTACGATAAAAAGGATGCAAAAACCTGTGTTTTCGCATCCTCTTCTTTTATTGAGCCGTTATCGAATTGACACCGTAGTATTTCGCTTTGTTGACATTCGACCAGTTGTCGGGATTTTCCGAAATGTCCGAAATCGAATAAATGCCTGAGCGGATATTGTCTGTTTTTATATCGTGAAGGACAACATCGTAATTGCCGAGTGCCTTCTGCTCTTCAATATATTCTTCTCTCGAAATTACCTGCTGTGTGATTTCGTAGCAGTCAACGCCAAGCTGTATGTACTCGCCCGTGCACCACATGCACAAAACAACCATGACCGCCGAAACCGCGTTACGGGTGAATCTTCCCATCGACATATCGGTGCTGTACATCATCATGCCTGCCGAAATTATCACGAAAACGACCATGTCCGTCCAGGCTCTCATGGGGAAATACGGTGATGCTATCATGACGCCCGCACCGCCGACGGAGCCGATGATGTATATCAGTGCGATAATCGTGTTGTTGCTTTCCTTATCCTTCTTTATCCTTCGCTGAACAAAATAAAATACCGTAAATACGCACAAGGGAGCCGCAAGATACACGAGGTAGTGAATGGGAATACTGAAAACTCTGAACAAAACGGAGGACTTGAAGCCCGTAAAAGCTTCGGATCTTACCGAATTTGCC
Source organism: Acutalibacteraceae bacterium (assembly GCA_045537495.1). Lineage (GTDB taxonomy): Bacteria > Bacillota > Clostridia > Oscillospirales > Acutalibacteraceae > UBA1425. The sequence continues at coordinate 2,993 of JAZSPN010000072.1, forward strand.
GGTGCCAGAACGGTAAACGCAAATCCCGACAGCATACATATGAGTGAAGTGACCGTCCAAACGGGAATTTTCATTTTGCGGATTTTGTAAACAATGATAAACAGAACGCTCATGCCTATCATTGCCGCAACGGAATTTTCATTTGTTGCACCTGCCAAAAGTGACAGCGGAAGCATCAGCACCGTGATAAGGGCAGAAGGAATTCTGAACTTTGCGCCGTCCGCATAAAGTCTGAACGGAAGCAGTGCCAGAAGCCTTATTACAGCACTCCACAGATAGTTGACACTTCCCGAAGCCCACAGCGTCGTCATGCCGTAGGACGGCAGAAACAGCCACAGCATAATGTTGACACAAAGGAACAGAAGCGGTGAGCTTTGCTTTTTGTTGCCTTTGCAGTGCTTGTAAATGAGCAAGGAGAGTGCAACGAACATCAGAGAATTGATTACATCGAAAACTATTTTGTCAAAAATCAGGACGTATTGAAGTATTCCGTGAAGAATAACACGTCCGTTAACAACGGCATAGTGATTTTTCATCGAATAAATCACATCGGAAAGATTCTCGACACGCTTCAGCAGAGATCTGTCCTCGCCTATCACGAACATGTATTCAAAATCATCGGATGCAAACGGTGTCAGGACGTTGAGCACCAGCATCGCCGCAAAAACGATGATGCAGATTGCAATAATCGCATATGTGTTCCTTTTCGTCTTTTTATCGAAGAACGAGTTTATTCTGTCAAAAATGCCGTAACCCGTTTTCAGCACAGAGGCTTCTGTTTTATTCTCGAGCATCCGTATCCCTCCCGAACTTTATATTAATATATCCCCGATATGAAAAATTGTCAAGTCGCACGGCGTGCTTTTAAAGGCTTCTTCGTCCTCTTTACCGGCAAAAAGCTCATTCTACGATTCATAGATTGATGTTTTCATAAGCCTCGTATATAATTTTATCGGGGTGATAATCATGGATGTTGTAAAAATCGGCACTTTCATAAAAAACCGACGTGCAGAACTCAACATGACACAAAAACAGCTTGCAGAAAAATTAGGTTGTACGGATAAAGCCGTTTCACGGTGGGAAACGGGAAAAGGTCTTCCCGATATGTCGTTTTTAATTCCGCTGTCAAGGGAACTGAACATTTCCGTGAACGAACTTCTCAGCGGTGAAAAGCTTCTTACCGATGCCGTCGATGAAATCAAAAAAAAGAACGACGAAACTCTCGTCGGAGTAATGGAAGAGTCACGAAAAGCAATGCGAAGCCGTTCAAATCTCTCCGTCGGTCTTTTTGTATTGCTGTGTTTGCAGGCAACGGTCTTTTTTGCCGTTCCGAGTATTATCCCCAACCGCTTCGGTCCGGCTGAAACAATGATCGTATTATCCGTCATCGTTTCGGCATTTACAGGCTTTTGCAAAACTAAATTAAAGTGGCTTTTCCCCGTTGCAATTGCCGCGACATTCTTTCTGATAAATCTTTTCCGGCGGACGGAGGAAGGCTTTATCGGCTTTGTGCTGTCACTTTATTTCGCCGTCGGATCCGCCGTCATCATTTCCGTTTGTTCGTTTTTAAGATATATTTTCGGTAAGCTGAGAAAAAGCAAATAAAAACAGCAATGACTTGCAAGGTACACCCTCTTCGCAAGTCATCTCATTTCGGTCGTACTGATATTAATCTTACGTATACTCAAGAATTTTGTATTATCTTGCAATTTTTGCACTTTGTCAATTGTCATGGTGCAATTTTTGCACTTTTTATTATTTTGTGCAGATTAAACCTTATTATTTCAAAAAAACGGCTCACACAAAATGTGCAAGCCGTATTTCGCCGTTATGCGGGCTCGTTATTCTCGGTAGTGCCGAACGCCTCGGTCGCCTGTGTATTCGGCTCCGACTCCTCCGCTTCCGTCTGCGGCTGTGTCGTCGTGGTCGGTGTCGTCGTCGTTGTCGGCATATACGCATAGATGCGAAGCGTTATCTTTTCTCCCATATCGTACTGCACCTCGGGAGTCTTGTTCATCGCAATAACTTCGCCTTCTCTGTGTGATCCGTCATTCGCATTCTCCGTCTTCGTGACAACGAATCCGAGAGAAGTCAGATGCTCGTAAGCCTCATCATAATCCCATCCGATAACATTCGGAAGCATGACCTTTTCGAGTCCCTTGCTGACGGTAACCTTTATTTCCGTACCCGCCGACACCATCGTTTCGGGAGGGATGCTCTGCGAAATAATGTATCCGTTTTCCACCGTGTCGTCAAACACATATTCCGGAATGAATTTAAATCTGACCTTATAATAATCACTGCATGCGATTTCGGTATAATTCTTTGAAACAAAGTTCGGAACTGAATACGTCGCCGAATTCTCGGAAACCGATTCCGTCGTTGTACTGTCCGAAAATCTTTTGAAAATATTGTATTCGTCCGGCAGGATAAACGCACTTACCGCCGCAAATGCCAGAAGTCCCACCACAACGCATATCACCGCCGCTTTAATCGCCGACATCAACGCCGTATTCTTCTTTTTCGAAGGCGGGTTCTTCCCTCCGGTCTGTGACGGAGGAACAGGTCTTCTCTCCCTCGCGGGATTCCGTCTTTCAACATACTGTTCCTCGGCAACATGGGCAACGGGTGAAGCCGTTATTTCCGCATGGAGCTGACGTACCGTTTCGGTACGGTCCTCGGGCAGTATCTGCAAAGAATTTACAAGTCCGTTTATTACGTAAGCCGGAAGCTGTTCCGCAAATTTTCCGGGGACCATGAGCTTGTCGTTCGTTACCCTCGTTGTCGCCTCGATGGGATCCGTTCCGATAAGTGCACGGTAAAGCACCGCACCGAACGCATAAATATCCGTCCATGAGCCCTGCTGTCCCTTGTAGCCGTACTGCTCAATCGCCGTGTATCCCGGGAAAAGCTGTGCTTCGATTTCGCTTCTCGCCGTTCTCGCCGAAGCAATACAGAAGCCCGTAATGATAACTCTGCCGTTCTGACCTATCATCAAAGTAAGCGGAGAAAGACCACGGTGTATAATTCCGTTGGCATGGAGAGTTTCCAGTGCCGACAGTACCGGCATGAGAAGCTGACGCGCCTTGTCCCATGAAATGTAGCCCGTCTTGCTGTTGAGCAGGAATTCACGGAACGTGAAGCCCTCGACATTTTCAAAAACAGCATACGCCGTGCCGTTATCCTCGAAAACTCCGTGAACTTTCAAGAGTGCAGGCACTGAATTCAGCTTTGAAAGCTTGCTCCAAAGGGTTATAAACTCATTAAGGCACTCGTCGAAATCTTCTTCACAGCCCGCTTTTTTCAAGGCGTAAACGCCGTCTACCATTCTCGAAGCCAGCGTGGCAGGATAAAACTCACGGATGCTGACGGATCTGTTCGCCGCCATGTCCCATGCAATATATGTAGCACCCTCGCCGTTATATTCAAGCATTTTACCGATGACAAAACGTTCGCCGATCACGGTACGTATCGGCAAATAAGGTGCAAGCTGAACGGCATCCGCGGAAAATCCGCATGACGGACACTGCTTTTCGTGCCCGATTTCCTTCATGCAACCCATACAAATGTTGTCGGCAGCCATTTATTTCACTCCGTATCATAGAGAAATTTATAATATACTATTTTAAGTATATCAATATTAATATTTATTGTCAAGAGTTGCACCGCTCTCATAATCACAAAAAAACAGAGTCGCTTCAATCGGAGCAACTCTGTTTTGCCGTTTAAAGTGATTATTTAATTTCCTCGAACGCTTCAAGCCACGCTCTTGCAATGAGCTCGTGTCCGTGCGCCGTGGGATGTACGCCGTCCGCCGCCCAGTAGCTTTCGGGAGCGCTCTTGCACGCCTCGTCGAACTTATCCTGAAGCGGAACGAATTTCATTCCGTACTTCTCGCAAAGACGCTTTACCGCCTGTGCTCTGAGTGCAACCTCGCCCTTGAACTCGTCCCAGTTACCCTCGGTCGCCGACGCTTTGAGAACGAAAGGTTCAAGCATCATGACCTTGAGATTCGGAAGAGCCTCGAAAATATCGTCGAAAAGCACGGTAAGATTCCTTTCGAACTTCTCCGCGGAAACACCGTTCTTCGCACCGAATTCGTGCCACACATCGTTGACACCGATGAGAAGGCTCATGTAGTCGGGTTCAAGATTGATGAAATCCGACTTCACTCTTGCGCAAAGGTCGATTGAGCGGTTACCGCTGATGCCCCTGTTGACAAAGTCGTAAACACCCGGATTCTCGTAGCCGAGTTTTGCCGTAACAAGAAGCGGATATCCGATTCCTCTGTTGCCGTCGTCAGTCCTCGAACGTCCTGCATCCGTAATGGAGTCGCCCTGGAATAAAATTCTTGCCATACTATCACCTTTCTTTTACCATGCAACGCTGATTTTCACGGTGTAACCGCGTAATCTCGATGCACAGATGCCGATTTTTATATTATTGAAACCGTTTTTGTTCATTTCTTCAAAAATGAAGCTTTTGAGATCCGCTTTATTAAGGCGCAAAACGTGCTTAACATAGTCGAAATCCGATTCCTTGATATAAATTCTTTCCTGCTCGTGGATGATACCGATTATGTGTATAAAATCCAGACAAAGCTGTAAAGACGTATTGCCTCGAGAAGCTTCTTCGTAGCATTTTTTAAGGAAACAGCGGACTATGCCCTCTTTCATACAGAAGTATATTTCGTTGAGGTATCTGTTCTCTTCATTTTGCTCTTCCTTAGGTGCAAGATCCGACTTCTTCCTGAGTTCATCAGCAAACGACATCGTATACTCTCCCCATATTATTTACTGTGTTTAGTATACAACAAACAGCTTCGAAAAGTCAATACGTAATAATGACAAAAAAGAGTTGCCACTAAAGAAGTGACAACTCCGAAGTTTAATCAATAAGGCTGATACCCGTCATCTGAGCGGGTTTGGGAAGTCCCATCATGTGAAGCATCGTGGGTGCTATATCGCAAAGCTTTCCGCCCTCTTTAAGTGTGCAGGGGTAACCGACTACACAGAAGGGTACGGGATTCGTCGTATGAGCCGTAAAGGGTGAGCCGTCATCCTCGTAAAGCTTGTCCGCGTTACCGTGGTCGGCGGTGATGATTGCACATCCGCCTGCTTTTTCGAGAGCCTCGATAACCTTGCCCACGCAAGCATCGACCGCCTCAACCGCCTTGACGGCAGCTGCAAAAATACCTGTATGACCTACCATGTCACAGTTTGCAAAGTTGAGAATGATCGTGTCGTACTTACCGCTTTCAATCGCTTCGACCACCTTGTCGGCAACGGGATAAGCACTCATTTCGGGCTGAAGGTCGTACGTTGCAACCTTGGGAGAAGGAACAAGAATTCTGTCCTCGCCCTCAAACGTCGTTTCGACACCGCCGTTGAAGAAGAAGGTTACATGGGCATACTTCTCCGTTTCCGCGATACGAAGCTGCGTTTTTCCGCACTGAGCCATGTACTCGCCGAACGTATTGTGAAGCACCGTTTCGAAGTCCTCGGGCGTGTATGCCACGTGTACGTTGGGCATCGTCGCATCATACTGCGACATACATACGTAATAAAGCGGGAAGAAGCCGTTCTTTCTCTCGAAGCCGTTGAATTCGGCATCGACGAAAGCTCTCGTAATCTCTCTTGCTCTGTCGGGGCGGAAATTGTAGAAAACAAGACTGTCGTTCGCCTTGACCGTTTCGCCGCCGTCGCATACAAGCGGTACCACGAATTCATCCGTAATATTCTTGCCCTCTTCGTCGATTCTCTCGTACGATTCCCTGACGGCACATACGGGACATTCGCATCTCTCGCCTTCGCCGTAAACCATCGCGGCATAAGCCTTTTCGACACGGTCCCAGCGGTTATCTCTGTCCATGGCATAGAATCTGCCCATTACGGAAGCTATTTTGCCGACACCGATTTCGTCAAGCTTCTGCTGAGTTTCGGCAATGAAATCAGCTCCCGATGCGGGAGGTACATCTCTTCCGTCAAGGAAGCAGTGTACAAAAACCTTCGACAGACCGCATTTCTTCGCCATTTCGACAATTGCCCACATATGGGTATTGTGACTGTGAACACCGCCGTCGGAAAGAAGTCCCATAATGTGAAGAGCGGAGTCGTTCTTTATGCAGTTTTCCATGGCGCCGAGAAGTCTTTCGTTCTCGAAGAAAACACCGTCGTTGATGAACTTCGTGATCTTTGTAAGAGGCTGATAGACAACACGTCCCGCACCGATATTGGTGTGTCCTACTTCGCTGTTGCCCATCTGTCCGTCGGGAAGACCTACGTCCATTCCCGATGCGCCGATATATGTAAGCGGGTTGCTCTCAAAAATTCTGTCAAGATTCGGAGTGCTTGCCGTCTTTATGGCATTGCCGTATTCGCTGTCATTCTTTCCGAAGCCGTCCATGATGCACAAAAGCATCGGTTTTTTACTCATAGTTTTTCTCTCCTGTCAGGGATTACTTGGATGCCGCTTCAACAATAGCAGCAAAATCGGGAGCCTTCAGGGAAGCTCCGCCGATAAGTCCGCCGTCAACGTCGGGCTGTGAGAGAAGCTCTGCCGCATTACCTGCATTCATCGATCCGCCGTACTGGATAACCGTTGCGTTTGCGGTATCCGCATCATAGAGGTCGGCAATAAGATCTCTGATGCCCTTGTTGACTTCGTTTGCCTGAGCCGAGGTCGCCGTAAGACCTGTACCGATTGCCCATACCGGCTCGTAAGCGATGATGATCTTTTCCTTGAGCTCTTCCGCGGTAACGTCTTTGAGAGCGATTTTCACCTGAGTTGCAATAACCTCCATGGTGATGTTCTGTTCTCTCTGTGCAAGGTATTCACCTACGCAAAGGATAACGGAAAGGCCGTTGTTGAGTGCCGCACGGACTCTGTTATGCACCGTTTCGTCCGTTTCGCCGAAGTACTGACGGCGTTCGCTGTGGCCGATGATAACATAGGGAACACCGATAGCTTTAAGCATGGGAGCGGAAACCTCGCCCGTGAAAGCACCGCTTTCTGCCCAGTGGCAGTTTTCGGCACCGACCTTGATATTTGAGCCCTTTGTCGCTTCGAGAGCCGCATGGATGTCGATGAAGGGAACGCATACGATAACGTCACAGTCGGCATCCTTTACAAGGGGCTTGATCTCTTCGATGAGAGCCTTTGTTTCGTCGGGAGTCTTGTTCATTTTCCAGTTACCTGCGATAACCGCTTTACGAAGCTGTTTATTCATGATAATAATCCTTTCTTTCAGTCGTCATAATGTGTATAAATCCCTCGCTTCGCCGTAATAATACAGCCACGTTTTTCGGGATTCGGATAAATTTTCAAATTTTCATACACTTGCCCGCTTTTTCGCCTATCGACGTACCTTGGTACCGATTCGGACGAAAAAACGGGCATCTGACTTCCTTTCCGGGCAGTCACATTTTCTTATCAGTCTTTTTCGTTAAGAGCTACGATACCGGGAAGCTGTTTGCCCTCAAGGAATTCGAGAGAAGCACCGCCGCCCGTGGAGATGTGAGTCATCTTGTCTGCGAAGCCAAGCTTCTGAACAGCCGCCGTGGAGTCGCCGCCGCCGATGATGGAGATAGCGCCCGACTCTGCAACAGCAGTAGCAACGGCGATTGTGCCGCCTGCAAAAGCATCCCACTCGGAAACGCCCATAGGTCCGTTCCAGATAACCGTTCCGCTGCCCTTGATAGCCTCGGAGAAGAGAGCCTCCGTCTTGGGACCGATATCAAGTCCCATCCAGCCTTCGGGAATCTTGTCGGAATCAACAACCTTGTTTTCCGTATCTTCTTTGTATTCAAGACCTACGCGGTTGTCGATGGGAAGAAGGAAGTTTACGCCCTTTTCCTTTGCGGAAGCAAGAAGCTCCAAAGCAAGATCCTTCTTGTCCTCTTCACAGATGGAAGTGCCGACCGTGCAGCCCTGAGCCGCGAAGAATGTGTATGCCATACCGCCGCCGACGATAAGAGTGTCAACCTTGTCGAGAAGATTCGTGATAACGCCGATCTTGTCGGAAACCTTTGCGCCGCCGAGAATGGCAACGAGAGGTCTTTTGGGCTCTTCGAGAGCGCCGCCGATGAATTCGATTTCCTTCTGGATGAGGTAACCGCATACTGCGGGGATATAATCAGCGATACCTGCCGTTGAGCTGTGAGCTCTGTGAGCAGAACCGAATGCGTCGTTAACAAAGATGTCCGCCATGGAAGCAAACTTCTTGGAAAGCTCGGGATCGTTCTTGGTTTCGCCTGCTTCGAAACGTACGTTTTCGATAAGCATGACATCGCCGTCATTGAGAGATGCTGCAAGGCTCATTGCACTTTCGCCTACAACGTCGGAAGCCATTTTGACCTCTTTGCCGAGGAGCTCGGAAAGACGTGCCGCAACGGGAGCGAGTGAAAACTGAGGATCAACTGCACCCTTCGGTCTGCCGAGGTGAGAGCTGAGGATAACCTTTGCATTGTTGTCCAGGAGATACTTGATTGTGGGAAGAGAAGCTACGATACGCTTGTCGCTTGTGATAACGCCGTCTTTGAGCGGAACGTTGAAGTCACAGCGGACAAACACTCTCTTGCCGCTGACGTTGATGTCTTCTACTGTTTTTTTGTTGAGCAAACTCATTTGAATCAATTCCTTTCGCTTACATTTTTGTCAAACATAATTATTTTATACTATTTGCATGGATTTTGCAATACCAAAGCCGAAATTAAAAGAGCTTTTCTCTTCTGCTTTATGTTACCAAAAATACCCGAAAAAAGCAATACGTCGGACAAAGAAACGGAGTTTTCTATAAATTATCTTCACCAAAACACTTTTTTTGCACAAATGATACAATTTTACACAAATGCTATTGACTTAATTTAAATTGAAGCTATATAATAGTATCGGTTTATTTTAGTTACAGGAGGAAAACACCATGTCAAGAGTATTCAATTTTTCAGCAGGCCCGTCAATGCTTCCCGAATCCGTACTTAATATTGCGGCTGAAGAGATGCTTGATTACAAGGGCAGCGGTCAGTCCGTTATGGAGATGTCCCACCGTTCAAAGATTTACGAAGAAATCATCTTCGGCGCAAGGGATCTTTTCCGCGAGGTCCTTTCCGTTCCCGAAAACTATAAAATCCTTTTCCTTCAGGGTGGCGCTTCCACTCAGTTTGCAGCTATCCCCCTGAACTTCATGAACGGCTCACGCAAGGCCGACTACGTTCTCAGCGGTCAGTTCTCAACGAAGGCTTACAAAGAGGCTCAGATTTTCGGCGATGCCGTTGCAGTCGCTTCCTCGAAGGACGTAACCTTCTCGAGAATCCCTGAGCTTGACAAGTCAAAGTTCACTCCCGATGCAGACTATTTCTACATCTGCATGAACAATACGATCTACGGCACCCTCTTCCCTGAGCTTCCCGATACAGGCAACGTTCCGCTTATCGCCGACGTTTCTTCCTGCTTCCTTTCGGAGCCCATGGACGTTTCCAAGTTCGGTGTCATCTACGGCGGCGCTCAGAAGAATATCGCTCCCGCCGGTCTTACCGTAGTTATCGTTCGTGAGGATCTTCTCGGCAACGCAAGAGAAGGCACTCCGACAATGCTCGATTACAAGGTCATGGCCGACAACGACTCCATGTACAACACTCCCCCCTGCTACTCGATCTACATGTGCAAGCTCGTTCTCGAATGGATCAAGAAGCTCGGCGGTCTTGAAGTCATGAAGGAACGCAACCTCAAAAAGTGCTCCGTCCTTTACGATTTCCTCGATCAGAGCGATATGTTCAACAACCCCGTCTACAAGCCCCACCGTTCCATGATGAACGTCACCTTCAAGACGGAGAGTGAAGATCTCGACAAGAAGTTCATCGCCGAATCCACGGCGGCAGGCTTCGTCAACCTCAAAGGTCACCGCTCGGTAGGCGGTATGCGCGCTTCCATCTACAACGCAATGCCCATCGAAGGTGTCGAAAAGCTTGTCGAGTTCATGGCAGACTTCGAGAAAAAGAATAAATAATCAAGGAGATATTCCCATGTTTGAAATTCTCACATTAAATAAGATTTCCAAATACGGTCTTGAAAAATTCAATACCGCGAAATACGTTTACGGCGATGCTTTCACCGCTCCCGATGCAGTCATGGTACGTTCCGCTTCCATGCACGAAACCGTTCTCGACGAAAAGACGGCAGCTATCGCACGTTGCGGTGCGGGTACAAACAATATTCCCGTTGATGCCTGTGCAGAAAAAGGTGTTGTCGTTTTCAACACGCCCGGTGCAAATGCCAACGGCGTTAAAGAGCTTGTTCTTTGTGCAATGCTTCTCTCTTCGAGAAAGGTTGTTCAGGGTATCGACTGGTGCAAGACTCTCAAAGGTCAGGGTGCAGAAGTCAGCAAGTCCGTCGAAAAGGGCAAGGGCGCTTTTGTAGGCCCCGAAATCAAGGGTAAGACTCTCGGTGTCGTAGGTCTTGGTGCTATCGGACGTCTTGTCGCCGAAGCTGCCGTTGCTCTCGGCATGGACGTTATCGGTTACGATCCCTTCCCCGTAAAGGGCGTTTGCGACAAGGTCAAGATCGTAACGGAGCTTGCTCCCGTTTTCGAAAACAGCGACTACATTTCTCTTCATGCTCCCGCAACTCCCGCTACAAAGGGCATGATCAATAAAGATTCCATCGCAACCATGAAGGACGGCGTCAGAATCCTCAACTTCGCAAGAGGTGACCTCGTCAATTCCGACGACATCCTCGCTTCTCTCGAAAGCGGTAAGGTTTCCGCCTACGCAACCGATTTCCCGACCGACGATCAGCTTTGTGCCGACGGCGTTATCGCAATGCCTCACCTCGGCGCTCCCACTCCCGAAAGGGAAGACAACTGTGCCGTCATGGCTGCCGACGAGCTTATTGCTTACCTCGAAACGGGTGCAATCAGAAATTCCGTCAACTTCCCGAACGCGGAGCTTCCCGAAAGCTTCACGGAGAGAACCTGTGTTCTTCATAAGGCCGAAGCCGCCGATGCCGTTGCCGCCGTTCTCGGCGACGTCGTTTTCGCCGGTGCAAAGAAAGACTGGGGCTACACCGTTGCCGATAAGGCGTGTGACGAAGCCGCTCTTCTTGCAATCGACGGTGTTGTCCGTGTCCGCGTAATTAAATAAGTTTTTTCAAATTCAAGCCCGAAGGATGATGCAGATTCCTTCGGGCTTACTTATTGTTGACGAATCTGTTTTTTTCTGGTAAAATAAAGATACACTTATCTAAGGAGGAAACTTTTATGTTTTTAACAAAAAAAGTTATCGCACTTTTCCTTTGTTGCCTTTTCACTTTCCAGCTTTGCACTGTCGTTTTTGCCGCAGATGAAGGCGAATTCCAGCCCATCGTCGGTATCATCCTTGATAAGACAGAGCTTACCGTCTATTACGGCGGTACGGGAAAGCTTACCGCTGCCGTTGTTCCCTCGAACGCTTCCGACAATGGAATCACGTGGACATCCTCGAACGAAGCTCTTTTGAAGGTTGACGCAAACGGCAATCTCACCGCGGCGAAGGACACTGCCGAATCTCCCTCGGGACCTCAGAAGGTAACGATCACCGCGACATCGACCTTTGACAGCAAGATTTTCGCAAAATGCACCGTAACCGTCGACAATGAGCCCGAAAGCAAGATTATTGCGGCAATCAAGGAGATTTTTAATCTCATAAAGGGCGCTCTTCCGACCGTCATTGAATTCGCGAAGACTAATCTTAAACCGCTTTTCGAAACCCTCGTAAACTTTATAAAGGAGCTTTTCTCCAAGATTTCCGTTCCCGCCCCCGCGGCATAATTACACAAAACAGCAAGGGACTGTCTCACACGAGATAGTCCCTGTTTTTGTTATAAACCGAAAATCAGCAGTTATCAAAAAGACCTCCCCCGGTAAAGGAGGGTGCAAAACGAAGTTTTGTCGGAGGGGTTGTCGGAAAGAAGTTGATTTTTATTCTTTTTTAACAATCCCTCAGTCAAAAATCAAAGATTTTTGCCAGCTCCCTTTACACAAGGGAGCCGTTAAATCTGTGCTGATTTTTAATGCTTTCTTCTGTTTTTACTTATTTTTAACGATTAAAACTAAAAGTCAGCAGTCGCCAACGCCTCACCTGTGTAAGGGGAGGTGGCAAATGCGTAGCATTTGACGGAGGGGTTGACGATATAAATTCATATTAATTTCAGTCAAAAAACACATTTTTGTCAAAAAATCACGGCTCCCTCGTCTGAGAGAGCCGTATAATCCGTGCTGATTTTGTGTTTTTCCGTTCTCTTTATCAATCAAACATATAAACTCTCAGCTCGAAGGGCTTCGTCATGAACACGTTGCTGTTGTAGATGACATCGTAGTTCTGTAAAACAAGTTTGCCCTTTTCGAGATCGAAGCCTTCGGGTGCGGTGAAGCGAACGGGCTTCTCCGTAAATGAGCAGACGACAAGCATTCTCTTGCCCTCGTAATTACGCTCATAAACAAAAAGATCACTGCTGCTTTTGTAATGCTCCTTGTAATCGCCGTAGATGACGATTTCGTTCTCCTTGCGGAATTTGAGAAGCTTTCTGTAATAGTTGAGAACGGAATCCTCGTCCTTCTCCTGAGCCTCGACGTTGATATCCTTGTAATTGTCGTTGACCTTGAACCACGGTGTTCCCGTCGTGAATCCGCCGTTGTCGCTCGAATCCCACTGTACCGGCGTTCTCGACTGCTCTCTTGAACAGCGGTTTGCCATGGAAAGGAACTTTTTGTCGGATACACCGAGTTTTTTGAAAAGTCTTTGGTTGTTGAATGTGAGAACATCCTTGAATTCATCCACGCTCTTGAAATCAGCATTCGTCATACCGATTTCCTGTCCCTGATAAATGAACGGTGTGCCCGACTGGCAGATATACATTGTTGCAAGCATCTTTGCACTCTGCTTGTGATACTTCTTGCTTCCGAATCGGTCAATTGCTCTCGGATGGTCATGGTTTTCGATATAAAGAGCGTTCCACGCATTGCCGTACATCTCTTTCTGCCACGTCGAAAAAGCCTTCTTCATCTTTTTAAGGCTGAACGGAACATGAATCCAGTCGGTAAGGAAGCTGTCGGCTTCCATGTGCTGGAAGTGGAACATGAGGTTGAGCACCTGGGAATCTCCCTCGGTAACAAAAGTCTTTGCAAGCTTCGGAGTCATCATCGGAGCTTCGCCGACGGTGAAGCAATCGTACTTGCTGAGCACCTCGTCCTTGAATTCCTTAAGATATTCGTACACGTGAGGGCCGTTTGTGTAATGCTCAATACCTGCGCCTACGGGAAGCGGTATACCGTTGGGAAGTCCTTCCCTCTTCGATATGTAGGTGATAACATCCTCTCTGAAGCCGTCAACACCTAAATCAAGCCAGTATTTCATGATATCCTTGACTTCCCGGCGTACCTCGGGATTATCCATGTTGAGGTCGGGCTGTTTCTTTGCGAATACATGGAGATAATACTCGTCAAGCTTCTCGTCGTATTCCCACGCTCCGCCTTCGAAAACGGATTTCCAGTTGTTGGGAGGTCTTTTGCCGTTCCCCTTGCGCCAGAAGTAATAATTATGATACTTGCTGTTCTTGTCCGCCTTGCCCTGCTTGAACCATTCGTGCTCATCCGACGTATGGTTGACGACGAGGTCCATGATTATTTTGAGGCCTCTCTTGTGCGCCTCGTCGATGAGCACCTTGAACTGCTCGATATCGCCGTAATCTGGAGAAATATTGCGATAGTCCGAAATATCATAGCCGTAGTCGGCATTGGGCGACGGATAAAGCGGTGAAAACCAGATAGCATCGACGTTGAGGCTCTTGATATAATCAAGCTTCGAAATGATACCGTCAAGATCTCCTATGCCGTCACCGTTGCCGTCGCAAAAGCTTCGGGGCCATATCTGATAAACCGACATTTCCTTATACCAGTGTTTTTTGATTTCCGACATAATTTTCCTCTCCTGTAAAATACTAATTTATTATATCATACGAATCCGCATCCGAATAATTACTTGAAGCTGAAGAAGGGACTGTAAAAACAATCCCTTCGTTATCAAAGATATTTTCTGATGAAGTTTCCGACTGTTTCGAAATATTCCTTCGGCTGATCAAAAACGGATTTCGCGTGCTTCGATCCCTCGAAAACCCTGATTTCCTTTTCACAGTTAACGGCGGCATCGTAGCAGTCGAGAACCATGTTGAACGGCACGAAATCGTCCTCTGTTCCGTGGATGAAGAGAATGGGTGTTCTCGATTTTTTGAGCTGTTCAACGCTTGAAGCCTCCTTGAACGAATATCCTGCATGGACACGTGTCATGAGGTTACCTGCATCGATAAAGGGGAACGCGGGAAGCTTCATGAATTTTTTGATGGAGTGTCTGAACTGCTCATCGACCGAGGTGTAGCCGCAATCCTCGATGGCGCACACGACGTTTTCGGGAAGCTCTTCGCCGACAGTCATCATGACCGTTGCACCGCCCATGGAAACACCGTAGAGAACGATCTTGGCTTCGTCGTCGTACTCGATAATCTCTTCAATCCAGCGACAGACATCGATTCTGTCGTGCCAGCCCATGGAAACGTAGGGCGCTTCGCTTCTGCCGTGACCGCAAAGACTCGGCAAAACGACGTTGTAGCCCTGCTCATAGAAGAACTTTGCCTGAGGTGCGTTACCCGACGGCGCCGAATTGTAGCCGTGAAGACATATCACGTATACGTGGGAAGCTTTTTCGTTGAAAATCATTTCCGCGTGGAGAGTTTCTCCGCCTCTCTTCGACGGCGCCTCCCAGTGCTGTTTTTCGGCATCAATATACCACTCTTCGCCTTCTATGAAAAGCTCGTTCGACGGAATATCATCGCTGTCGACCGACCTCGGCGTGATGGGTGCTCCGCCTCTGGCTGCCGCCGCCGTCAGAAATTTGCGGTACATAACCTCGCCGATTCCGACATATGCAGCACCGACTGCCGCTGCTCCGAGTAAAATCTTTGTTGATTTTTTCATCCTGTTTCCTCCGGATTATTTGTCCGACTTCGGAATTTTTCCGCCGTCATCTTTTCTGATTTCGCTTACGCTGTTTTCGATCTGACGAAGCATTTCTTCATCGGCTCTTTCCACGTTCTGGTGTCTGTTGCGAGTTCCGTAGCCGTAACCGTAACCGTAGCCGTCCTTATCGGCACCGTAGCCGTAGCCGTAACCGTCGCCGTCGGCACCGTAGCCGTAGCCTGAGCCGTAACCGTAGCCCGATCCGTAGCCGTAGCCCGTACCGTAGCCGGCTCCCGATCCGTAGCCGTAGCTTGAACCCGATCCGTAGCCGCCGTATCTGCTTCCGTAGCCGTACTTGCTGTTGTAGCCGTACTTGCCGTATCTTCTGTAACGGTAGCCCTTGCGCTTGTAATACTTGTTGGAGCCCGAATCCTCTGCCATGGTAAGCACGATACCTGCAACATCGACGTCCGCTCCGTAAAGCTCTTCGAGAGTATCGTTGATATCGTTAATCTTTGCATAGTCGTTTCTTACGACGAAAACGACCTCGTCAATAACGTCGCCGAGCACCAAGCTGTCGGAAACAACGTGGGTAGGCGGTGTATCAACGATGATATAGTCGAACTCCGCACGTGCCTGCTCAAAGACTTCCTTAACCTTTTTGCTGTCGAGGATTTCCGTTGATTTTGTCGTGATACCGCCCGTCGGCATTACGAAAACGCCGATAGACTTTATGAACTTGATGGAATCCATATATGTGGATTTGCCTCTGATAATCGGAATCATACCGACCTGCTTATCATCCTTGACACCGATAGTGTTCATAACGGCGGGCTTACGAAGGTCACAGTCGATAAGCAATACCGATTTACCCTTCTGTGCCAGTGCACAGGCAATGTTGGTGGAAACCGTTGTTTTACCCTCATCCTCGAAGGTACTGGTGATTGCAAAAACCTTGCTTCCCTTGTCGGCGGAGAGGTTTTCAATCTTTGTACGAATCGCCTTGAAGCTCTCAACGAAGTTGAATGTCACCGAGCTTTCATCGGTAATGAGGATACCGTTTTTGGGCATTTTCTTTTTCTTCATGGTGCCCGTTGCAATTTCGATAAGCGGAATAATTCCGAGAAGTCTTGCATTGACCTTCGTTCTGACATCGTCGCCGTTCTTTACCGTCTTGCTGAACAGGTCGATCGCGACAACCGCCGCCGCAACAAGAACAGCTCCTGCAATAAATCCGACGATGGCGTTCTTCATCGCGTCATCGGCGTTGGTGACAACGGGCGTACTCGGCCTTATCAGAACCTCGATGCCGAGTGAGCTGTCGAATCTCTGAAGATATCCCGGGAATTCGTTGATGATTACGACGATGGCATTTGCGCAAAGGTCTTTGTTGATACTCTTTACGCTGATATTGAAAATACCCGATTCCGATGCGCTCTTTACGGAAATTGCATTTCTGATGGTATTCACACTGTATTCTCCGCCGAGTGCCGCCGCAATCTTTTCGCACATGAGGTCAGTTTTGAGGAAAAACTGATATCTCGACGCATCGCTCTTGGTGTAGTGACTGACAGTTTCGGTAATGCTGGTTACGTTGCCGTTTTCGTCGGTCAGTGTAACGTAATTCTTCGTCGTAAAGGCAAGCGTCGCCGTTGTCGAATAGCTCTTGACGTATGTCGCCTTTGAATAAAGGAATACGCATGAAGCGACAATGACGCCGACAAGAAGCATTGCCCACGCCTTGTAAATCAAAAGCTTGAGCATTCTCATAATATCTATATTTCCCAAAAGGCCTCCCGTTGCCGGTCCTTTTTCGTTGCCCCGGTTGTTGAAATTCATGGGATTATCCATTCTGTCCTGCATCGTTTTTTCCTCCAACGCGTTATCTTAATGCAATTCTTCTGCGGTGTATTCTCGGTAATTCTCTGTTTTCGAGGACTCGTGACGGTGCTTCATACAGCATGAAGTCAAGACTCTCTCTCTCGATATCGGGCGGAAATCTGCTCGCCATCCGCAAAAGATCGTTTTTTCTTTGCAGATGTGAATGTGCATCCGTCGCAATAAAGCTTGCACAGTTGTGAGTTACCATTCTGTGCGCCAGGCGAAACTCCTCATATCCCGAAAGTCCTGCAAGGCTGTCTGCGTTCACCTGGAAAAGCGTTCCTCTCTCGGATAAAAAGTCGATGAGTGCATAGTCGCGCTGAAGATACGTGTATCTCTCGGGATGCGCAACTATCGGAACATACCTCATCTTGAAAACTTCTTCGATGTAAGAAATGAGCCTTCTCGGGCTGAGAGCGTGAAAATCGAACTCTACGAGCGCATATCGGCTCCCGTTAAGTGTAAGCCCTTCCAGACTCTTCGTATAGTAGATATCGTCGCTGACATAAATCTCCGCACCGGGATACAGTGTCAGAGGAATATCCCGCTCTTCGAGGATGCTCTGTATACGCCGAAGCCGTCTGTCCCTGACTTCGAGAAACTCGGAAATCCTGTCGCCGAGAGTAATATGCGGAGTGGCGACAGCCCTGTCGATTCCGTATTCCGAACCCATCTCGCAAAGTGCCACGGATTCGTATACATCGTCGGGACCGTCATCGATATCGTATAAAATGTGTGAGTGAATATCTGTCACGATGCACTCTACCTACTTTACTAATGTAATATTGTATCATATAAAACGACAGCTTGCAACAATTTTTGAAAAACTTATTATTCTTCTGTCATTTTATAAAAAACTTCAATTTCGTTTTCGTTTCCGTCGTAGCTTTTGAGATTTTCACAAAGACGTGATGCCTCTTCACCGTCGGACAGCAATAAATCCGTCTTTTCCGCGATACTCTTTGCATCGACCTCGGCTATAAGTCCCGTCACACCGTCTTCTATCTGGTCGGCAACGGTTGTAAAGCACGTTGTAACAATGGGTTTTCTGAAGCTTTTTGCTTCCTCGAGCGCTATGGACTTGCCTTCGAATCTTGACGGCTGAACATAGATATCGCACTGTGACAGATACGAATACGGGTTTATTTTTGCACCGAGTAAAATGAATCTGTCCCGCAACGATTTTTCATCTATCATCTTTTGAAGCTCTTCTCTCTGAGCGCCTTCACCGAGCACATACCAGCGGATATCGTGCTTTTTTGAAAGTATACTGCAAGCCTCTATTGCAATATCGATTCCCTTCTGGCTGTCAAGCCTGCCCATTGTGAGAATACGCTTTCCGCGAAAGTCATCGTCAAAGCCCTTGTCGGCGGTCGCCTGCTTTCTGAGTGCCTCGGGAGATATTATATTTTCGACCACACGGATTCTCTCTTTATATTCGGGAAACACGTCTTTCAACGATTCCTCACATTCCTTCGAAACCGTTACGATGCTGTCAAAGTGTCCGAAGTAGCGTCTGTCGAACTCGCTGTCCATGAGAAGCTTTTTGTAGTCGTTGTGAATATATGCAATCTTCTTTTTTGCACGTACCTTGTCGGCACAGTAATAAATCGGTGAGCCTTCGAGATACGCTATTGCCGTGTCGTATTCCTTTTCCGTTTCGGGAAATGCGTCCTTTTGATATTTCCACGACATCTGCATAGATTTTCTCTCGGAATCGCCCTCCCGTACCGCCTTCGAAAAAAGAATCCGGTCGGCAAGCATTTTCAGCTTTCCTTTTTTCAGGAAATACGCGCATGACTGTATGAGAGGCATCGAAAAAGCTCTGACCGTTTCGGGAGTATCCTGCACGTTGATTTCCTCGGGCAGCAGACTGAGAAATTCTCCCTTTCTGTTCAAAAGAAACAAATCGACGTCGTATCTGTCGGTGTCGATTAACGTAAGCAGTGTCTGCAAGCTTTTTTCCGCACCGCCGAAGCCCATTGATGAATTGATAAAAAGAAGCTTCTTTTTCATACATTCACCTCCGACATCAAAAGACACGAAAAGCCCTGTGCGGCGGGCATTGTATCAAGCCTCTGTGAATAAAAGCCTATTCCCTTCGTGTCGCCCTGGGCATAGTCAACCTTGCCGTTCTTTCTCGTTGACAGACGTATAAAATCCGTTCCTTTGACGGAGCATTCCTTGTACTCTTTTTTACCCGTCAGTCTGTAAAGGACCGCAAAAAGATGGCATATCATCGCCGTTGCACTCGCCTCGCCCGTGCTTTCCGCAAGTATCTGACGCGAAAATCCGCCGTTCGGAAGCTGATACTTCATTATTTTTTCCGAGAAAGCCTCCGCCGTTTCGAGAACATCGTCGTCGTCTGAAACACGAAGCATTTCGGCAAGTGCCAGTGCATACCAACCGCAGCCTCTGCCCCATCCTAAAATTCCGAGTGGTGCATTCGTTTTCACATTGAAGCAATGCACGGGAAGTCCCGTTACGGCGTCGATGCCGTGCTTTTTATATTCGCTGAGCTGTTTTTTGGCAAGCAGGCGTGCCTCTTCACAGTCGTAGAGAGTCGCATAAATCATCAGAAACGGACACACCATGCCGAGAGTATCGACAAATCTGATGTCGGGTATATTCATGTTGTAGGGTACGGTGCCGTCACCTGCACATTCCTTCAAAAAGCCGTACACCTTTTCCGCACCGCTTCGAAGCAGCTCTTTGTCATCGGAGGCTTTCAGCATCGCATACGCAAGAAGTGAAAAATCGGGACTCTTTACAAAATTTTTAAAAGTGCCGTCAGCGTTCAACTGAGAGAAGATGAATTCCTTCACCTCTTTTTCACGGTCTGCTTCATCTGCCCCGAGAAGAAGCGCCGCCTTCTGCCAGCTTTGAAGCGTGTTGCTTTTGTACTGCCCTTTCACCCTGTCGATAACGGTTAAACGTGTTTCGTCCGAAAGCGGTACCGACGGTGTCTTTAAAAGCCACCGGATGGCAACCTCTATGATGTTCCCGGCTGCCTCTTCTTTGTCGGAAGAGCCGATACCGATTCTCTGCACCCACGTCATGGCACACGGTACCGCATCCATAAGAAGCACCGCAGCAAAAATAACTGTTATCAGTCCGAAAATTATACACAAAAACGTCATATTCTTCTCCTATATAAGGCTGTAAAAACGTTCGATTTCCTCTTCATTGCCGACCTTTTCGTTCATGAGATTTCCGCAAAGAGCTTCACGAAGCGAAAAATCGTTGATGAGCCTCTCTACACCGTCTGCCACACTCACATGATCCTTGTGAGTGATGATGCCGTTGACCGAGTCCTCGATCTGGTCGAAAACCGTGTCGAAATCCGTTACGACGATCGGCTTTTTGAGTGCTTTTGCCTCGTCAACCGCAATTGATTTACCTTCAAATCTCGACGGCTGCACATAGATATCGCACCGCGAAATAAATTTGTAGGGATTGCTCTGCTCTCCGAGTAAAATGAATCTGTCCGAGAGAGAAAGCTTTTGTATCTTCGCTTTTATCTTTTCTTCATCTTCACCCGTGCCGATGTGATACCACTTGATATCGTATCCTCTTCCGACAAGCTCCGAGCACGCCGAAACCGCCGTATCTATGCCCTTCGGCTCCGACATTCTGCCGACCGTCAGAATCACCTTCGAGTCGCCTTTTTTCGGAAATTCACATTCTTCCTTTGCCATTTCCTTTATCAGCGTGGGTGAAATTATATTGTACACCGTAGCCGTCCTGCCCTGAAGAAACGGAAAATACCGCACCGCCTTTTCGGTACATTTTTCCGATACTCCTATGAGGACATCCATCTTTCTGTAATATTTTCCGTCAGTTTTCTTCTGACACAAAATCCTGTCGTAATCCGTATGCAGAACGCTGACATATTTGTCCGCTTTTACAAAATCGGCAATATAATAGGTCGATGTCCCTTCAAGATAGCCTATTGCCGCATCATAGCTTTTTTCCGGTTTCGGCATTACGCGGGAAAGATATTTCCACGACTTTTCGATTCTTTTCTCATCCGACATTCTCTGTGCCCTGCCGTACAGAATTCTCGACACCGCCACCGAAAGCTTTCCGTTTTTGAGGAAATACTTTATTCCCCCGACGGCACCCGAATCGAACATCAGATAATCCTTATCCGCTTCGATAACGTTGACTCTTTCGGGCAGGAGATCAAGAAACAGCCCTTCCTTGCGGAAAAGCAAAAGGTCCACATCGTATTTTTCGTAGTCCGTGAGTCGCAAAAGTGTGACAAGACTCTTTTGAGCACCGCCGCTTTCAAGTGACGGCAAAACGAAAAGCAGACTCTTCTTCATTCTTTTCACTCCACCTGCAATTATTTCGCTTTTCTTAGTAACCGAAGCAGTTTAAATATCTTTGCGGGAACAAACAGCAATGCGCATAACGCTCTGTAAAAACCCTTTTCAATCCCCGAGGTTATCTCGGAAAACCTCTTTCCGCACATAACGCCGTAAAAAGTATATTGAAACAAGATAAAATAATCCTTGACACTTTTTATACCGACATCGTTTATAACCGACTGCTTCCAGACGAAGTTCGAAACATACCCCTCTTCGACATGATCTCTGTACCACGCCACCGTCAGAGAGTCGGGCTCCTCCGTATAATAAATTCTGAAAAACTCATTCACGTAGTACTGACGGTAATCTCTTTCGATTTTATTGTAGACAATGCTTTCGGTGATAAAATTCGTTCCCTTCGGCTCGGGGAAAGGATATTTCTTCACTATCTCGGTGCGCTGCGCCGAGATTTTTTCTCCCTTCACCGCCTCGCGCCGTTTGTCGTCGTCGAAACCGTTGATGCCGTCGGGAAACAGTTCTCCGACGATTTCTCCCGTTTTTGAATCTATGCAGTGTCCGACTACCGCCCAGTATTTGTCCCTGTCCTCTTCGGGGACCGAATCCCACGCATTCAGCATTTTTTCAATCGCATCGCAAAGAAACGCATCGTCGGAATCCAGTATCGTGAAATACTCGGTTTCCGTAAGCGTATACGCAAGATTGGTTGCCGTATGCTTTCCGCCGTTCTCTTTATAATAATATCTTACGGGAAAATCGGCTTTTTCGATGTACTCGTCAATGAGAGGCTTTATGTTGTCCGTTGAGCCGTCATCAACGATAAGCCACTCAAAATTCTTGACACTCTGACTCATAAGACTGTCAAAAACTCTGTGAATGGTGTGCCTGCGATTGTACACGGGGGTGAAAACCGTAATTCTGATACCGTCCATCATCTGTTCCCTCCGATTAAATTTACTGCCGCAACCTTTATTTTCATCAGAAGCATCACCGTTCTTATTCCGACGATGCTCTTTCTTCTCATGCTTCTCAGCACCGAAAGTGAAAATCTCGACTGTCTTTCCTCCACCTTGTCCCAGACGGAGTCGAGAAGCTCTTGCAATTCCCCGTCATTTATAACACCGTTCAGTGCCTCTTTCCTCTTTCTGCCCTTGAATTTGTTGTTGGCAAAACTTATCGCTCCCACGATGCGTGAGCTCATGCACTCGGCGCCGATGTCGTCGAACTCCTCTTTCGATATTCCGATTTTTCCGAAAAGCGCAACGTCGCTTTCGTACTGCTGCAGCATCCGCTTTCCGTAGTCGAATCTCGGCTTCTGAATTGCACCCGTTTCGACGTATCTGTAATAGTAACCGACGTACGGTATGCTGCACATTCCGTCGGACACGGTCAGTGCCTTTATAAAAAACTCTCTGTCCTCACCGTACTTTTTGCCGACGGTAAGACGTAAATCCTTAATCTTCTCGCGAAGGAAAATTTTGTTGCAAAGGGAATTGAGCGCTTCGTCGCGGATAAGAAACGGAGCCACTTCCGTTCTGATTTTTTCTTTGCCGAGCAGAACATCCGTGCAGAACGGATATTCTATAATCACCTCTCTGTCGGGGTACGGCTGACGTATCGAACATACCGCGATGTCCGCACCCGTTTCCTTCGCCGCCGCGTAAAGCTTTTCATACATGGACGGCTCCGTAAGGTCGTCGGCATCGACAAATCCGATAAACTCACCGACGGCTTCCTCCAGCCCCTTGTTTCTCGCAACGCTGACACCCGAATTTTCCTGATGGAAAACACGGATATTGCCGTATCTCTCTGCGAAAGAATCACAGACCTGCGCCGAACCGTCGGTTGAACCGTCATCGACGAGAATTACCTCCATACCGTCAAAAACCGTCTGCGCCGCAACCGATTCAAGGCACGGTATCAGGTATTCGCCGGGATTGTAAACCGGTATTACAACAGAAACTTTTACGGACATCTCTTTACCCCTTATAAGGATTTATTATATAGTCACCTGCGCCGTTTGTATTGAGGATTTTCGCGGGGACTCCCGCCGCTACCGCGTTGTCGGGAAGTGAGTGAGTCACGACCGCGTTTGCACCGACGGCGACATTGCTGCCGACCGTAATTCCGCCGATGACCTTGGCACCCGGCGCCAGATAAACAGAGTTTCCGACCGTCGGAACAAACGACTCGCCGTCTTTGATTGTCTGTCCGACCGTGACACCCTGCGACAGCGAAACATTGTCGCCGAGTACGGCATCGGAATGAATTATTATCTGTCCGAAATGTGCAATGTGAAGTCCTTTTCCCACCTGTGCAAGATCGGAAATTTCCGCTCCGAGCTTCATTCCCGCTCTGTCTTTAAGTGTCTTGTACACGGGAAACAGTATGTAGCGGAAAACCCTGTGATATCTGTAATATGAGCATTTTCTCATGTAGTAGGTAAATCGGAAACCGAGTGATGAACGGCGGTATTTTCTAAGTGTCCGCCCGTCGGTCTTTGCACAGTATCTGAAAAGATCGGCACGTATAAACTCGTTCATTTCACTTTTTGTTTCAAATCTCATAAGCCCTCCGTCAGATAAGAGAGTAAATTTTTTCCGCCTCCGACTCGTTTCCGTAATCACACGAAGACGCATTGTCGGAAAGACGCTTTCTTTCATTTGCGTTTTTTATGAGCATTTCGACGGCGTCGGCGATTTTCTCTTCGTCCTGGGGCACTATCAGCGCATCGAAGCCTTCCTTCACCTGACTTCTCGCCGTCGCAAAATCGGTTATCACGACGGGACGTGCCAGCATCTGCGCTTCACGCACCGTAACCGCCTTCCCCTCATACCGTGACGGCTGTGCATAGATGTCGCACGCTTTCATATACGGGTAGGGATTTATCTTCTTGCCGAGGAATACCATCACGTCGCCGACACCCTTTTCCCTGCACAGCGCCTTGACCGCTTCCTCCTCCGTGCCGTAGCCGAGTGCATACCACTTGAACGGCACTCCTCTTCGTTTGAGTATTTCACATATTCCGACTATTCTGTCAAAAGCCTTGGGATAGCACATTCTGCCGACGGTCAGAATACTGACATTTTCCGTGTCATTCATGCCCTCGGGAACGAACTCCTCCGCCTGCGTCCTGACGAAATCCTGACTGAGGATATTTTCGACAGTCACGACCTTGTCGGAAAGCTTCGGGTACACCGAGAGAAAAACCTTTCCGCATTCGTCGGAAACCGCCGCTATGCTGTCGAACTTATTCCAGACGGCTTCATCCTTTTTTCTGTCGAGTGCCGCCTTTGTGTAGTCGGTATGTATCCATGCGATTTTCTTTTTCGCCTTAACATTAAAAGCCGCAAAATGATGCGGCCACATAAACGAAAGACAAGCATCGTACTCCGCCTTGATTTTCGGCATAAAACGGATGCTCCTGTCCCAGTTACTTTGAAGATATGCGAAGACCTTTGCGTCTTCGTTGTATTCACTGTTTCTGTATTTAAGCGTTGTTTCCGCCTTTGACAACACACGTGACAGACCGAGCAGAAAATGACCTTCCGCCACGGTCGATTTTATGCTGTTGAGCAGTGTCGCACACTGAGGTATCTCGGGCAGAAAATTACATTCACCCGTAACAAGAGGCAGAAACTCGCCCTTCTTTGAAAAAAGAAGCACATCGACATCGTACTTTTCGTAGTCGAAAACGTTGAGAAGTCCGACAAGGCTTCTTTCGATTCCGCCGACCTCCAGACTGCACGCCGTTATCAGGATTTTCTTTTTCATCGTGTCACCTTCCGAGAAGCTTTTTGAGCGTTTCGCCGCCGATGATTCTGACGATAAGACGCTTTATTGCCGATTTTATTCTGACTCTTCTCGGAAGCCACAGCCTTGCAAAATGATGTATGGCGTGACTGTCTTCCGTGATGTAGCTGATGCTGTTTATGTAGTCGTAGGGGCTGAACCACGTTCTCGGATAAACGGCGATGCCGTCTTTTTCCTGAAAGCTTCCGTCACGTATGAAGCCTCTTTCTTCGAAAAGACGTGTCAGCAACAGTACGTTGGTATCGGTGTAAAACGTACCGTCCTCGTTGACGTAGCTTGATTCGTCGTAGTGGCGCATATATGTTTTGAGAAGCTGACATCCGGCACACGAGCCCATAACGCACGTGCCGACAAAATTTTTCTCCTCGAAGCCTGCAAAGAAATCGTGGATGAGAAAGCTGTCAAACGGACGAAGCACCTCGACGTCGGTGTCGAGATAGATTCCGCCGTGAACGTACAGTGCCTTTGCTCTGACATAGTCACTGACAAACGCAAAATTTCTGTGTTCGTAGGCTTCCTTTACAAATCTGTTCGACTCAATATCGAAGGTGTCCTCGTTCCACTCGATGAACTCATATCCGGGCAGATTCTTTTTCCATGAGTCGATACATTTTTTTACAAGCTTCGGCTTTTCTCCTCTGCCGAACCAGCAGTAATGAATCTTTTTCGGAATCACGTTTCTCACTCCTTAGAAGAGGTCACTCTTGTAGTCGATAATCGAATAACGTACAAACCAGAAATAAACTATATAGAGCGGTATACATAAAGTTTTGAGTGTTCTTCGTCTGTCGGGATCGAAGCCCTCTTCGATAACCCACGTGGTCATGATGATGGGATAAATACTTGTGTAGATGGCGAATCTTGCGAAGATCCAGTTGTAGAGAGAGAGTATATAGAACGCTAAGTTTATGATGGAAATGTTGACGAGGATATCCCATCTTCTGCCGTGGATGAATTCCATTTTGTCCTTGCACACATAGGCAAGATACAGCGGCACCATGAGAACGACGACTCGGATGATGTTGGAGCCCGTTTCCTGACCGCTTGTAAACCAGCCGTTCTGTGCATAGATGCTGTAATCGGTATCTTCAAGCATTCCGAGGAACTGGGGCAAAAACGTATCGAAAAGGACGGTGGCAAGAATCGTGCCCGACAAAAGCACGGTGGTGAACGGAGTCCACGACTTCCGCCTTACGACGAAATATATGGGTATCATTACGAGAGCACTCGTATGGAAAAGCCATGCCGCCAGAACGAAGGCAAGATATTTCAGAAAATCGTATTTCTTTTCGGAGAAAAGATACTTTGTACCGAGAATGAGAATTCCCGCGGCGGCATA
The DNA here is from genome assembly GCA_045537495.1 of Acutalibacteraceae bacterium. GTDB lineage: Bacteria > Bacillota > Clostridia > Oscillospirales > Acutalibacteraceae > UBA1425. The sequence goes on from JAZSPN010000072.1 coordinate 29,337, forward strand.
CTGACGGATGCCGTTCATCGAAAACGTGTAGTACGAAGTCATGACGTAGAGAAAAATTCCCATTTCATACGGATATGAATACTTATAAATGATGTAAACGATCGGCACACACGCAAGCAGTGCCGTTATCATGATGAGCTGATACGGATCTTCCGACCTCATTCTGCACCAGTACTGAATGAGGGGATACATGATACCGCCTTCGAACCTGAAGGTGACCTCTTCGGCAGTTTCGGGATCTATGAGGTTGTAGGAGTGTATGTAGAAAACGGTATCGCCGAGGTTGTTACGAAGCCCCGAAAACGTACCGAACAGTGCCGCCGGGATGATAAATCCTATCGGATTCGGCAAAGGCTGTCCGAGTCCGCCAAGACGGCGCATCGGCAAACTTCGCGCAAAAAGTGCTATTAAGAAGCTTCCTGCGACGATCGCCGCAAAATAAACCATATACATAGATATAATTCCTTAAATAAACTAAATTATCTGACTTTTCTTCTGATATAAACCCACCACAGAAATCCGACGGGGGAGGCAAGCAGTGTCAACGCCTTTCTCGGACTTTCTTTGAGCCAGTTTTTATTTTTCATAATTATGCAGCTTGAAACGTAGTGCATCGCCTGAATGAATCTGAACTTAAAGCCTGCAAACGGCAATGTCATGCAGAGTTTTCTGCTGTAAGCGAAGCCCTTCGGATTTCTGAAATACTGCCTGTACATATTGAGCGAAGAGCCGTCGGGGAGATACTCGACGATACATACGACCTCGTTGAGAAGAAGAAGCCTTCTGTCAACATCGAGCTTGCTGTATTTCGTTGCAAGATTGACGTACTTCTCACCCTCAAAAATCGGATAGGGATCGCCTTTTGTAAGGTCTGTTCTGAGAATGAACTTTTTGTCGCCCGTCACCTTGTATTTGTTGTAAACATCGTAAGAGGTTACCCTGCCCGCATTCTCGGGAAGATATGTTCCGATAACCCTGCCGTCCGAATAGGAATCAAGCGCCATAAAGCCGTAAATCCCGTCATCTCTGTCACAGCTGCGCCAGAAGTCAACGATTTTTTCGACGGCATCGTCGGGCATATAATCGTCGGAATCGATGCAGGTGTTTATCTCGGTATCGATGTTTTCGTAGGCAAGATTATGAGCTCCGTGCATGCCCTTGTTTTCCTGATAAACATAACGGAGAGTAAAGCCGTTATCTTCACAAAGCCACGACTCGACAAGCTCTCTCGTGTTGTCGGTCGAGCCGTCGTCAACTATGAGCCAGACAAAATCCTTGCACGTCTGTCTTTTCATCGACTCGTAACACTGAGGCAGAATATATGCGCGGTTATACGTCGGAGTAAAAACTGTCAGTAACGGCAAAAGCTCACATCCCTTATAAAATTCCTGCTTCTTTGAGTGTATTCCGAACAAGCGTGTCACAGTGCATAAACTCATCGGCGTACCGCTTGTTATTTTGCATCACGGCAAAACGAAGGTCGTCGTCGAGAAGCGACATGACCTTTTCGACGCATGAGGCGGCATCGGTAAAGCTGAGGTAATTCTTCGACTCCGAAAGACCTCCGAAGCTCTCGTAATAAAGAGGCTCACAGACAATCGCCTTTGCCGCCGCCAGATATTCCGCGAACTTCCAGCCCGTCGAACGGTGAAGTCCCATCGTCGAAATATGTATGTCGAACGATTTCATGAAATTAAGATATTCATTCTTCTTTCCGATACCCGAATTCGAAAGCACGATATCGGGGTATTCCCTGAGTGCAAACTCCGACGGAGTTATTCCGCCGAAAAAGCTGTCGCCAAGCTCTTTTTTAAGAGTCCGTATGCACGACGCCCTCGACTCATTGATAATATGACGTTCCTCGCACATCGCCTTTGTAAGCTGTCCCGAAAAATCTCCCGAAGGATCCCACAGCCTCGCCATGAAAAGCACCTTCGGCTTTTCCGACATTTTCACATCGGTAAAAAAGTTTTCTTCGAGGCAGTGTCCGTTGTAATACTCCGTAAACGGCATCATTCTGACAAGCTTTTTCAGCTTTTCCCTTTGCGGATCGCACGGCACGGGAAGGTGCGCCGTATTCCCCTTCACCGTCACGAAGAAATTCGGTGCCGTCGTGTAAATTTTTTCGGGGCTTTTCAGCTCCGCGTTTTCCTTCCGAGAAAAGCTTCTCTTGAAAAGAAAATCGCATCTGTCCAGAAGAGCGTTATAAAACGGAACCTTTTCTTCTTCGCTTTTAAGAAGGTTGGCATATCCGTCATTCATATCGTAGATAAGCCTTCTGCCGTCGTCCGTTACGGCTTCCAGCATATTGTACGGCAGTTTTTCCTTCGAATCCCTCGGAAGCCTTTCAACCGACAGATCAATCTCGCCGTTTCGTTTAAGGCACATAAAGCCCGCCGTTATCTGATAAAGATGAAGCGGTACCTCGCTGAGTTTCAGTGTAATCCTCATACTCCCACCGCCTTTATTTCGTCGAGGTAGAATTTCTCCAGTTTTTTCGCCTGCGTTCTGCTGTCAAATCCGGCATCGGCAACTCCGTCCGCCGACTCCGCCGTTCTCTCGTATGAGATTGAACACATTTCCTCTGCGAAGCCGTCGGTGCTTTCTATCGGTATAAACTTTACAAGCGACAGCTTAAGGTCCGCCATGGGAGAAATCGTATCCGCCGCAAGGCAAAGCAGTCCCGAAGCCTGCGCCTCGACGATGACAAGCGGAAGCCCCTCAAACTTTGACGGAAGCAAAAAGCAGTCGAATGCCTGCAAAAGCCTCGGCACATCGCTTCGAAGCCCGAGAAAAATCACTCTGTCATCTATTGATAAAGCCTTTACTTTTTCCTCGATACTGTTTCTGAGGTCGCCGTCACCGACAAGCAGAAGAACGGCATCGTTCTTTCTCTTTAAATAATCGTTGAAAACATCAATCAGAAAAGCGTGGTTTTTCTGGTCGTTGAAGCGTCCCACGTGACCGAAAACAACCGTTCCCTCCGCTATGCCGAGTTCTTCTCTGACTTCGCGTCTGACTTCCTTTGAAAAACGGCATTTTTCCGTATCGATGCCGTTGTTGAGAATCTCGCTCCTGTCGGCATTTTTTCCGAAAAGCCACACATTCGCTTTTTCGGAGCAGCCGAAAAGCTTCGTCGCATTCGGCACAACCTTGGTACGGCAGTACATCTTGTAGAGATTTTCGGGCAGCGCCGAAAGTCCTTCTCTCGTAAAGCGTGAATTGTGACTGTGCGCAATCCTTATCGGAACGCCTGCTTTTTTAGCCTGCTTCAAAATAATTCCCGTCGTCGTTTCGAGGTGGGAATGAACGATTCTGTAACCGTTTTCTTTAAAAAATTTATACAGATTTCTTTCGTAAATGATCGGCGTAACCTTCGTCAGAAAAGGCATACGGAAAATCCGTCCGCCGAGGGAAAGTATTTCCTTTTCATAGAACATCTCCTCATCGACGTTGACGAGAAAATCGAACTGCACCGAATCCTTGTCGATGTTGCGGTAAATGTTCATAATAAGAGTTTCGGCTCCACCGCAATTCATGGAATGAAGCACGTGCAAAACCCTGACTCTTTCCATACGGTGAAACCTTCCTCTCAGTTAAAATATATTTTGTAAAGCTCCGACAGCACCGTCTGCAC
>JAZSPN010000101.1:0-24477 GCA_045537495.1 Acutalibacteraceae bacterium
AGGCGAAAAAAGGGGCAAGTGCATATAATATTTAACTTTAAATAAAATCATAGCAACACAAGGCGACTCATTGAAAGCAACTATGTATTTTTGCTTTATAATGAAGTCGTGCACGTTGTGACGACTTTATCGACAGTCAAAAACGGGCAGCCTCAGAAGAGAGGTTGCCCGTTTTTTTGATATGATTTTCAAGCAAAAATTCAGAAGAAAATACCGAAGTTCAGCACAGATTCGGCAGGCTCCCTCCAGTAAATGGAGCTGGATTTTGCGAAGCAAAAGACTGAGGGATTGCTTATATATTAAACCAACTTTTTACTGTCAATCCTCCCGTCAAATGCTACGCATTTGCCACCCTCCTTTACTGGGGGAGGGCTTTAGGTATGTGCAGACTTTTAGTTTTTACAACAAAAACAAACAAGCAAATTCAGAACAAAACACCCAAATACAACACGGTTTTTCTGTTATTTGAACAATGCTTTCAACAGTCTTACAAAATGTGCCGTATACAGCGGCAAAAGTGTCAGCAGAAGCTTTATCATTTTACGCCTCCCTGTCGATGTTGATAATCATGATTTCCGAGTCGAGCACCTTCCACAGGGGAATATGTGCACAGTCGGCACCCTCGGGTACCGTTACGGAACCGTAGTAGTGGTACGCGTAGTACGTGTCAGCCGGCTCAACTACCGCAATGGGCTCATCGCCCTTGAAGAACGATATTCTGATGCCGTCATAAGTACCGCTTCCGTTCTTGTCCTTGGAATCCATCGAGGTTGCCGCGATTTTGTCACCGGGCTTTACGGCAAACGTTACGGATCTGAGATTCGGGAATTGTTCAATTTCTCCCCAGCCTATCGAGCCTCCGCTGTACGTGGTTTTTTCGGTGGTCAGGATGTCGAGAAGATTTGTATAATTGTGAACGTCCGCCGTCAGCTTGTCGCCCCGGCTGATTACGGCGTGGGAATTGAGCGTCGATCGGATTATCTGTGCAGCGGCCTCCGCCGTAATCTCGATGTTACCCGATACCAGCGGAATGTTTATCGCTCCGTCGGACCAGACGGCTTCCGTTATATCGATACCGTCCATCTTCACCTCGACCACGACAAACGCATGTCCCTGCGACGGAATGAGAGTTGCCGTATACGCCGTTCCGCCGTAAACTTCCGTTGCGACATTATTCGTCGTAACCTTTGTAAGATTATTGGTTACCGTGTATACCTTTGCAGCTTCGGTCCTTGCCGTTATCACGATATCACCCGTAACCCTTTCTATCGAGATAATGCCTGCATTATAGGCGGTTTCCGTAATGTCCGTACCGCCCATTGTAACACTGAGCTCCTGTATCTCGTATCCCGTGTTAACCGTAAGCGTATTCGAGTATGCGTCATATTCTCTGACAAGCTGCAACCCGTTCGAATCGGTTACCTCATCATAAAGCTTCGTTACGGTAAATGTTGAAAGCTCTTCCGACACGGCAGTTATAAGGACATCACCGTTTACCGACGGAATATTGATAATTCCGTTTGCCCAGACCTCTTCCGTGATGTCCTCGCCGTTCATCGTTACGGTTACCGACACTATCTTGTATCCGCTGTCCGCCGTAAGAGTCGATGTATAGCTCTTTCCGTTGTAAACGAATACCGCTTCATTGTCTATCTTTGTATTCGTCAAACTGTTCTCTACGACAAATTTCTGCATTTCAACAGCTTTTATCGAAATTTTCAGTTCTCCGCTGACATTTTCAACCGTAATTCTGCCGTCGGCATACGCCGTGTCGGTAATGTCCTCATCTCCCATTTCAACGGTGATGCAGTCAATTTCGTAATTGTCTGCCGTTTTTATGCTTTCGCTGAACGAAGCACCTTCACTGACGCTCTTATAAAACGACTTGTCCGCCGTCACCTCTCCATTAGTCAGGTGAATCACCTTGTGCGTTATATTCTCGCCCGCCGTCACAAGGCAGTTTTCGCTGAGGAATTTCGCCACATGATCTCCGATGAGCTTCATTCCCTTTTCGTTCGGATGCACGGTGTAATGTCCTCCGTCAATGATGTAATAATCCTTCCAGTTGGATACCGTAACTCCGATTCTGCGAAGGTCGATGTACATGACTCCGAAGTAATCACAGATACTCTTTGCCGTTTCGATCAGGGAATTAAGCTCTGCATTCGTGTAATACTCGGAATCCCCCGAAAATGACGGCAGAATCGCCACTATCTGTGCCGTCGGGTAAAGATACTGCATTCTCATAATTGCCGTTCTGTATGCCGATGCAAAATCCGATATCTTAACCGTTTCGGTATCGACCGTTTTGTAGTCCTCGGCGGAATTAAACTCTCCGAGTGAAATCTTAAAATCACGGTTTTCGTTGTGAAGTCTGCCCACATCGTTTGTTCCGCCGTAAAACAGTATGATATCCGGTGTTCCGTTTGAGCCGAGATTCTCTATGCGTGTCATGCCGCTCATGGTTATCTTCGGTCCCATTCGCATCGTGACATCGTCCGTTTCGGACGAATTGCAGACACACGTGCCGTCCCAGCTTTCGTTGATTCCGAGCTTCATGCCGAGTGCATCGAGAACTCGCTTCCACCATATTTTATCGAGAGAATCAACGTCGCCCATGGGATATCCTTTTCCGTGCGACAGATTAACTCCGTCGGCAACGGGCACCGTTCCCTCGTATGATGAAATGCTGTCGCCCATCAGTGAAACAATCTTTCCTTCAAGCGGATTTGCTCCCTCGCCCGACTCGACGGCTTCCACGGCATTTTTCACGTACTCCTTGGTGGCGTAATCGGTCGGGACCTCGATTTGCGCAACCGAGTTTCTGACGACCGACTTTCCGTTTACGTATACATCGGATACTCCTCCCGTACCGCCCGAAGAAGTGCCCGAATACAGCGGTTTTCCGTCATAAAGCAGTGTTCCGTCCGAATCACTGAGCTTTTTGAGAGTTTCCGTATCCGCTTCCGTCAGAGGATACAGCGTCACAAGATCTCTCAGCGCCTCGTCAAGTGCCGTAAACTCATCACGGCTCTCAACGGCTTCACTGTTTCTGAGATTTCCGCCGACTTCCACTGTAAATGACGGTGAGTAAAGAATTTCTCCGTCCGGCGAAAGCACCTGGACCTGACATTTTACATCACCCTCTGCGGAGTATACTCCCGACAGCGGAACGAATATTATCTTTCCGTCAACCGCCTTGCACGACTGCATAAAGGTCGTTCCGTCGCTTTTTTCGCCGTAAACAAAAACAGAATTTTCGTTACCGATATACAGCATATCGCTGTCCTCGATGAGAGTTATTTCTATTTCACGCGATGAGCTTTCCTCCGTGCGGAATCCGCATATTCTCTGCTGGCTTCCGCCCATCTTTACGTTGAGTACAACTTTGTAAAGGACTTTTTCCATTCATCAATTTCCTTTCGTCATTTTATAAACAGCACTTTCAATCATGCCGTCCGTCTTTTCGGTATTTGCGATACCCTGTGCTTTCAGAAATTCTCTTACAAACAGAAGCTTTCGCTCTCCGCTTTTTTCTTCGCCTTTGAAAAGCTGTTCGGCGGCATTTACCGCAATTTCGATAAGCGTCATCAGCACCGCCTGCTGTTTTTCCGAAAGCTTTGCTTTCAGATACGGGATAAGAAATGCGGTTACAAGTCCCGCAAGTAATGTAATTAACGCTGTTAAAATCTCATTCATTTCAATTTTCCTTTCTGTGTTCAAGATCCTCAATTCTGTGATCTATAACCTTGATTTTCTGTCCCTGCACCGCAATTTCTTCTTCGATACGGTACGTTCTCTCGATGAGGCTGTTGTGCTTCGACACCTTTTCTTCAAGCTGCGATATTCTGTAATTCGTCAGCTTGTTGCTCGCAAGGATACCGCCGAGAGTTCCCCCGAGAGTCCCGATAAGCGACAGAATTCCGACAATCACCGTTGCCGTGACTTCACTCATAGAGTCCCTCCGTTCTGTCCGTAAAGCCGATCTTGTAAACCCCCGTCGAAAGATTTCTGTAAAGCAGTATCGCCCTGCCCTCGAATTCGCCGAGGCTGTTGCAATCCGCATCCTTGTTGAGAACGCCTATCTTTACACAAAGAAGCGTATCGGCATAAACGGGCAAGGCTTTTCCCGTTTTGTTTTTGTATTTCCGTAAAGAAAAGTCATTTTCATATTCGGGACGGATGACACATAATACTTCGGAAAGCTTTCTCACTCTTCTCATGACGCATCCGCCGTTATCGTTGCTTGTCAGAGAAGTATTTCCCTCTATCGTCGTATATGTACCGTCGGAATTCTTCTTTTCGATAATTCCCACGTGATCCGCCAGCATATTGCCGTTCCAGTCAAAAAGTATAATGTCGCCCTCTCTGCCCTCCGTTTTGTCAACGGACAGTCTTTTTTCCTTTGCCCATACCTGAAGATTCGGACAGTACGCCGTCTTCTCTCCGTTGTAAAACAGTGAGGATGCGCCGCAAAGACGGAAGATATCCCAGACAAATACGCAACACCAAGCATAAGAACTTCCGTTTACTTCTCTGCCGTAAAAATGAGTATTGAAAATTACGTTGTTGCTTCCCGACGGCTTTTCCGTAGTGCCGAGGAAGCTTTTTGCTTTTTCCAGAATGACTCGTGGAGTCACCTTAAACACCTCCTGAAAATTCAAGAAGAGGGGTTACCCCCTCTTCCGTGGCTGAAAAAATACCGATGATATCTTTTGAGCCGTATTATAAAATTTTGTTTATCCGACTTTCGCCGTGTTTTGCTCTCGTTATATATTTTAACGAACAAATGTTCGTTTGTCAAGCAAAAACGGTTAATTTAACAAAAAGTTCACAATCAGAGGTGCCGTCACACAGACGACGGCGAAGATGCAGTCGGATATTCCGATTTTCGGAACAGAGTAGGAGGTCCGTTTTTTTTCGGGAGTGAAGCCCTTCGATACCATTGCAACGGAAAGAGCCTCCGACCAGCGCACCGCTTTTATCAGAACGGGCTTTAACACCTTGGGCGACACGGGAAACACGCGGATTCTTTTATTTTTGAAAGACCGCATGACACTCTTGTACTCCTTCATTACGCACGGGAAAATTCCGTATGCCGAAAGAAGTCCGTACGAAAAAACATTCGGCAGCCTGAAGGTCACGTTCAGCGATCGGATAAGCCCCACTCTGTCGGTTGTGAAGCCGAACAGAATAATCACGCCCGAAAACGCAAGCACACGGCTCGACAGAATCAGTGCACTGACAATCCTCGTGTCGGAAAGCAGCATCATTTTTTCGCTGACGGGCAACCCGTTTCCCGAAGAAAAGCCCATTCCCGCAAAGAACATTCCGAGAGAGGCGACGGCAATCGGTATCAGCATTAAGACACATTTTTTGAAATTCTCTTTCGACGAAATCAAAACGGCAATTATGCTGAGTGCGAAAACGGAAAAATTCAGAATGTAATTTTTTAAAACCGCAAGCTCGAGTGTCAGAAGAATCAACGTTACCGTCTTAACCGAAGGATTCAGTTTTTTCACGAAGTTCACCGTCCTTCACCTCAAAAATTCTGTCTGCAAATGCACTCACGAGTGTTTTGTCGTGAGAAGTAAAAATTACGGCGGTGCCGTTTTCCGCGGCAGTCTGACATATCGCTTTCATTATCGCGGCCGCATTTTCTTTGTCCTGCGCATACGTCGGCTCATCGCACAGAAGAACATCGCATTTATACACGCATAGCGATACGGCGCCGAGTCTTCTTTGCTGTCCCTGACTGAGCATATAGGGCGATACATCTCTGTATCGCCACAGCTTCGCGTCCTTCAGAATTTTCTTCGCCTTTTCCTCTTTATGCGGATCTTTTCTGAGCGAAAGAAGTATTTCTCCCTTCACCGTGTCCGACGTAAACTGATCCTGCGGATTCTGCATGATAATTCCCGTTACGGTTTTTCTCCCTTTTCTGAAAACGACCTTTCCCTTGTGCCTGACCGCACCGCATATCGAGGACAGCAGTGCCGTTTTTCCGCTTCCGCTTTCTCCCGTTATTGCACATATTTCTCCGCTTTTAAAGGAAGCACAGACGTTCTTCAACACCTGCTTTTCTCCGAAGGACACCGACACGTTTTCTACCGTCAGAGCGGTTTCGCCGATTTTTCTTTCCGGCGCAACGACATCAAGGCTCTCCTCTTTCAAAAAATCCTTTTCGCGAAGCTGACCGTTTTCGTAAACATACACATCGTCGCATACACCCTCCCAGTAATCAAGACGGTGATCCGCACACAGAATCCCGACACCCTTTTCTTCGTGAAGAGTGCAGAGCTTTTGAGAAAGCATCCGTGCCGACTCGCTGTCGATGTTGGCAAACGGCTCATCGAGAAGCAGCCATTCGCTTTCCATGGCATAAAGACACGCCAGTGCCGCTTTCTGTTTTTCACCGCCCGACAGGGTGTTAAGCTGTCTGTTTTCGAGATGTGTTATTTCGCAAAATTCCAGTGCTTTTCCGATTTTCGTTTCAAATTCCGAAATCGGTGTATCTATGTTTTCAAGACAGAAAATAAGCTCATTTCTCACGGTATCACAGCAGAATTGCAGATCGGGATTCTGAAACATAATCCCCACCGTTCTGCACCTTTCAAAGGGAAGCATTTTTCCGATATCTCTGCCCTCTGCCGTGACCTTTCCGCTTCGAACAACTCCGCCCTCGGACGGATAAATTCCCGCTCCGAGAAGAAGAAGAGTCGATTTTCCTTCGCCCGAATTACCCGTTATAACGCTTATCCTGTCCTTTTCGAAACGTGCATTGAAGCGGTTTACGGTATTTTCTCCGTCATCAAAATATGAAAAGCTTAAATCCTCAAACAAAATACTCATTTGTGAATTCTCCGTCGAATCTGCCTTCAAGAATACCGCACTCAATCAGATACTCCGCCATTCTGTTCCATCTGACGGGATCAATCCGTCCCCATCGACCGTTTGCATCAAGCAATATGGGGGCAAGATGCTTCTGACTTCTTATCAGCATCCCGTCGGAACAGCCCTTCGGCATATATTCCCTGACCGACAGCACGGCTTCACTCGGATTTTCCGCCGCGAAACGGTAGCCTCTGTCCGCCTCCTTGAGAAATACCTTTATTGCATCGGCTTTGTTCTTCAGCGCATCGTGTGTTGCCGCAATTGCAGGTGCACAGAAGTCGAAAACGCTGTCGATATCGCCGAGATTGAAATAATTGATTTCTTTTCCCGCTTCGATAAGCTCTTCGTTCTCCCAGTTTGCGTATACCCATGTTGCATCCGCCACGGTACCGAGTGTTGACACGATATCGCCCACGTCGAGGCAGACGAGGTTTACTTTTTCGTAATCGCCGCCGTCGTTTCCGACGAGTCTGCCTATCGACCTGTGAAACCATTCTTCCTTCCAGTGCGTAAGCCTTTTTCCTTCAAGCTCGCGCGGACGCGTTATGCCCGCCTCTTTCAGCGAAACGATTCCCGAATCGCATTTTTGCGTAAAGGTGGCAATCGCCGTCATGCCGACGCCCTTTTTCATACATTCCATCATGGCGATCTGAGGTCCGCATATGAGGTCTGCACCGTGAAGCTCCATGTTGCCGTGGACCTCGCCTTCAATTTCGACGGAAACACCGTTTTCCTCGAACCAACCGTTTTTCTCGGCAAGCAGAATTCCCGTGTGATTTGTGTTCGGGAACCAGTCAAGCACTATGCGAAGCTTTGTCATTCTTCATCATCCTCCGATTCGTAAACTTTTCCGACACCGACATTTTTTCCCGCTTCATAGGATCTGAGCATGCCTGTTCTTATGAGTGCATCACCCGTTTTCTTTGCAATGAATCCCGAGAACACCGTTGCGCTTATGAATCTCACGAGAAGCTGTAACAAGAGAATGTACGGTGACAGAAGATAGTAGTTGAGGAAATACAGCTCATAGCAGAATATGAACAGTGCCGACAGCATTCCCGCAAGACTCATGGAGAGAAAATCCCATTTTTTGTAGCGGAACATCATGAATACAAGCTCCGCACCGAGTCCCTGAATGAATCCCGTAAGCACTACCGTGATACCGCCCGAATTTCCCATAAGCAGTTCAACCGCGGCAGCAAGCACCTCGGTAATCAAAGCGACACCGGGTTTTCTGAGAATATATGCCGCGAGAGTCGCCGCCATAAACCAGATACCGTAAATCACCTCGAATCCGAAAGAAGCCAGACCGAACGGTGTCAGTGCGGCAGAAATGGCCGTTCCGCCGTAGAATACCGCCAGATAGACAGCGGCAAACACTACGCCGAAAACGGCCATAAGTATCACGTCTTTCAGTTTCCATGCAGTTTTTTTCATTTTTACATCGTCCTTTCTTTTTGTTCTGAGCCTGAAAGGACAGTGTCATTCGCATTTGGCGGAAGAACGACAAAATGCCGTCGGCTTCCGCCGGCGGCACATAAAAACACCTCGTCATATGTTCCCTACGCTGGCATTATCCAACAGGTTCAAAGGGTTACAGACATAAGGCCTGAATCTCAGCCGAACTTCATTCGGCACCCCTGTTTACACAGAAATTATAACATCTGATTTTTATTTGTCAAGCTTTTCTTTAAGCTTTCCGAATTTTTCTCTCACAAAGGAAGCCGACGGTTTTTCTTTTCTGTCCCTTGTGTACAGTCCGTAGGGACTTATATTCGCTCCGAAAAACACACGACCGTCCTTTGAAATTTCCCATGCGTGGTCGGCAAAATGCCATATCGCATAGCCCGCAACACTCGTTTCCATGGCGTCGATGTCGTTATTTATGACACGAATCTGCATTTCTTCATCGTTTATGCCGTCACGGATTTTTGACGTGGGATATCCGAATTCGGTTACGACTATCGGTTTTCCGGGATAGAGCCTCGAAAGCTTTTCAAGATTTCTGTCCCAGAATTCCCTTGCGTGCCGTGCCTCACCGTCACGTACCGCTTTTCCGAAGTATTCCATCGTGACATACGAATTTACACATATAACATCGTCATACGTAAAAAGCGGATCCTCAATGTCGAACGTTCCGTCCCAGTGACAGCCCTGAGATACGTGCACACAGAATCTCGACGGATCAAGCTTCTTTGCATAACGGATAAGAGAATCGTTCATCAGGCGGATAATCTTTTCACGTTCCTCCGTTTCGTTGCTGACCGACCAGAATATTATGCTCGGGTGGTTGAAATAATTCCCGATCATGGAGGAAAGTGCCGTCTTTGCATTGACGTAAAGCTGATCCAGCGACTTTCTCGTTCCGACTTCGTCGTACTCCTCAATCTTTACCATCGTCGCGTTAAGCGGTATTTCGCTGAGCACGAGAAGTCCCAGTCTGTCGCACATATAAAGCTCTTCTTCGCTGTGCGGATAATGACAGAATCTGACGAAATTCATATTCATTTCCTTTATGAGAGTGAAATCTCTTTCGGAATTTTCACAGTCGGTCGAAAGATTCTTTACGGGAGAATCCTCGTGACGGTTGACTCCCCGAAGAGTTATCTCCCTGCCGTTGAGGAAAATCCTTCCGTCACGCGCTTCAACATCGCGAACACCGAAATATTCGGTAACGGCATCGTTTCCGTCACCCGATGCAAGCCTTGTGTCAAGAGTGTAAAGAACGGGATTTTCCGTATCCCACAACGAGAATCCGTCAATCGGGAACGAAACCTCGCTTACCGCCTCCGACATAGGCTCAACCGTCACGAAATCACTGATGCTTTCATCCGTTTCGAAGCACGTATGAACGACACTGACACCCTGCGTTTCATCCGTCATGTTGTTGACGGCGGTTGTGACAAAAAGCCTGTCGCCCCTTTTTACCGTTCTGACATTTTCAACGAACACCGACGGCGTCGAATAAAGCATAACGCTTCGTATGATTCCTCCGTGACCTCTCCAGAAATGAGAAGGAGGCAGCATTCCGTGAGTCACCCTGCCGTTTACACGGACACAAAGAAGATTCTCTCCCTCTTCATTCAGATACTTTGAAATCTCGAATCTGAACGGCATGTATCCTCCGATGTGGGTGCCGACCTGATATCCGTTCAAATAAACGTCGGCACGGTAATTTACCGCCATAAACTGAAGCCACAACAGCTCCTCTTCATCCCTGTCGTACAAAAATTCCTTGCGAAACCACACCGTTCCTCTGTAACCCGTACACTCCTGTGCGGCATTTTCGAAGGTACACGGAACATCGGCGGTACGCCAGTTTGCGGTATCGCAACCGACCGACATATACCCCTTTTCTCCGCCGCTGTCGTCCCTGTCAAGCATAAATTTCCATTCGCCGTCAAGAGAAAGCGTATTATTCCTTTTAATCATGGTAATCTCCTCACGTTATCGGCAATTCCTCTGTAAGCAAGCGCCGTCTGTGTAATGATATCGAAATCACAGTTATTCTTGTACGCTTCCGACACAAGCTTCCCTCCGACCTCGGCACCTATGCAGCCGCAATCGAGAAACGCCCTCATGTTCCAGACACTGATTCCTCCGCTGACTGTCATTTTAAGCCCGGGAAGCTCTCTCATGATCTCTTCAACGTATTCCGTTCCGAAAAACGACGCGGGAAAAATATTGACAATATCCGCCGACAGTCTGTTCGCCGTCATGATTTCGCTCGGAGTAAACGCTCCCGCAATAACCGTGAGTGACAGCGATTTCGCCTTTTTTATAACCTCGCCGTCCGTATTCGCACACAAAATGAAATCCGCCGATGCCGACGATGCCAGCTGCACCTTTCCCTCATCGGTGACGCTTCCCGCTCCGACACATACTCTGTCCCCGAAAAAGCCCGACACCGTCAGTATTTCGTCGGCAACGTCCCTGTCGTCGATTATGCCCTTCGGATCGAACGGTATCTCCACACAGTCGATACCGCCGTCAACGAGTGCCTTTACAACGGGAACAATTCTGTCCTTTTCAATTCCGAACAGCTTTGCGATGATTTTACTGTTCTCTATTCTTTTTACCGTTTCCATCATTTTTCCCCTCCGTTCGGATATCGGACACCACCGCCGACAGAATCGACGGCTTTTCGCTCTTTCCGATAGCCTCTTTCGGTATATCTTCAAAAAATGTAAGACAGTCAAGTGCCGTCTGTATCTGGTCCAGCATACGATCTATGCTGAAATCTCCCGATATGCAGTCACCGTTGAAGGCAACCGTCGGTATTCCCTCATGATTGAGAGGCTGTCCCTCGCCGAAAACAATGTTTCCCGACCTGATAAGAGTATACTTTGCATTTTCTCTGTTGCCGACAGACAGAAGATACGCTTCGTCCGTTGCCGTGTTGGAAGAAAAAACAATGTCCTCGGGAAGTCCCATATGCTCAAACGTCACCGCAGCAACGGCTTTCATGTGACCGTTTTTACCGTCCCACAAATCGGGATGCGACAAAAGCCACTTTTCAATCGCACCGCCCTCCGATGCCGTCGGAGTCCTCGGCACGGGCAGAACAAGTCTTCCTGCCGCAAAAACAAAAATATGCGTTCTGTGAAGCTTCTTTTCTTTCAGACAGCGTATCAGCGAAAGTACTCCCGCAAAACCGTTTTCGTCAACGAAATCCGTTCCGTCGGTGTGTGTTCCGACAATAACCGATTCGCCTGCATTTTCACCTTTTATCATACAGTAAACGGTCTGTGCCGTTTCGTATTCAAGCTTTTCCGCTTCGACAAAAAGCGACGCATCCGACACCTGCCTCAACGACCTTAAAACCGACAGCCTTTCGCCGTCCTCTTTCGATATCCACACGGCGGGAATATCCGTTTCGCTGAAAACGGGAGGCACCGTCGATGCAAAAATTCTGTCACGCCGACCGTTCCATATACAGATAAGCCCCTTTACTCCCGCAAGCTTCGCCAGCTTTAAAAAACCGAAAGAAGTATTCTCCGTTTTTCCGAAGCTCTTTTCGACTGTCGCTCCGTCTGAGCATACCGTATTTTTCATCATGCCCGACTGTATATCCTCTTCGTCGAAAGATATGACGGCTATTTTTCCTCTCGAATTGAGAAATTTATAGCTCTTGTTGTCATCGAGAAAACTGAGCGGTGCCGTCACCGCCTTCTCGGTATATCCCGAATTCGGAAGCGGTACCGCCTCAAAATCAATATCTCCCGACGGAAGCATCAGCTTTAACTCACAGCGCTTTTGCCGTGTCCTTGTAAAAACATACGGATCGGTGTACGCGCAAAGTCCGCTCTTTTTTATCTCATGTATAATGCTTTCCGTAAGCTTTCCGTGAGCCTCGTTTCCCGTAAGCCTCGGGCCGTTATCCGTCACATCGTTCAGCAGCTTCATAACAGACTGCCGTGAAACATAGTTTCCGACATTGATTCTTCCCGCCCTGCGGTTTGCCGCCATAATCTCGCTGTCCTCAATCTCTAAGTATTCGCACAAGGACTCCAGCGCGGCTTCCCCGTCACGAAGTCCCTCTCTGTACAGCTCACCGAGATTATCCGTATCTCTTTCAAGGAAAGAAATGTCAATTTCACTGCTCGGACGTATTACGAATATACGTCCCTCGTCCTCAAGACGGTCTACAAGATCAAGTGTTTCATTGTAACGTTCATTGTTGCTCAGTGCCGTTTTCAGCATTTCGGGGCTGTCCTTGTAAAGCCGCTTCGCCGCCTCTTTTTCCGCCTTGGGCATAGGCTTTTTTCTGAAGCCCCTGTGCCTCGTCAGAACAACAACCACCTTGTCGTTTCCGTCCTCAATCGCTTTCAGAACAGGTATGGGATCCGCCACGCCTCCGTCAATACAACGGTGTCCCTCAAGCTCCACGGGAGGCGAAATGAACGGCAGACTCGCCGATGCCGCCCCCGCCCTGAAAATGTTTTCGCACGACGACTTTTTGAAATACAGCGGTTTCCCGTCGGCAACATCGGTTGCAACGATTAAAAACTCCTGCGACGGATCGTAAAACGTATCGAAATCAAACGGTATCTCCGCCGTAATGCCGTTGAACATGAAATCAAAGTTGAATGCACTTTCGTCCTGCTTCGGTATGTTACGAAGATTGAAATATCTGTCGTCGCGAATGTATTGAAGATTAACTCTCGCCGAACGTCCCGGCTGTCTTGAAACATAATTGAACGCATTGAGCGCTCCCGCCGACACGCCTATAACGTACGGAAAGAAAATATCATATTTCATCAACGTATCAAGTACACCCGATGTATGTACCCCTCTTAACGCTCCGCCCTCTATGACGATAGCTCTTTTCATTTTGTCCCCTTCTTATTCTTCCAAAAAATCAAAAATCATACGGAGATATTTCTCCATAACATCGTCTTCGCTGAGATACAGCTCATGCTTTGTATTCATAACCTTTACAAGTCTTGCCTTCTTTACCGAAGATATAAACTTCTCCTGTGCAACCGGCTCTACCATCGAATCATTTTCCGCCTGAAAGAGAAGTATCTCCGACGTAATCTTTTCGCATTTCTTTTTGTTTCTGAGCTCTTTTGAAATTCTGAGTGCTTCCGACAGCCAGCGGTACGTCGTCGCACACGTCTGATACTCGACGTGCTTTTTTCGTATCCCGTGAACATAGTCGAATCTCGCCTTGCTCGTATCTCCGCTTTCAAGATACGTTCTGTCGGGATTGAACGGATGCTCCGTAAAAACCATCTCTCCGCCTTTTCCGATAAGGGTGAAGAAATCCGTCATGATTTTCGTTATACTCTGCGGAATACCCGCCGTCTTCGGCATTATCATCGGTGCCGACAGTATCGCCTTTTCGAAAACACCACGGTATCTCTGCATATGAAGAACCGATATCGCTCCTCCCATCGAATGGGAGAAAATATGCAAAGGTAAACCGTCGGAATTCGGCTTTACCACCTTTTCAACAAATAAATTAAGATCGTCTGCGTACATATCAAACGACTCGATATGCGCAAGATTCGGATCGTCCGTTTGCCTCGACGAATAGCCGTGTCCCATATGGTCAAGCGCAAAAACACTGTATCCTCCGAGGATAAAGTAGTACATCATTTCACGGAATTTCTCCGCCATTTCGGTATATCCGTGTACGATAACCACGCTTGCCTTCGCATTTTCCGTAATATAGTATTCATAATGAATCCGTCTGCCGTCGGAAAGCTTCATAAAGCCGTCGGTACGAAGATTTCTGAGAAACGGCTCAACCGTTTCCGTCATTACCGCCTCATAGTTTTCCTCAGGAACAAGCGTAAATTTCATATTTTCCGTCATCACAAACACCTCTTGAAAATTTCACTTCCGTATTCACCGACACCGTATTCTTCGATAAGCTTTACGGCATTTTCGCCCTGAAGCCAGCTTCTGAAAGCTTTTGCACCCTCCGTATTGATATTTTCAAACATTTCGCCGCTGACATCAATCAGGGTATAAATATTCTTTGTATCCTCACATTCGATAAGAATTTCAATTTCAAGCTCGTCCTGCAACATCAGGAACGTTTCTTTTTCCGTCAGGATATACGATCCTCTGTTGTCCGCCTTTACGAGTGACGAAGCCATACCCGTATTCGCATTGAAGTACCACGAATTACCGCTTCCGACAACGTATCCCTCCCGTGCCAGAATGCTTTTTTCCGTCATGCAGATGTCACTCTCATCGCCTCTCGACACGAAGCCTGCCGTGCCTTCTTCGCAAATGAGTGCAAAGGCTTCGGAGAGAGTCGTACAGCTTCCGACGTCGGCGGGATCGTCTGACGGTCCCGCAAGCACGTAGCAATCACTGATTATGTCTTCACCCGACATTCCGTAGCCCGCCGAAACAAAACGCTTCGATGCGGTTGACGAAAGAATCCACAAAAGATCCGCTTTTCCCGCCTCGGCAACAGAAACCGCCGTACTGTTGCTGTTCGACGATACTTCGAGAAGGTAGTCCGTGTCCTCCTCGAAAGCCCTCTCCAGCTTTTTCATAAAGCCGGAATTTCCGATGGCTTCGCAAACGGAAAGGCGCACCGTCTTGTGTTCGGGCGAAACGGCACCTTCGGGCGCTATTGTCGTCTGAACGGGTAAATTTTCATTTTCGCTAATCGACGTTTCCGCCTTGCAGGCCGACATCAGAAATATACATACAGCCGTCATAAAAAATGCCGTAAACCGTTTCATGGCAAATCATCTCCTATTATCAATTATAAAATCGTTACCGTTAATTGTCAAGAAATCGCGGTTTTATTTCACAGTTTTTTAAAAAAAGATTACATTTATTTGTGGAAAAGTGCAAATTAATATGTTATACTGAATTTATATAACTAACACAAGAGGTGCTAAAAATGAACAGCATCGATATTATCGTTTTCAGCGGACAGAGCAATATGCAGGGCCAGACGGAAACTCTTCTTTCAAACGATCCCGTCGAGAATGCCTTTGAATACCTGTTTCTTTCCGACTCGAAGAAATGCCTTGCCGATCCCGTCGGCGAAAATATCCGTTACGACGGCAGCGGCGGATATCCTCCGTTCGAAAAAAACGGCGATCTTTCAAATTGGCTGTCGGACCACGCGCTCGGTGCTTCGTGTTTCGGCAATACGAACCTTGTGCCGTCATTCTGCCGCGCATACATAAACGGCAGCGACAGACACGTTTTAGCCGTTCACTGTGCCAAGGGAAGCACAACGATCAGTCAGTGGCTTTTCGGAACACGCAATTATGAAGTCATGCTCAAAAAGGTGCTTTCCGCCAAAAGGCACATCGAAAAAGAATACTCCGTGCGTAAAATATTTTTTGTCTGGCTTCAGGGCGAGAGCGATGCACTCGAAGGCAGAAGCAAGGAATACTACAAAGAAAGACTCACAAAACTTAACTCCTCTCTTAAATCCGACATCGGCATCGACAGATTCGGCATCATACGTGTCGGACACTTCACGAACGACAAACGTGATGATGAAATAATAAACGCCCAGAGCGAAATATGCAAAGAAAACGGCGATTTTCTGATGCTGACGGAAGCCGCCGCCAACATGAGCAAAGATCCTTTTTACATAAACCCGTATGCAGAAGGTCATTTCAACGCAAAAGGACTCGAAAGACTCGGAACACTTTCGGGAACCGTCCTTCGTAAGGAGAGTGAATAAATGAGTACAAAAGAACTCCGAAAAGAATTCTGCGAGCCGACAAAGGGCCTGCGCTCCCCCGATTATTTCAGATACAAGGGTTATCTCAACAGTCTGAATGAGCCGATACCGATAATGCGTGCACGCGCGATCGAATCACTTTTCACCGAAACGAAACCTTACATATACAAAAACGACCTCATCGTCGGCAGTACGAAGGGCTTGTACACGGATGTAAGTGAAAAACTTCTGAAAAACATTTCAAAAACCGTAAATGAATTCGGTAAAAGAAGCTTTATCACCAACTGTGATCACTATTCACCGTCATATCCCCACGTTGTGAATGTCGGTATAACGGGGCTTTTGTCGGAAATAGATGAATCCGAAAAAAACCATGCCGATGACGACGGCAGGCTCACAACTCTCAGAGCGATGAAGATAACTCTTCATGCGTTCGTTCGGATGATTGACAATTACCGGCTTCTTGCAATTTCTTTGAGAGATAACCCCGATTACGACCGCGAAAAGCTCTCCTTCATCGAAAAAAACTGCGAAGCCCTGACGAAAAGACGGCCCGAAACCTTCGCCGAGGCATTACAGCTCATATGGCTTTGCCACACCGCATTTCTCCTCGAAGAACGCTACGCCATGGCACTCGGCAGAATGGATATGTATCTCTATCCGTTTTATAAAAAAGATATCGAAAACAAAACTCTCACCAAAGAGAAGGCCACCTCTCTTCTCAAAAACGTCTTTGCAAAAATTGAAAGCTCCGACGTCGTAAACATCTGTATCGGCGGTACAGATACCGACGGAAACTGCACCGTCAACGAATTGAGCTACTGCATAATCGATGCCGTAAAAGAATGTAACATTCCGGGACCGAATCTTTCCGCAAGAATATCCGAAAAAACTCCCGACGAATTCCTTCTTGCCTCAATCGACAGCATCGGCACGGGACTCGGTTATCCCGCTCTTATGAGCGACAAAATCAATATGGCGGCTCTCTCGGCATACGGCTACGAAAAGGAAGATATATGCAACTATTCCATGGTCGGCTGTATCGAAAACTTCATAACGGGGATGCAGCCGCCGTGGTCCGACGGACGTTTCGACACTCCGAGATTCTTCGACTATCTCCTGAATAACGGAATCAGCGAATTCGGAAACACCGTGTCGATTGATACGGGCGACGTTGAAGAAATAACGGACATGAAGGAATTCATGAACCGCTTCGAAAAGCAACTCGAGCACGGTGTATCGCATTACTGCGCCGAATTTGAGGCACGTAACAACAGAATAAATCAGGAACATTTTCCCGAGCCTTTCCTTTCATGCTTCTGCCACGACTGCATCGGAAGAGGACTCGACATCAACAACGGCGGAAGCCGTTATCCGTCTGTGCACGGCGCCGTACTCATGGGGGTAGGCACGGTTGCAGATTCTCTGTCCGCCGTCGAAAAGGTTATCTTCACCGACAAAAAGGCTACTGTTTCAGAGCTTCGCGATGCACTCCGTTGCAATTTCGAAGGCTACGAAGAGCTTCGAGAGCTTCTTCTCGATGCTCCGAAATACGGCAACAACGACGATTTTGCCGACAAGTACGCCGTATGGTTTCTCGATTACCTCAGCTCACTTTTCAAAAATTACAGAACACGCGACGGCGGTTACATCTACGTCGCGATGGCGGCAAACGTTCAGAATATTTATGCGGGAAAACAGATTGCGGCAACTCCCGACGGCAGACTTCAGGGAGAGCCGTTGTCCGATGCCGCATCGCCCACCTACGGACGTGACGTCAAGGGTGCCACGACGACACTCAATTCCGTCACCAAGCCCGACTACACCAAGGCAGCGTGCGGTACGGTTATCAATCAGAAATTCTCCCCGTCAATGTTCTGCAAAGAAAACCGCATGAAGCTTCTTTCGCTCATAAAAACGTATTTCAAAAAAGGCGGTCAGGAAATCCAGATAAACGCAACGTCGAAGGAAACGCTTCTCGATGCCATGGAGCACCCCGAAAAGCACGGAAATCTTGTTGTCAGAGTATCGGGCTTTTCCGATTACTATGTACGTCTTGCCAAAGAGGTACAGCTTGATATTCTCAGCCGCACACAGCATTGACAGGTGATGTAATGATTCTCAATATTGCCAACATACAGCATTTTTCGGTAGGTGACGGTCCGGGAATCCGCACGACGGTCTTTTTCAAGGGCTGTAACCTTCGCTGTCCGTGGTGTCACAATCCCGAAACGATACCTTTCGGAAAAACTCTGCTCTCCTATCCGCACCTTGGTAAAACGGAAACGTGCGGAAAAGAATTAACTGTCGAAGAGGTGCTTCGCGAAGTGCTTGAAGACAGGGACTTTTACGAGGAAAGCGGCGGCGGTGTTACTCTGAGCGGCGGTGAAGTCATGCTTTCCGCCGACAAAGCCGCGCTTCTTGCCGAAGCTCTTCACGAGGAGGGCGTATCCGTATTCGTCGATACGGCGGGATGCGTTCCGTACGGTGAATTTCGGAAAATGAATCCGTTCACCGACTGTTATCTTTTCGATTTCAAAACACCGTTTCCCGAAAAATACAAAAAAATCGGCGGTAACCTCTCACTTATCACCGACAACATAAAAAGACTCATTTCCGACGGAATGAATGTGCGCATAAGAATCCCTTTGATACCCGATTTCAACACCGACGAAGAATCCGTCAGGAAGACCGCCATCATTCTGCGTGAAATCGGTGTGAAAAACGTCGATCTTCTTCCGTTTCACAGAACGGGAAGCGGAAAATACGAAGCCATGGGCAAGCCTTACGTCTACAAGGATACAAAACCGCCCGAAAAGAGTGTCATCGCCGACACGGAAAATGAGTTTTCAAAATATTTTACTGTAAGAACAGAAGCCTGAGGAGGAAATAACATGAAAGCAAAAGCGGCCGTTTTCACGGGAGTTTTAAAAGATTTCGAAGTACGCGAATTCGATGTGGTAAAAGCACCGAAAGGTTACGCAAGAGCCGAACTTATCGCCAGCGGTATCTGCGGAACGGACCTTCATTTTCACAACGGCAAGCTCTCAATAGATCCGCCGACCGTTCTCGGTCATGAATTCGTCGGAAAAATCACCGACCTCGACGAAGAGGAAGGAAAAAAATACTCACTTTCCGTCGGAGATAACGTTATCGCCGACATCGCCGTGCCTTGCGGTGAGTGTGTTCTCTGCAAAAGCGGCGACGATGCCAACTGCATCAATATGAAGGTGACAAACGGCGGAAGCATCGAAGAATCCCCCTTCCTTTACGGAGGATATGCCGAGGTTAACTTCACACCCCTTTCAAATCTCATAAAAATCCCCGAAAACACCGATCCGACGGCGGCGGCAGTCTTTGCGTGTCCCGGACCTACGGCGATTCACGCCTTTACCCTTGCCGAAAATGCGGGCGTTTCACTCAAAAATATCAGAACGGCCGTCGTTCAGGGACTCGGTCCCGTCGGCATGTTCGCACTGATATACTTAAAGAAGATGGGTGTCCCGAAGGTTTACGCAATAAGCGGAGGAAGAAACGAAAAGCGCGAAAAAACCGCACTTTCTCTCGGTGCCGACAAGGTTTTCAGCATCGCAAAAGACGGCACAAAAGCCATCACGGAGTTTTTGCAGGGCGAAAACGGCGGTGGCGTCGATTTATGCTTCGAAGCCTCGGGTGCACCGTCGGCAATCCCTCTCGGAATGGACATTCTTCGCAACCGCGGAATATATTTAATTCCCGGTCAGTACAGCAATTCGGGCAGTATCGGGATTCAGCCACAGATGATAACCTTCAAGGCACTTCATATCATCGGCTCTTCACAGTATTCCGTACCCGATGTCAAAAAATATCTTTCCTTCCTGTCGGAAAATCCCGATATTCAGCGTACAGCTCTTTCACTTTGCAATAAATACAAGGTAAGCGACATCAACAACGCAATTTCCGATGCCGAAAACGGCAAAAACATCAAAACGCTTCTTGTTAAGTGATGCTTGATTTCCGTACATATTAGTTATATAATATAATGAATGTTTAAGTATTGGAGTATTTTTAATGCCGATCAAAATTCCCGATTCACTTCCTGCCCACAAAACGCTCGATGAAGAGAATATTTTTGTCATGACTGAGCAAAGAGCACTCAGCCAGGATATACGTCCGCTTAAAATCGTGATACTCAACCTCATGCCGACAAAAATCGAAACGGAAACTCAGCTTCTGCGTCTTCTCGGCAACTCTCCCTTGCAGGTTGAAATAGAGCTTTTGCAGACAGCAACACATAAATCGAAAAATACGTCAAAAGAGCATATGCTCACGTTTTACAAAACCTTCGACGACATAAAAAACGACCGTTTCGACGGCATGATAATAACAGGCGCTCCCGTAGAGCTCATGGAGTTTGAGGAGGTCGATTACTGGCAGGAGCTGTGCGAAATCATGGAATGGAGCAAAACCCACGTCTATTCCACCTTCCACATCTGCTGGGGTGCTCAGGCGGGGCTCTATTACCACTACGGTGTCCCGAAGCACAAGCTCAGCGAAAAGCTTTCCGGCATTTTTTCTCACCGTCCGCTCGACCTTTTCCATCCGCTCATGCGCGGCTTCGACGAATCGTATTTCGTTCCTCATTCACGTCATACCGAAACGCGAAGAGAGGACATTGCACTCGTCAAGGATTTGCAGATACTGTCATATTCCGACATCGCCGGTGTTCACCTCATTTCCGATATGGCGTGCAGAAATTTCTATGCAACGGGACATTCCGAATACGACAGAGATACTCTCTCGAAAGAATATTTCCGCGACATGAATGCAGGTCTTTCTCCGAAAATCCCGTACAACTATTTCCCCGACGACGATCCCGAAAAATCTCCCGTAATCACATGGAGAGCAGCAGGATCATTACTGTTTTCCAACTGGCTCAACTATTTTGTTTACCAGAGAACACCCTACGACTTATCCACTCTTTGAGAGTGTTAATCAGAATAACATGAAAGGAATAAAACTTTATGACCGAAAAAGAACTGAAAGCCATCTCTTCCATTGACGCCATGGAATTCCACGTCAATGACTGGCGAGATGCTACAAAGGGTAAGCAGAGAGGTATCTTCTCATTCGACGATCTTGCCGCCATCAAAATCAAGGAGCTCAAAAAGCGCATCTATACCGATGTCGAGTTCATGAATCCTTGGAAAATGCGTGAATGCATCTACAAGGATGTAGGCGTTTACGAATATCTCTACGAGGGCTGGAAGGATCTTAACGTCGGCGACCGCTGGGGCAGAAACGGCGTCAGTGCATTCTTCAAGAATTCCTTCGACATTCCCGAACGCTTCAAGGGACAGAAGGTTTCTCTCAACGTTTACTTCGGCGGTGACTCTCTTGTTTCACTCAACGGTGTTCCCTATCAGGG
This sequence comes from Acutalibacteraceae bacterium, assembly GCA_045537495.1. GTDB lineage: Bacteria > Bacillota > Clostridia > Oscillospirales > Acutalibacteraceae > UBA1425. Next base: position 21,477 of record JAZSPN010000101.1, read on the forward strand.
ACTCGATCCCTTCCGCAACAGTATTCTTCTTTCAAACTGTGCAGAAGGCGGAGAGCATTTCGACGTCGACATCGAATCCTACTTCGTATGGCACTCGGATGAGCCCGAAACGAAGACTCTTGCCTGCTCGTTTATAGCTTGCATCGATCCCGAGATCGAAGAGATTTTCTGGGACTTCAAGGCGGTGTTCAATGCACTCTTCATGCCCGTTCTCGACGTTTCTCTTTGTGAGCTTATCAGAAGCACGCTCAAGGAAGCTTTCCACCACGTAAACTTCGACCTCGAGGGCGAAGAGTTCAAGAAAGAGCTTCGCATTGCAAAACAGATTCTTAAAGATAAGGTTTACGACTGCAAGGACTTTGCATCTATCGGCAAGCTTTCCCTTATCGGCAACTCCCATCTTGACATCGTTTTCATGTGGGCATACCGTGAATATGTACGTAAGGTCGGACGTACTCACGCTACAATGCTTCGTCTTATGGAGCAGTATCCCGAATTCATTTTCTCTCAGAGTACGGCAGTTACATACGAGGAAATGAAAAAGAATTATCCCGCTCTCTTCGAACAGGTAAAAGAGCGTATCAAGGAGGGCAGATGGGAATACATCGGCGCCATGTGGGTTGAGCCTGACTGTAACCTTATCTCGGGTGAATCCTTCACACGTCAGATTCTCCACGGTGTACGTTATGCCGAAAAGAACTTCGGCATAACTCCCAAAACCTGCTGGCTTCCCGACGTTTTCGGAAACAGCTGGGCTATGCCTCAGATCATGAAAAAATCAGGCATCGAATATTTCGTTACACATAAGATGGGCATCTGGAACGATACCAACCCCTGGCAGTACAGCTCCTTCTGGTGGGAAGGTCCCGACGGATCACGTGTATTCTCAATCGTTCCTCCCACTCACTTTATCGGCACTGTTGAGGCTGACTCTCTCAAAATGAACTGGCAGCGTTACACCGACAAAACAACCATCGGCGAATCCATGTACTGCTACGGCTGGGGCGACGGCGGCGGCGGTGTAGATACCGAAATGCTTGAATACGTAAAGCGCTACAAGAAGTTCCCCGGACTTCCCGAAACCGAGGTCAGCACAATCGAAGCTTCACTCGGCAGAATGAAGGCAAACGCTACCGACGACAATATCCCCGTGTGGAAGGACGAGCTTTACCTTGAAGAACACAGAGGTGTTCACACGACGAAGGCGATGCTTAAAAAGCTTAACCGTCGCAGCGAAAATCTTTACAGAGAAGCTGAAATTTACGCTTCAATCGCATCTCTTTACGGATATGAATATCCTCTTGAAAAGCTCAACGAGGGCTGGATAAAGATTCTTACCAACCAGTTCCACGATTCGCTTCCCGGATCTCACATCACCGAAGTTTTCTCACAGCTTTGCGCCATTTACGACGACATTATCGCTATCGGCGAAGAGGTCAGAGATGAAGCTCTTTCCGTCATCGCAAAGAACATCAGGGGCATTGAAAACGGCGGCAAGCCTTTCGCAATCTTCAACTCACTCGGAGCCGCGGCAACCTCCAAGGTAGAGCTTCCCTATGAGGACGTTGAAATCTTCGACGAAAACGGCGACGCCGTACCCGTTCAAAGCTACGAAAAGCTCAACGGCGATAAGGTTCTCGTCTTCGTTGCAAAGGACGTTCCCGCCGTCGGCTTCAAGGTCTACTATTCGAAGCCGAAGAATGTCAAGGAAGACGAAATTCTTTCGGGCAACACGATCGAAAACGACCGCTTCCGTCTTGTGCTTGATGACAGCGCCGAAATCGTATCCCTTTACGACAAGGCAAACAACCGTGAAGTTCTCGAAGGCAAGGGTAACGTATTCCGCATCTTCGAAGATATGCCCGGCAAGTACGACGCATGGGATATCGTTGCAACTTATGTTGATATCCAATTCGATACGGATCCCGGCAAGGTGGAAAAAATCGTCAGAGGCGACGTATTCACCTGCATCACGATCTCGAAGAAGATCCTCAAATCCTTCGTACGTCAGAACATCATCATCTACAACGATCTCGACAGAATCGATTTCGATACATTCATCAACTGGCAGGAGCGTCAGAAGCTTCTCAAGGTCGGCTTCGATGTAGATATCCGTGCTCAGAAGTACACGAGAGATATCGCTTATGCCACCATAGAAAACAGCAATTACCGTCACAATCCGTACGACAAGGCAAAGTTCGAGGTTTCCGCGCATAACTTCATCGATATGTCGGAGGACAACTACGGTCTGAGTATTCTCAACGACTGTAAGTACGGCTTCGAGGTTGACGAACAGAGAATGATCGTCACTCTCCTCAAGGGCCCGCTCAACCCCGATCCCATGTCGGATTACGGTGATCACTACTTCACATATTCACTTTATCCCCATGCCGATAACTGGAAGAAGGCAAAGACTCTCATCAGAGGTCTTGAGCTCAACAATCCCATGTGCCTCGTCGATGTTGATTCTTCGGCCGATGCAACCAAGGCGGATTCCTTCATTTCCGTTTCTGCTCCGAACGTTACTCTCGAGGCAGTCAAGAAGTGCGAAGACGAGGATGCCTACATCGTTCGTATGGTCGAAAAGACGGGCGCTTCGGCAAATGTCACTCTCACCTTCTTCAAGGAAATCGCAGAAGCATTCGAAAGCGACCTTCTCGAAAGAAACGACTCTCCCGTCGGCTTCGACGGAAAGTGCATCGACTTCGAAATCCGTCCCTTCGAAATCAAGTGCTTTAAACTCCGCGTAAAATAATTCTCTTTAACGACCGGACAGCGTGCAGAAAATCCGCACGCTGTCTTTGACTGTCGATAAAGTCGTCACAACGTGCATAACTTAATTATAAAGCAAAAATACATGGTTGCTTTCAGTGAGTAACCTTGTGTTGCCGTGATTTTAATTTAAAGTTAAATATTATATGCACTTGCCCCTTTTTTTGCCTCTCGCCGTACCCTTGTACTGCTTCGGACAAAAGAAAGGGGCATCTGACTTCCTTTCTCG
>JAZSPN010000145.1:0-2936 GCA_045537495.1 Acutalibacteraceae bacterium
GTTTCCGCGTTCCGTTATGATGCGGAGAAGCTCATAGAGCTTGCTTTCGACATTCATGTAGTCTTCGATGATTCTGTGTCCGAAAAGGCTGACGGTTAATTTGTCTGTCATTTTTCCCACCCACGAATAATTGCCGATGTGCGAAAACACATCGGCAATTTAAAATTTTAGCAGCAACTTATGTATGATGCATCAATAAGAACGGCATTTGCATAGTCACATCTCTTGCAAGCTTCCGTGTCGTATCTTTCACGAAGGCATCTCGGTGCAGTCGGGCTGACCTTATGTGTTATTGCCGTGATAATCGAGGATTCAAGATCGTGTCCGAAAAGTGTGCAGGTAAGGCCGTATGTTGCCGCACCTTCACCGTCATGTCCGAAATAGTGAGCGATAAACTTGCTGCGGAATTCCTCCGAGGTGTCTGCATCAAACACAAAATTCGTTTCGCCGACCGTCACGGTGACGGTGTCCGCCGTATCTTCGGCATAAACGGATATGGACATAATCGAAAATACGGTGATAACGGCAAGAATAAAAGCAATAATTTTTTTCATCTTAATTAATCTCCTTCAAATTTTCAATAATTTTGAAAAGATTATCTTCCGTATCTGATTTCACAATATACAGATTGTTTTTATAAGCAAAGGTCGCCTGAAACAGCAGTTCGGTTTCTTTAATATATACCGAATAGCCAGAAATTTCTTGTGGAACACATTCCATTCTAATGTCGTCCGGCAAAGCTGTGCCAAGTTCGATATTAACACCGATATACGGGTTGTTACATTGCAACATATATTTATCCGATCCGTCTTCAATCAGATAATAAATCTTGACAATCTTTTCATTTTCGGGTAACCATGTAGGATATAAAATGTCGATACCCTCGCTTTTTGCAAGTTCCTCAAGCGATTTATATTCCTTGGTTTCTCCGGGTTTTATAAATGTTATATCGTTGTATTCCACCGAGTTTCCGTCAAACAGTTCATAGAAAGAATAACCCATCTTCCTGAACAGTTCGCTTACCTTGGTACCCGATGCAATAGCTAATATTCCCATGAGCGCAATGATACCTGCAAGCACGGCTGCCGCAATAGCCAGCCTCTTCGCTCTCAGCTTTCTCTTCGCATATGAGCTAAGTGCCGTCACCTTGCCCTTAAAAGGTATCTCGCTGACTCTTTGTTCAATTTCTTTTCTTGTAAGCCTCTGTTTCCCCTCCAGCTCCATGAGAAAACCGACACATTCCGTTACAAGGGCGCTGTCCATTTCTCTGTAATCCTTTGAAGTTTCAAGCAGAATTATCAGCATAAGCTTGTCCTTCAAGGTGTTTTTGACAGCGGACATATCGTGTTCGTTTCCCATGGAAAGTTCACCTCCTGTATTTTTGATTCAATAAACGCAATACCTCCTCATATATATATGACGGTAAATGCGTTTTGTCACGCAAAAATTTTTAAATTTTTCAAAAAATTTTTTATATTTTCATTAAAAGAAGTAAAAGTGCCATAAATGCAAAGGATGCTCTTTCCTTTATCTTCAATCTGAGTCTGTAAACCCTCGACCTCACCGCGTGCTCCGTAGTATCGAGAGCCTTTGCCAGCTCCTCATACTCCATGTGCTTTACATAGACCATTTCGAAAAGCTCCAGCTCTCGTTCGGTAAGCGATGAAAGAATACTCGCCTTCTTCTCCTCGATTTCTTCGGATGTGATTTTAGTATCTTCTTCCATTTCGCAGAGAATATCCGCACTGCTTCCCGAGCCGAATACCGAGCCGAAAATAAGCTCCTTTTCCCTTCTTGCAATGTGGCGGAATTCTTCTTTAATCTTATTGTTCGCAACGGCATAGAGCCACGCTTTTATAAACTCGTCCTCGAGCTCTTCGCAATTCTCCTGAAAGAAAAGAAATACCTCCTGAGTGACGTCGGTTGCCTCTTCCTCACGTTTGAGCCTCGACAGACAAAGATGATATACGTCATCGTAGTATAAATCGGCAATCTCCGTCGCCCGTTTTAAGCTTATCAACTGTATCACACCATCTTACAAAATTTTATCCGCATAAATTATAACAGCTTGGAAATATTATGTCAAAGAAAAGTTTTAAATGTCGAAAAATAACCAAAAAGCACCCGCTTCTCGGCAAGTACTCTTTTTATGTGGATGACGGGACTCGACGTCATGCTTCGCGTGCCGTCAACGGCAATCTTTGTATCTGCCTTCGGCAGAGGTGTTCAAGTCCCGTCACTGATTTAATACAGACAAAAATTAAGCACCCACATGACAGTGAGTGCTTATTTTGGTGCACCTGACACTTTCAAATCCGAACCCAATGCCGACTTTTCGAGGTCGGCAAAGGTTATGGTTTCAGTACCGTCTTTGAAGTTGAAGGTAATGACCATTCTATCTTCAAATAAGAATACTGAGTTTACAAAGTTGTTGATTAAGGTTCTTCTGTGGTCAAGCTTCTTAGGATTGAGTTTACGGAACTTGTAGAACCAGTATAAAATCTCTTCACGGGTAAGCTTAGGTCTTGACATTTCCTCTTTCATAATTCTGATTGAAAGCTCACTCTTTTCTGCTTCAAGCTCTTCCATACGCTCTTTGGTAGTAGGTGTTATGATACCTTTTTCCATAGCAGTAATGAGATTGTTGATTGCTGTTAAGGTCTGTGCGTATTGCTTTTGCAGTATGGGAAGAACTGTACTTTCCTTGTTGAAAGTTTCAAGTGCTTGGTCGGTTAAAAATTCAATGGTTTCATCATTCATAATGAGTTTGCGGATACTATCAACAACAATATCCTCAATCCAAGTCTTTTTAACTGTTTTCTTATCACAGCCTTTGTGATGCTTTACACTTACACATTTGTAATATCGATGAACATGCTTTGTTCTGCTTGTACCGCTTTCACCTACCATAAGACACTGACACTTGCCGCAATAGA
>JAZSPN010000035.1:0-5583 GCA_045537495.1 Acutalibacteraceae bacterium
CGTTTCTGTTACGGATTTCTGGCGCCGTTGGCATATTTCACTCAGTTCATTCTTCCGCGACTATGTTTACATACCTCTCGGCGGCAACAGAAAAGGTAAGCTCAGAACGGTCTTCAACCTTTTTATCGTATGGCTTCTTACGGGATTTTGGCACGGTGCAAGCTGGAACTTCATTCTCTGGGGACTTTATTATTTCGTTTTCCTTGTGTTCGAAAAACACTTCCTTCAGGGCAGATTAAAGAAACTCCCCTCTTTTGTTTCTCATTTGTATTCACTGACAGTTATTTTCTTCGGTTGGATACTCTTTAAATTTTCCGAAACGTCGGTACTTTTCACCGTTATCAAAGGCATGTTCGGTCTTAACGGAAACACCTTCACAAGCGCTGAAACGACCTCGGTTTTCTGCAACTACATCTTCTTCCTTGTCGTTGCGATAATTGCAACCACTCCCCTTGCAACAAATCTTCGCAGACTCCTTGATAACCGTTCAAAATACAGCAGACCTTTGCTCAAAATCAAATCGGCGCTCTATGTTGCCGTTCCGACGGTGCTCGTTCTGCTCTCCGTCTTCTCGGTAGTCGGCAACAGCTATAATCCGTTCCTTTACTTCCAATTCTGATATACGGGTGATATCCTTGCGAAAGAAAATCAAAAAATCCATACGTAAAAAAATCAACAGAAAAACACGTAAATTTCAGTTTCTGACTTTCATCGGCGTATTGACTCTGGGATTAGCTGTTTCACTTCTTTTCCCGCTCAGACCGACAGTTTCCGAATCCGAAAAGCGCACTCTTACACCATTCCCTACACTTACCGCAAAAGCACTTTTCGACGGTACTTTTTTCGACGGAATCAACATCTGGTTTTCCGACACATATCCGTTCCGTGAAGCTCTCACGGGGATAAACAGCCGTATATCCGTTCTTTACGGCTTCGGCGACAGAATTTACGGTCTTAACAACATCCCCGTCGATGTCATCCCCTCCGCTCCTTCTGAGCCGATTACCGATTTCTCCGATGAAACCATCGACGAAAATCTCGGCGATGAAATCACCGTTGATAATGCACTTGTTCAAAATCTCGGTTCCATAATAGTTGTCAACGATTCCGCCTACGAGGTTTATTCGTTCAATCAGAAGATTGCCGATAAATACGCGTACACTCTCAACACCTTCTCGTCGAAGGTACAGGGCGGCGTAAACGTTTATGACCTGATTGTTCCCACGAGTATCGACATTACCATGCCCGATAACGAAAGAGTAAAATATAACAGCTCGAGTCAGGCGGATGCAATAAGATACATCTTCTCGTGTATGTCGAACAGCGTAAAATCGGTCAACGTTTACAACACTCTCCGTGAACACAGAACTGAATATATTTATTTCAGAACGGATCACCACTGGACCGCCAACGGCGCCTATTACGCTTACAGAAAGCTCTGCAACGTCATGAATATTGAGCCCACCGATTTATCCTCGGATTACACGCAGTACAAATTTGAGGGCTTTAAAGGCTCGTTTTACTCCGACACCAACAAGAATGCCAGCTTAGGCAATAATCCCGACACGGTTTTCGCTTTCGATCCCAATGCCGTAACGACACTTACGTATCACACAAAGAGCGGCAAAACTCAGGAATGGGATGTTATCAGAGATGTCAACGGCTGGAATCCGACCACTCTTTACAGCACGTTTATCGGTGGTGATAACCCCTACACCTACATCACCAACGAAACCGTTCAGAACGGCAGGAAATGCGTTGTAGTAAAGGAATCCTTCGGAAATGCCCTCGTTCCCTTCATTGTGTCGCATTACAGTGAAGTTCATGTTATCGATTACCGCTACTGGAACGGTGCTCTTTCCGATTTTATCGCTTCAAAGGGAATAGACGACGTCGTTTTCGTTAACAACATCTCGGCAACAAGAAACGCAAGTCTTATGAACAGGCTTGCCGGTATAGCAAAATAATTGAAGAGAGAAGCCTGAAAATCATGATATGCACCACAAAAGTTAGACACTTTTGTGGTGCATATCAAATCAAGGCTTCTCTCTTTTAACTTTAAAACCGTTCTTATAAATCCTCACAGAAATGAGAACTCCGGCAATTATAGGAGATAAGAATGCAAGACTCAGCAAAACAATTCGGACGGCACCGTCACCGATTAAAAATAAAAAACTATAATATACCGTAAGCGGCGCTATGCACGGGAATGTGAAAATCAACTGCAAAACGTCGGCGACTCTCGATACAATCGGCATATTCAGCTCCATGAGAAGGCCGAGAAGAAATACAAATATAATACACACTATCGGCACAAACAAACATATCATGAAGGAAACATAGTAAGTCTTCATGTGCTTTTTGGCGGCAAGTTTTGCAATCAGAATACAGACGACGGCGAATACAATCGGAAATGCAATTACAAGATACCCGGTCGAATAAAACTCAATGTGTTCAACAAAAGAAAGGCTGCCCGACATGAGCACCCCCAAAAGCCACAGGGCGACACTACTGAGTAGACCTAAGAATATCTGTCCTCCTCTTTTTCTGTCCGATTTCACGAAATCACTCCCATCAGTATATTTCTACTGCGGAACACTTGGTTTTTATGAATTCAAAAAAACTGTCATACTCTTCCTTTGACTTAAAGGATGCGACGGGTAAAATATATGCCATGATATTGTTCACGTAAATATAAACCACCTTGTTGTCAACGAAGCACACTCTTTCGATTGACGAATACTTCTGTTCATTTTTGTTCAACGGTGTAGTTTCGACAAAATAATCATCGTAAAACTCGATAACCGATGTCGGAGAAAAGGCCATTTTCCCCTTTTTCTTCAGGCTTTTTAAATGTGATTTAAGAAAAGCACCGTATATCGAAGAGAACAAAACCTGGGAAAGAACCAGCATCACGAGTGCGAAAACACTTACAACCACGGATTCAGAGTTAAACCCTCCGTCTTTAAGATTAACTGCAATGAAAACCGTGAAGAACAACACGATGACAGCTCTCAGAAAAATTGTCTGTTTCTTGCCGTAATGCGAACGAAGCATCCAGAATTTGTTGAAATCAAAATAATCCTCGTCGGTAATTGTAACATCGAATCGGAAATTCATAACCTCACCTCAACTATAAAATAACACAATATTTCATTTCTGTAAAGAAAAAACCTTCATACTTACACCGCTGTCCTGTATCAGGATATCTCTCGGCATTTTCGAAAATTTTAATACTACAAAATAATCACCGACAGCACCGGACAAGTTGCTGATTTGTATTAAATAAACAACCCAGAACCATTCGTCGGGAACAAAAGCATTTATACCGGCGATAACGATTCCCAATATGACAACGGGCGCCAGCGCAATAAATATGTACGATTTCTTATCGTAGAAATCTCTGCTTCCGGCAAAAGCGTAAATTCCGGTAAATCCGTATTCGATTTTTTTGGTACCGCAAATTTTCATCGCCATGCCGTGAACAAGCTCATGAAGAATCAGATATATAAATATAAGAACAATCAAAGACAGAAACCTGACCGAATAGTCGGCAATTCCGTTTTCCATGCTGAATAATGAGGTTATGGGGACAATAAAATGTGCGGGTATCGCCAGAAGCAAGGCAATAATTCCCGCCGAGATATTTATCCCGATCAGCATTTTCTTGTTCTTTTGAAGATTAACGGCATATATTTCGCCGAAATTTTCAGGCAGTTTTTCAACGGATTTCATATTATCTCCCCATAAAAGTAATTTGACACCATACGGTTAATCATGTTTCAATAATTCTGATAATCGTAAACGTTCCGTCTTCGCTGACCTTGTAGAGCAAACGCTCTTTTTCATGCTTATCTTTTTCGCGCTTTCCGCTGATGTAAACAAATCCCATTGCACGTTGCTGTCCGATATATTCATCATCAAGAGGATATACCAAGGTGAATTCGGCCTCATCGCTCTTTTCAACCGGGCTGTACAGCAACAAATCGGCATTGATCCCGTCGCTGCTTTCTCTTAACCAATAACCGTCCTTTACGGGAGTTTCCGCCTTTGCCGTGTGGCTGTAAGTTGCATATTCGCCCGGAGCCATAGCCTTCATACCGAATCCGCCGTTCGCACAGGCAATATAGTAGGTTTGCGAATTACCGTTTTTATCCGTGAAAACAAGGTCCGTCGCCATTCCGCCATTCCCTTCGTCAAAAACAAGGTAATTACGCCGAAATGTAAAAAATTGCTTGTCACCCTCAAAACGCGTATCCGCAAGCTTAATGTAGACATCCTGATAGTTGTCATATTCCCATATCACGCCGCTCTCCTCATCATACGGCAGGATAATCTCCACCTTATCCGCACCGGTGAAAAAACCGATAAACGGAGAAATAATCATCCAGAATATCGCGACAGGTAATCCGAAAATAATCCCGAATACTGCACCCATTTTAAAATTCTCCTTTCAATTTACCCGTCAGTACCGTGACAAAAAAGCTTCACGGATATCTGCACCGACAGAAGCGCCGAACGGATAAGTTGATTTATGAAACAAATTTCTTTTATTCCGCTTAACTTTAATTATAGCACCAAAAAGCAAAAAAGCAATGCTTGGCATTGCAAAAATATTTACTTGCAAAAAAATCCTGAACGCTGTCACATTCAGGATTTTTGTATTACAACTAACTTTTTTCAAAAATTAAATGGCTGCCGAAAAAATATGTTCAAAAACAGCTCGATGAATTAAAACTTATTTCTTCAATACTTTTTTGCACCAAGTTCGTTTCTTGCATTTAGGGCACTTCAAGTGACGTGTAGTTCCCCGATGCATCGCCCACAATGCTTCTGAATAAGTTGGCACAATTTCGTGACCGCAATTCTTACACTTGTAAGCACCCACACTTACTTCAAGCTTCAACGCATAAAAGCAAGGTATCAAAAATAATATGCAAATCCCAATAATTGTGACAAGTTGCCAAATGCCTTCGGGTATCAAAAATGCAGAAATGAAGATACCTGCAAACAGGGCTGTCATGCTCATGCCCATAATTACCCACATAGAAATCCAAATTGTTTTATTTTTTTGCTCTACCTCTTTCGCCATATCAAGCAAAAGCTGTTCGTTTTTCTGATTACTGTTTTCCATATCAATTTTCTCCCCACATAATAAATCGTTTACGGTGATTTTGAGAACACCGCAGAGTTCAAGCATAACAGACGTGTCGGGCATTGCTTTTCCCGTTTCCCATTTTGATACCGCTCTGTTGGTGATGTTCAGTTTTTCTGCCAACTGCATTTGAGTTAAGTTTGTTTTCCTTCTGCACTCGGCAATGAATTTTCCGATTTTCACTTGATCCATAGGTTGCCTCCTTTCGCTTTCAGTATAGCAAAAAAGCGGAGAAAAAACACACACCGACGGTTGAGTGAGGAGAAATCAACCACCGGTAGAGTGAAAATTGACCGTAAATTTCCTGTTTTTTCGGTTAAAGTTGCGAATTAATCTGAGCCCACACGTATATATTATCTGCTTTTGCAATTTCTTTGAATCGTAAAAATCCGCTGTCTGCAAAAACATTATCTGTGTAGGTTATGTTT
>JAZSPN010000123.1:0-5438 GCA_045537495.1 Acutalibacteraceae bacterium
GCCGCAGCATTGTTACCGTCCATAGTCTTTTTCTTTCTTGCCATTAACGAATTCATCCTTTCTCGTTCAAAGATATCTATTACAATAAAAATTGTACGAATTGTACCGATTGACATTTTAGCACATTTAATTTGCAATGTAAAGAGATGTACCGCGAAATTATGACGAATTTTTAATGGCAAATTTAAAAAATTTTGTTATTGAAGATAAAAACTGACCTTTTCACATAATAATTACTATTACAAGAGAAAGGTATGAGTTAATGTTTGCGGTTATCGAGGTAAACAGAAAAGACAAGTCCGTATTTCGGAAATTAATTTCATCACTTAGCTGCAGTCAGCCTGAACTGATAAAGGTTGCGGTGAAAAGTGGTGCTCCGTATTTTATAATCAGAGTTTCGGGTTCAAAGAAAATTCCGTGGGATGATATAACATACATGGTTGGCAGATGCTCATCTAACTTGCTTATCGGCAAGGAAACGAAGGTGCCGGACGAGTTAAAGAAGAGGTGCTTTTCGCCGAAACTGTTACCGCTGTTGATGCTGTCAAACACGGCAACGGATATGTTGAAAGGATCGGCAAAAAAGCTGAATGTCGGAATTGTCGATCCGTTCGCCGTACTTAACACGAGGATTTACGAATATGCAGACTTTTCATCGAACATCACCGTTGTTACGAAAAAAACATCGGATTATATCGGAATTTGTGAAGAGTTGACGGATTGCTTCGGCATCGGCGCTTCGGTTACTGAAAATATTGACAGAATAAAAAACTGCGATATTGTCATTAGCGAAAAAGGTGTTGAAGCTGAAATTTGCTTTTGTATCAGAGGTAACGGGAGTAAAAACTGTTTTGAATTCTTTGACTTCATGTTACCGCCCGTATATGAGCAAAAAATCCCGAACGGTATAGACAGAGAGGATTTTGCGGGGGCGCTGTATGAACTTTGCGGTGTGCGAAGAATATCTGAGCTGAAATTCAAAAAAGTAAAACTGGGTGAAAATGTGTTTTTTGTTGATGAAATAAAAAACAGGTCGGTTATTCTTCCGACCTGTCATTGAATTATACAAAGTCTGACTCCCAGACATCGACATTGCTGCCCCGAAACTCTGTTTTAAGCCTTAGGCGAAGAGCTTTCTTTGAAACACCTTTTTTCAGAATTATTAAAAGAAATCCTCCGCCGCCGGCACCGGCAATGTAACGTGAATCGATAAGATCTTCGCACGAGAGAAGAATCTGATCAATACACTCGTTGGTCGTATTCGGATTAATCCGTTTTGATAACGACCAGTGAATATTCATAAGCTCGGCGAACTCATCGAAGTTACCTGAACTGAGATGATGTGCCATATTTTTTGTGACGGTCTGAATTTCCGAAAGTGCAGAAACCACTTCTTCGTTTGCACTTATATATCTCAAAACAACATCACGAAGCAGATTTCTTGCAAGCCTTCGCTGTCCCGTGTACACGAGAACGAATCTCTCGGACAGCTCCCGCATAACGGGTTTCGGTATTTCGACATTTTCAACATTGATTTTCTGAGGACGTCCCGGAGCTGTCGTTATAAGCTTGAAGCCGCCGTTAAGACCGCCTACCTGATCCTGCCATCCTCCGCCGGTGCTCATAAGTTGTTCTGTACCGAGAACGACGGAATAAATGTCATCGTCGGATTTTTCCGTGCCGAAGAAACGGTAAAGCCCCTTAATGCAGGCGGCGGCGAGAATACTGCTTGTACCGAGTCCCGAGCCTTTCGGAACACCTATCACTTCCGTTGAGAGATAAATTCCTCCTCCGATGCGTTTCAGTGTATCGGTAAGTGACTCACCGTTATCTGACCGACTTATTACGCCGACGGAAATGAGTGCTGCCTTGTGGAGGGTAAACGGATCATAGGGGTTGCGACAGTCACGTATTTCATCGGAATCCGTAAATATTCCGTGAACTCCGATGTCCTGACTTTCAAACTCAACATGGAAATCTTTCAGTCGTTTTACGCGGATATGAACGGGAAGCTTTCCGTTGATGCTTATTGCCGTATTAAATACTGTACCGCCGTTTTCGAAACAATAGGGGGGAGTGTCACTCCAACAACCGCCCCACGTTACGCGCAGGGGGAGAAAAACTTCCACGCTGTCCGTTGCAATTTTTCTGTGTGAAACGTCAGATACCTTTTCTATTGTTTCACTGATGACCATGTCACTTACACAGTTAAAGCATTTTTCTTCAACATCGTCATAACTCAAATTTTTGTAAATGACCTTTCCGCTCCTCAGATAACGAGAAACGGCATTGTAAATCCGCATGGCGACAGAATACTCCGACTCTTCGGCGACGGAAAGGAGAGTATCAATTACCGCTTCTGTATTATAATTGTCGTTTAAAAGTTCGAGTGCATCGTCGCAATTTGCACCCGAAAGAAGCTTTCCGATAAAAGTTTCAGACAGTATTTTCACCCGAAGAGCTTCCTGCCAATCGAGGCAGAAAGATATATCTGCATTTCTGTTTCCGTCGCAAAGACTTACTTTTTCAAAAGAGTCAAATTCTTCTCTTGAAAGACCGCCGCTGTACATCCGAAGAGAAAACGAAGCGGCCTGAGAAAGTGAATCACAGACAGCGTATAGCTTCGCATTCCATAAATCCTGTTCGGTGTTGATTCCCAGTGACTTACAAACGGAAAAAAGTGTTGTGTAGGAAATTTTTTCTTTCGGATTATCGTTCAGTCCGTAAATAAATACAGCAAACCTGCCGTCATTCAGTTTCTGACTGTAAATGACGGTTTTATTCGGTATGGTTATGCTGTTTATACGGATGTTGGAAACTATCGAATATTCACCGATCTCACAGTTTACAAGGTGACTGTTTTCGATGTATGAGCTTTTGCCGATTTCTGTATTGCCCTCGATCAGTGAATTGTACAGAGAACAATCACGCGGAATTTCTTCGAATGACCTGATTTTTCGTTTCCAATCGAGAAATTGATAATCGTTGTTTTTGTCGGAAAAAAGAGAAAGTAACTCTCGGGTAGTGCCGAAATGAATGAATTTCGCAGGTGACAGACGTATGATCTTTAAGGAAAACGAACTAATTGCATTCCATATCTCGGTTCTGCAAGAAAGAAGCTCCGGGGTGTAGTCGCCCTCGGGCTTTTCTTTAAGATAGTCGGACAGTGTTGAATCGGAAGCGAGCGGATATAAAAAATCGCCGTAAAAGCTTATTCCGGCTTTTTCGCTGACAAACTTATTGAATTTGTCTTCATCCGTTACTCCGTCGGTTGATATGAGGGAAAAGAGTGCGTCGAGAAGCTTTTTGTCGATAAGAATCGCACCCGTGTCGAGGTCAACAGCGTCCGATTCATCGACTGCTCCTTCGGATTTTAATTCTTCCTCACTTAATTTGTGCAAAAACTTTTTTACGTTTTCGCCGTTATCGCTCAGAAAAACTCCGTGATTTTTACCGATTGACACCGATTCTTTAACAGATAATGCCGCAGCAGAGCTGAGCTGAGTGTCAATTTGAAGCGGATTAAAAAGGAGTTGAATATCACCTGAAAGGACAAGCATGCCTTCCTTAAATCTGCAAGGAACACCGGACATACTTATAATGATCTCGTCGAAGAGCGTTGACGGCATCCCGTTCGGAAGCTCGTGCGGAACGGGTGAAAACAGCTTTCCGATCGAAGAATACTGAGGTATTCGTTTACTGTCGCCTCCCGAATGAATAACAAGTACACGTTTATTTTCGAACATTGAACTACCGCAGCAACTGTTTATGTATTTCAACACATTAAAGGTTGCGCCGCCCGATCCTACACGCTTACCGTCGGGATCAGACAAAACGGTAAAGACGGTTTTCGAGGGAAGAAGTCCCCGATTAATGCGTTTATTTATCTGAAAACGAAAGGCTTCCGCCTGAATATCGTTTGAAGCGGTAAGGATAACAAAATCCCAGTTAATAAAGCCTGCCTTGGTAAGGCTTTTCTGATAGTTTTCCCACGCATCAAGATATGCTTGCTGTAAAAACAGATTTCGGGTTCTGTTAAAATTATTGTTTTCCAACAAATACACCTCCACACGATCAGAACAGGTCATCAGTCTAAAAATTATTATTGCATAAATTTTAAAAGAAATCAACAATTTGTCTTAATAACCTTCAAGCATATTTGTTCTTTGCTCTTTTTTACTTTTAAATTTATTTTTACCTTAAATATTTTTTGCTCGAGAGGTCAAATTATTAAGGCGATCGCATCTGAAACGGAGGTGAATTATGAAAAAAACAATTAAGTCTTTTTGTACACTTCTTTCGTGTGTCTGTATTTTACTTTTTGCCGCTGTAATTTACAGTGATACTGTTATTCCCGATCGAATTTATGTCGTAGACAACAGTGAATCTTTTTACTCCTCTTTAAAATCCGTATATACAATAAAGAGTGTAAGTCTTAATCAGGCAGGCTCTAAATATGACTTAAAACTTCTTAACAGTATTTACGTTAAAGAGGTTGACATCACGAATACTCAAAGAGAGTATGTCACGCCTCTGGGCAGTGCGTTCGGCATCAAAATGTATACCGACGGAGTAATGGTTGTCAGAATCGATGAAGTGGTCGGGTTAAACGGCACCGTTTCGCCGGCTGAACGTGCCGGCATACGTGAAGGTGACTCCATTATAGAAATCAACGGTAAAAAGGTGAATTCGAATAAAGAAACCGCGGATCTGTTTGCGTCAAGTGAAGGAAAGCCTCTTCGACTGACAATAAAAAGAGGTGAAAGCACGTTTGACACAGTTTTATATGCCGAGTTTTCCGCTTCGGAAAAAAAGTACAGAGCCGGTATTTGGGTACGGGACAGCTCTGCCGGCATCGGCACACTGACTTTTTACGACAGTGACAGCGGCATTTTCTGCGGGCTCGGACATGCCGTCTGTGACATCGACACAGGGCAGATACTTTCTTTGTCCGACGGTGAGGCTGTCAACACCGTGATTAAGGGGAGTTATAAAGGAAAACCGGGTAATCCCGGTGAGCTTTGCGGTATATTCGGGAATATTTCTTTAGGAAAAATAATTAAAAATACAAAATCAGGTGTATACGGAATTTCTGACAGCATAACATCGACCTTTGACGAAATTCCCGTTGCCATGCACTACGAAGTAAAAGAAGGAGATGCTTATATTATTTCCGAAATCAACGGCGAAGGCCCGCAGAAATTTGATGCAAGAATCATAAAAACTTTCGGGAACGGCAACGGTCAGGAGAAAAATCTTGTGCTGGAAATTACGGATGAAACTTTAATCTCCGAAACGGGAGGAATAGTTCAGGGTATGAGCGGCTCACCCATTATTCAAAACGGTATGCTTGCAGGTGCGGTAACTCACGTGCTGATAAACGATCCGACACGAGGCTACGGTATCTATGCCGAAAATATGCTGAATTCAGCAGAATA
>JAZSPN010000046.1:0-2158 GCA_045537495.1 Acutalibacteraceae bacterium
CAACACCTCGCTTTAATAACAATCAAAGCCCAAAACCGCTTGTTTTCTTAAAATATTTTGGACAAAATCATCGAAGACCCCAGTGTTTATGCGGTTTTTTCGACTTTTGTCCTATTATAACACATTCCTCTATGCGGCGTACAATTCCAGTAGCTTTCATAATATATAATAATCTCCTTGCTTTGCAAAGCCCAACTGTTCGTATCTGTAAACACACGAGATTTATACTGTGAAAGTTCGCTTTTTGATTTATGCAATCGTTTTGAGCATATCAAGTGTCGCTTCATATTTGCTCGGTTCGTTTTTAAGGGGCGCAAAACTCTTTATCACTTTCAGGCCGTTCCCGAAAGCATCACTTCTCGCTGTCCGGTTCTCTGATAAAGTGAAAACTGTCAATACAAAGCTCGGTTCCCTTTTCCGGCCTTAATACGAGGACTACATCGGATGTATCATCAAGCATCGTGTCAAAGCGGAAAAAATCATTGCGGCGACAGTACCATTCATAGGAATCTGTCGGTTTTTCTACCTTAATCATACCGAGGAGAGGTCCGTTTTCGCTACCGGTTCTCACCTCGATAACGGCTTTGCCTCCGACACAGTAGTAATCAAGAGAAAAGCCGGTCTTATCTGAAAGATTATGGACCTTCGGATAGGTCAGTACGGCTTTTTCAGTGCACGCAACAAGGAAGCCAAAGAGGCACTTATTTTCTTTTTTTCTTACATTTACCCCTTTCATATACCACTCGGCTTCGATCCTATTCCAATCTGAATTATACTGACCGACGCCGTATTCAACAATAAGCGGGTCTGTAACAATTTCCCCGTTTTCTTTTATATGCACATAACACAAGCCGCTTGCGCGATACATCTCGTGTTCTTTAACGGTAATTGCTTGAAAAATTTGGCCGTTCCACTCGCAGAAACTGCTGTGGTCAAGGGTTGATGCCGTATTGCCGATAAAATGATACGGACCGTAAACGCTGTCTGAAACCGCGTAAAATCCGCCGTAGCTGAGATAATACTTTCCGCCGAATTTATTGAGCGAAGCTTTGTCGTCTCCACAGTGATCAAGTTGGATTTTTCTCGGCGTTTCGGCAAAAGAAATCATATCTTCATTGAGCCGTGCGATATAATATCCGCATCCCTCGCCGTAGCACCATTCAGGGCCGCCAAACACAAGATAATACTCTCCGTCGTCATCCTCAAACACAGCCGGGTCATATTCTCTTGTTTTTGTTAAAGTGCCGTCAAGGATAGGCTTTCCGAGCGCATCCTTAAAAGGGCCGCCGGGATCATCGGCAACAGCCACACCGATTCTTTTACTCCCGTCGGAAAAATAAAAGTAATATCTGCCGTTTCTCTTCGCGGCATCGACCGCCCAGCAGTTGTCAGACGGACCCATAAAGAATTCTTCGGGACGAACGACCGATTCAAGCGTCCATTCAACCGCATCGGAAGAAGACCATATCTGCCAGTCGTGCATACAGAACTTCCTTGCATACGGCTTTGCGTCATGCGAGGCATACAGATACATTTTTCCGTTAAAAATATGTATATGCGGGTCGCAAACACCCCTGCCCGGAATGATGGGGTTTTTAGTTGAGATTATCTTTTCCATTTGCTTACTCCAATCCATGTTATTTTTTATAATTATATCACTGTTTCGGTTTAGGGTGACAACAAAAATCGTTTTGTTTACTTAAACATAATTTCGTTAATGACACTTTGCAGGTATTCCTGTCTGCCGCTTGAAGGCAGTGCAGCCGCACCCATCTCCTCGGCAATCTTTGCAAGCTCTGTAAGAGAAGTTTTCCCTTGGACGATCTTTTGCCCGATGCCTACCTTGAAGGAAGAATACCGTTCATCAATAAAGGAATCAATTCTTCCGTCTTCGATTATTTCTGCTGCTTTGATAAGCCCTAATGCAAAGGTATCCATACCAAGTATGAATGCATGGAACATATCTTCGGCAGTATAACTTGGACGTCGTGTTTTTGAGTCAAAATTAAAACCACCCGTAAGTCCGCCTGCCTTTAAGACCTCATACATACACATGGTTGCATCATATACATTTGCAGGGAATTCATCGGTATCCCAACCAAGCAATAAATCTCCTTGGTTAGCATCTATTGAACCGAGCATACCATTCATAGCGGAA
>JAZSPN010000059.1:0-6773 GCA_045537495.1 Acutalibacteraceae bacterium
GACAACAAATCCATCTCGAAAAATCGCTTTAATGTTATCACCGAACACAATTTTGGTAACGCAAGGACTGGAGATACACAATTCGTAAATGCCGACTATCGGATGTCCGTCGATTTCGTCGGGAATTCGTAAAACGGTTATATCCTCTTCGTTAGATGCCGTAAAATATGCTTCGCCTGTCTGTTTATCAATCGCATAGCTGTATCTGCCATCTGCGGAATCCAAGTGCTTTACTGACGGGCTGAAACCGAAGTCTGTATCTGCACTGACGGACAGTGTCAGACACACTGATATAATTACCAATGTCAAAATACAGAATATTCTCTTCATAAAATCACTCCTTATTTGTAAAAGCTGTCTGCCGTTTTACCGTCGTTTCTCCTCGGAAAAACTCCGCTGTAGGTCGGTGTGCCGTCCAACGCGGGATACGTCGATGAATCTATAAAATACTCGTCGTTGTAAACAATAGTAGTAAAATCGAAAAGCGAGTGGTCCTTGTCCCTCCAGAACGATCTCTTCAAAACGACGCTGTTCGGATCGAATTCCAAAAGATAGTTGTAATTATGACGCCGAGATAGAGAAAATCAAAACAAAAGATAATAGACGAAGTGTCTGTCTTTTCATATTACTGTTCTCCGTTTCCTTATTATAACATTAATTTGTTAACAAATATACACTTTAATTATTACGTTCCGTCACATCCTTATATTTTGAAAATTTATTGTTAATTTACCTCCCTTATATATATGACGGTTTTTCGGTTTTGTAACAAAATATTTTAAAACTTTGTATAATCCTACAAATTTCCGTAAACATCTACAGCAAAATCCACAAAAAAAAACGACCACTTTCGTGATCGTTTAGTATTATGTTATTTTAAAAATTGCTTTCGTCGCTCATTACGGCGAAGGCACATCTTATCCCGTCCACCGCCGCCGAAACGATTCCGCCTGCGTAGCCTGCACCCTCTCCGCAAGGATAAAGTCCGCAAATATTCGCCTGATAAAACTCATCGCGTAATATCCTGACGGGTGAAGAGCTTCTCGTTTCGGGTGAAGTCAGCACCGCATCGTGCATGGCAAATCCGTCTATCATCTTGTCCATTTTCAAGAGTGCATCGGCAAGTGTATCGGTGACTTTTTTCGGAAGCACCTTTCTTATATCGTTATAAACGACACCTCGCGGACAGCTCGGACGGACTGCGCCGCCCTTGGTTGACGGTGTATCTCTGAGGAAATCTCCGACAAGCTGTGACACTCCCGCATATGAGCCTTCGCCCATTGAAAATGCGCTTCTTTCGATCTGACGCTGAAGCTCGAAGCCCGACAGCACGTCCTCGCTCGGGAAATCGGCAGGATCAATTCCGACAAGCAGTGCGGAGTTTGAGTTTTCGGCATCTCTTGCCCATTCACTCATTCCGTTTACCACGACACCGCCTTTTTCCGATGCCGCCGAAACCACCGTGCCTCCCGGACACATACAGAAGGTATACGCTCCCCTTCCGTGCTCGGGATGACATGCCATTTTGTAATCCGCCGCTCCGAGTGCAGGGTGTCCTGCAAATTTTCCGTACTGTGTCTTATCTATAAATTCTCGCGGATGCTCAATTCTCGCTCCCACGGAAAACGGCTTCTGCATCATGGTGATGCCCTTGCGGTACAGCATTTCTATCGTATCACGTGCAGAATGTCCTATGCAAAGAAGCAATGCATCCGTTTCTACGTCGTGAGTGTTTCCGTTTTTGTCCTCGTATGTCACGCCGTGAACAGCCTTGTTTGCAACGATAACATCGGTAAGACGGCATCCGAAACGCACCTCACCGCCGAGTGAAATGATCTCTTTTCGAAAAGCCTTTACCACTTCGCCGAGTTTATCGGTTCCTATATGAGGCTTCGACGACCAGAGAATCTCCTCGGGTGCCCCCTTATCGGCAAGCTCCAAAAAGACCTTTCGGCAGAGCTTGTCCTTTATTCCCGTTGTAAGCTTGCCGTCGGAAAAGGTTCCTGCTCCGCCTTCGCCGAACTGCACGTTGGAATTATCATCAAGCTCGCCCGTGTCGAAAAATCGGCGTACATCGCGGTTTCTCGTATCGACATCCATGCCCCGCTCAAGGACTATCGGTCGAAGACCTGCTCTCGCAAGTGTAAGCGCCGCAAAAAATCCCGCCGGTCCGAAGCCCGCTATAACGGGACGAAGCTCGCTTTTTCGGCGGTTTTCAGGCTCCGTATACTCAAAAGGCTCCGCCTTCGACACCTTGTTCGACCTTGCTTTCGCAATAAGCTCTTCGTCGTTGTCGGTTTCCGCCTCGACATTGCAAACGAAGAAAATATTATCCTTTTTTCTCGAATCAACCGCCTTCTTGGTCAGATGCACGGACTTTATCCTTTTTTCGCTGCAACGAAGTATACGTGCCGCTTCGGAAAGAAGTACATTTTCGTCTGCATCAAGAGGTATTTTGATTTCGGTGATTTTTATCATAATTTTGCTCTTTTCAAAATTTTTTGAGCAGCTTCTCTGCCCGCCGTTCTTCCCGATGACCATGCAAACGAAAGATTGTACCCTCCGCATTTGCCGTCAATATCGAGAAGCTCGCCCGTGACGTAAAGCCCCCGACAGTTTTTCGCTTCAAGCGTTTCTTTAAACTGCGACAGCTCGGCTCCTCCCGCCGTTACCTGCGACACGTCAAAACCGTTCTTGCCCGTAACCTTTATCTTTTTGCCTTTAAGCTCCTTCACGATGCTTTCTATCTGTTCGGCTTTAAGCATTGAGCAAGCGACATTTTCCGACAAGACACCCTTTATAAGCGCCTGTCCCACTCTGCTGTGAAGTATTCCCGTAAGAAGAGCGCCTGCCTCTCTGCTTCTGTTTCTCTTTGCGCAAAGATACACTGTCCGTGTCAATTCATCCTCTGTCATGTCGGGGAAAAAGTCGATTTTCAGCACATCGTCTTTTTCGGCATCACGGCTTACCTCCATGGCGGCAATTCCCGATATTCCGTAATCGGTAAACAGAATTTCTCCTCGGCTTTCCGCTTTTTTGCCGTTATTCGAAAGAAGCTGTAACCCCGCCGTTACACGAAGACCTTTCAGGCTCTTTACAAAGTCGGTCTGCGTCTTTATCTGCACAAGCGACGGACGAAGCTTTGTAATCTCTATGCCGAGTTGTCTTAAAAGCCCGTAACCGCTTCCGTCTGAGCCTTGCGACGGCGACGACTTTCCTCCGCACGACAGTATCAGCACGGGTGCCGTGAACTTTTTATCAATCACAAAAAAGCCGCCGTTCTTTACGACGTTCTCCGCCTTATGAGAACATATTATTTCTATGCCGAGTCTTTCCGCTTCAAAACGCAAAACGTCAAGCACCGATGTTGCCGTGCCGCTGTAGGGATATACTCTTCCCTCACTGTCCGAAACCGTCATAAGTCCCATCGATTCAAAGAAGCGAAGGTTTTCGTCGTTCGGTGTTTTTGAAAAAACAGCTTTCGCAAAATCGGGATCGTTGTAGTCCTTCGGCGACACGTTGAGATTCGACAGATTGCATCTTCCGTTGCCCGTCGCAAGTATTTTCTTTCCGACACGGTCAAGTCTTTCTATTACTCCCACGCGAAGCCGTCTGTCCTGCCGTGCCGACTCTACGGCGGCCGCAAGTCCCGATGCCCCGCCGCCGACTATCAGTATGTCAAACTGTTCCATATTACTTGTTTTCTTCTCTTTCGAGATATTCAAAAAGCTTCTGTATCGTCTGCGGACTGATTACGTGTTCCATTCTGCACGCATCCCTTTCCGCAATTATATCGTCAACCCCGAGTGTTTTTGAAAGAAACTGCTTGATGAGTCGGTGACGTTGAAGCACCATTGCCGCATGATTCCTTCCATCGCTTGTGAGCTTTATCGCTCCGTACGTTTCGTGCTCCAAAAGCCCCGATTCCTTCAAGGTGGAAACCGCTCTGTTGACACTCGGTTTTGACACTCCGAGAAAGTCGGCAATATCCGTTACACGGGTACCGCCGTAGCTTTCCTGCAAAATATATATCGCTTCAAGATAATCTTCAAGTGATGAAGATATTTTCGCCGTCATTTCAAGGCTCCTTTTGATTAAAGAGTGATCTTATGGAAGGACTTTTTGCCCTTTTTAATGATGATTGCACCCCGACTGAGCTCTTCCTTCGAGATAAGCTTTGCAACTTCCGTTACCTTTTCGTCATTAAGAGTAAGTCCGCCCTGCTCGATGACCCGACGTGCTTCGCCTCTCGACTTCGAAAGTCCCGTCTTTACCATAACCGCGGTAAGAAGTGCATTTCCGTCCTCAAAATCCTCGTCGGAAAGCACGGTTGTCGGCATATTTGCATCGTCCGTTCCCTTGGAGAAAAGCGCCTTTGCCGCCTGCTGTGCCTTATCTGCTTCCTCCGTGCCGTGAATCAGTGCAGTAACTTCATATGCAAGCTTTTCTTTCGCCGTATTGATAGCACTGCCTTCAAGAAGCGCATACTCGTTAATCTCGTCAATCGGAATAAAGGTGAGCATCTTCATGCACTTGATTACATCGGCATCATCGACGTTTCTCCAGTACTGATAGAATTCGTAGGGAGAAGTCTTTTCGGGATCAAGCCACACCGCACCCTTTTCGGTTTTTCCCATCTTCTTGCCTTCGCTCGTAAGAAGAAGATTGAAGGTCATTCCGTACGCTTCCTTGCCGTCGCAACGGCGCACAAGCTCTACACCGCCGATAATGTTGCTCCACTGGTCATCTCCGCCAAGCTCCATTACACAGTCATACTTGCGGTTAAGAACAAGGAAGTCATAGCTCTGCATAATCATATAGTTAAGCTCGAAGAAGGAAAGTCCTCTTTCAAGTCTTTGCTTGTAGCATTCGGCGGCAAGCATTCTGTTGACGGAGAAATGCACTCCGATCTCACGAAGGAATTCGATATAATTGAGTCCGAGAAGCCAGTCACCGTTGTCTACCATGATGGCCTTTCCGTCGCTGAAATCGATAAGCTTCGACATCTGCTTGCGGAAACACTCGATGTTGTGCTGAATGGTTTCTTTCGTAAGCATCTTTCTCATGTCGGTCTTTCCCGAAGGATCACCGATCATTCCCGTTCCGCCTCCGAAAAGAGCTATGGGAGTATGTCCCGCTCTTTGCATGTGTGCCATTACCATGACCTGCACAAAGTGTCCGACGTGCAGACTGTCCGCAGTCGGATCGAATCCGATGTAAAATTTTATGTTTTTCTTTGTCAGAAGCTCCTCCACCTTTTCGGGATCGGTCATCTGTGCCACAAGTCCTCTTGCCTGCAATTCTTCAAATACGTTCATTTTTATTTCATCCTTTCATTATTGCCTTTTTAATAACTTTTATTGCCTCTCTTGCATCGTCCTCGAATGTTTCATCCGTCGTTTCGGCTTCTATCACCATGATTTCACATCCGCATTTTTTGAGTAACGATACGAACAAATCGAGATTGTATCCGTCGTTCTCCTTCGGGAAGTAACGTCCGTAGCCGGGTTTTGTCACATCCTGAGATGAAACATGGGCTTCGACTATTTTTCCGCTGTACAACGGCAGTGTTTCAATCGCTTCCCCCTCATGCTCCATGTGATAATTATCCGCAAGACACCACACGTTGTCAAGCGCCGTTTTTTCGACTATCTCAACACCCTCTTTTACGGTATTGACGGTATTGCAGAATACACTCGCCAGAGGCTCTATGAGAAGCTGTATTCCGTGCTTTTTGAAAAGAGGTGATGCTGTCTTTTCGATAAACCGGACAATGTCCTCCGTGCATTCTTCGCGCGACAGCTCATCGGGACATTTTCTGGCTCCTCCGCTTCCGAATACGATACGCTCTATCCCTATTTCCTCGGATCTTTCCGCCACGAGTCGGACATAGTTCTCTATTGCCGCGTCGTCCCTTTGAAGTCGGTTGAGCTTCAAATCACCCGGCAAAAAGCAGTTCGCCGATTCGCACGGTATGCGAAGACTTTTTATCTTCGCCCTGTATTCATCATACTGTGTTTGACTGTATCTTCCGAAATCGGTAACACATAGCTCTGCAAAATCGTATCCGTACTTTTCGAGTATTTCCGCTTTCCACAGGGCTCCGCCTATGCTGACTCCGATTTTCATAATAAGGCACCTCCGTTTTCTCTCGACTTAATTAATATCTCTTCCGCATTCTGAAGCTGAAGCGGTGTTATGTCGCTTCCTCCGTTTATCCTCGCTATTTCGCGTTTTCTTCCCTCGAAATCAAGCTCGGTAACGCTCGTATATGTGCTTCCGTC
This sequence comes from Acutalibacteraceae bacterium, assembly GCA_045537495.1. GTDB lineage: Bacteria > Bacillota > Clostridia > Oscillospirales > Acutalibacteraceae > UBA1425. The sequence goes on from JAZSPN010000059.1 coordinate 6,285, forward strand.
CCTTACGGACTTTTCTATAAGCAGATGTGCATCGCCGTATGCCGCAATCTGTGAAAGGTGTGTTACACAGATAACCTGATGACTCTTTGACACCTCGAGAAGCTTCATGCCGACCTTCTGTGCCGCTCTTCCGCTTATTCCCGAGTCGATTTCGTCGAATATCAGCGTATCGACCTCGTCCTTCGATGAAAGCACATTTTTAATGGCAAGCATTATTCTCGAAAGCTCACCGCCCGACGCTATTTTTATTATCGGCTTCGGCGCTTCTCCGACGTTTGCGGAAATCAGAAATTCTATTTTTTCCGTTCCCGTCGGTGAGAGGTCGGTTTCCTCCGTCTTCGTAACAAAACGCACATTCGGCATATCAAGTGCCGAAAGCTCCTCGCACACGCTGTTTGCGAAGCTTTCCGATGTTACGCTTCTTCTCTCTCTGAGCTTCTTTGCCGTTTCCGCGGCAGATTTTCTGCACTCATCAAGCTTTATTATAAG
>JAZSPN010000120.1:0-6935 GCA_045537495.1 Acutalibacteraceae bacterium
GTACTTATCTTCGAAGCAACGACGAAGGACGGACTTTTTGAGATAAGGAAGATATTCAAGGTCGTGCTGTCACAGTATTCCGATATCGCAGACGAGTCGGAAAACGACGTTTTATAAGTTTTTTTACATCGGAAAGATAAAATCTTAAAAAAGACTTGATTTTTCAACGATTTTAGTATATAATACCAAAGTCGTTGAAACTCCGGGGTGTGGCGAAGTTTGGTATCGCGCTTGGTTCGGGACCAAGAGGCCATGGGTTCGAATCCCGTCACTCCGACCATAGTGAGTGTTCATAACACAAGTGAACACTCACTTTTCTTTTTTTCATTTCCTCATAGTTAAATTTAATATAATTTGTTATGTATCGAGCAGGTTTTACGCCTGCTCTTTTTTTGTTATGCCGTGAGATATTTCACGGCAACACCTTGTCTTGCTTCGAGGACTATATTGTCCTCTTTTATGGGATTTTCAATCACTCCTATCATCAATATGACACTGGATGTCAATCACCGATTTATTGACGGATATTTTGTAGGGCAATTTGTTCAGAAGCTTGAAGAAAAAATTGCAGGGCTCAAATAAGTTTTAAGAAAACGGTTATGAAAAAGATACTAAATTCAAATACAATAAAAATTATTGCGATAGTGGCAATGACCATTGACCATATTGCTTGGTTGGTTTTTCCGGGATAAAAGCTGCCCTATATATACATATAAAACGAATTTTATTTTTACATATAAGTGTACATTTAGTAGGGGGAAACACAATTTTCGTGTCAAGCAAAATTGCCGCAAATTTTCTGACTTTTCGGGAGATTTGAAAATTTAGCCTGAAAAGAGTTTCGTTTCTTTTTCTTTTCTATGATAATTATACCTGAATTTTAACCATTTTTCTAATTTTCAGAAGTGCTGAATTTTATTGCATAAAAAAATGACCTCACACAAGGTGAGGTTAAAAGTTAATCTTTTTGTATCATACCTTTTACAACAGAAATAAACCCAATAATAAAAGCAATAGGAACAGCAATAAAACTTATTATAATCCCTAAAAAAAAGCCCAAAAAATCAGTTGATACTATCCAAATTAATAGGACAGAAGGAAGCGCAGAAACAATATTAATAATCAAACAAATTAATATAGCCCAGATTTTTCTGATTTTGGGAACAGCTAACATAATTACGGAGAGAATTAATGAAACGCATACAGTTGGTAATAGTTTTATTATGTTTCGTCCTGCAGGTGTCAAATGTTCAATAATAAAAATAAAATCGGGAATAACAAGAGATAACACATAATCTATCAAGAGAAAAAGCAGTGTAATAACAGACAGTGTAAGAAAAATTGTAATACCTTTTGTCAAGGACTTTTTTGCTGATTCCTTTTTGTCATGTGTAAACTGTACAGTTTGTTGTTCCTGATTGAGTTTGTATCCGCAATGGATACAGATATTAACGGAATCGGAAACATCTTTTCCACATTCGGGACATTTTATAAGTGCCATTTTACCACTCCTTTTTTATAAAATGACCTCACACAAGGTGAGGTCAACTTGATTATAAACCTAAAATTTGTTTTTCCTTTGCATCAAATTCTTCTTGTGTGATTATTCCCTTGTCAAGAAGCTCTTTGAGTTTAATCAAATCATCGGGTGTATCCGTTTTCTTCTCCACTTTTACTGGACTGTTATTTTGCCTTTCAAGTAATAACTTGCTTATTTCTTCATACATTTCATTTGAATTCTTAATTAAAAGAAATTTTATGATTCCAGATGAAGTAGAAACAGAAACACCTTTAAGCACACGAAGTGTTGATGTTGCTGAAATGGAATCTAAAGGCAAATCTTTTCGGAGAGCTTTAAAGCTCTTACGATATAAAAGTTTTTTGGCTTTTTATTGTTTAACGGAAATTCATATAACCGAATACGAGCAGACCTGCCATCAAGATGTGGAAGAACGGAAGAACTGTTATATCGCCGCCGAAGGACACGAGAAAATCCTTGAGATTCTTCGACTTTTTGTAGTTTTCGCTTACTCGCTTCGGACGGTAGAAATAGACGAGGTCGAAAAGAATATAGCCGACACAGTAGAAAATCCATGTTTCCCAAAGAGTATAGCCTCTTAAAATCTGACCGGCAAGGATAGCGGCGCCCAGCAGAATAAGGAATACGCGGATGAGCTTGACATTCTTGTAATCCCAATAGCGTTCCAGACCGTCGTGCTGAGCAATTACATAATACATTGTAAAGCAGCAGATTATTGAAGCCATTGTTGTTGAGCCGAGCATGACGAGGGCGAGAGGGCCTACCATGTAGCAGGGACGCTCAAGAATCTCGACGATGTTCATGTCGACCTCGCCGAAGGCACGTGTGATCTTGTTGCCGTTTCTGCGATAAGGAATGATGAAAAGGAAGATGGTCAGAATAATCAATGCACAGAACACCCATGAAAGAGTAATGTCGACCTTTTCGGGGAGCATATACCACAGCTTGCCGGAAGCTTCGGCCTGCTCAAGATTCTTGGCGGCGAGAGGCCAACCGAGAACAAAAGCGCCTGCGATACCGAGACCGTTGAAGCAGCCCTGTGTGAACTCCATGATTTTCCAGCCGTCGATGACGTTAAGCTCATCAAGCCTGCCGAACAAACGCTTGCCGTTTTTGAGGGGATACAACTGCTTGTCGTAAAAAGTAATTGCAACAACCCAACCTACGGAGCCTGCAAGCGCACCGCCGATCCACATAATAATCGTGAAAATATCTCTTCTTACCGCCGCCATGATGAGCAGAGCGGCAACGATTACGATGTTGCGCCCCCATTCCTCACGGCTGTCCTCGGAGAAGCAGATTTTCGGCATTCTGCCGTTCTGCGGATCATAGGGCGTGTTGAAAATTCGGTAGCCGATTTCCTGGAGAAGGGGAACAAGCGCGAAGAAAATGACAAAATCGTACCATTTGTAAACAACGCCGCTCATGGCGGAGAAGCTCATGCCGAGGAAAGCCGAACCGAGACCGCTCCATATCGAACCCTTGAAGGCGAGAGCCAGATAGCCCATGGACGGATTATAACGAGGTCTGTCGTGAGTTATGACAAGCCCCATGGTTGAACCATACGGCTCCATGCCGCCGTAGAAATAACCGAGTGCACAGGCGGCAGCGAAGAGGAATACGTTATCCATCAGAAGCTCTGAGCCTGTATACCAAACGCAAAGGATACCCATAAAAGCACCGGGAAGCATGGCGCCTTTTTCTCCGCCTATTGCAGAGCCGCGCATACCCCAGCCGAAGCACATGGTAACCATACTTATGGCGAGAAACACCAATATGTTTTGAGTTTCCATATTTAAACCCTTTCTTGATTCAGTTTTTTTCGATCTTTACAAGAGCGTAGCCTATCTTCTTACGGCCACAGGTGTAAACCATGTGAAGAAGATCTCCCTCGGCAACAATTGAGGGATAGGAAAATTCTACACCCGGCTCGGTTTCGAGCTCTATGCTCACGGGATAAGTGGTGCCGTTATCTTCGGAAAGGAAAAGGCACAGAGGTGTACGGTCGCCCCAGTTTTCACTTACGGGATTACAGATAAGACCTAAAACTCCGCAATCCGTCAAAGCGGCGCCGATACCGCTGTTGTTGTTCGGCATATCGGTAGGTCTTGCCACGGACCAGGTGCGTCCGAAATCCTTTGACTCGCTGCGATAAATCCGATTGAGATTTGTACGGGCAAGCATATAAACTCTGCCGTCGTGTGACGGATCCTCCCAGATGGCAGGCTGAATCAAGCCTTCGCCTTCACTGGGAAGCTCCTCCTTGCGGTTGCATATTGTACCGTCCGGCAGCTCAAATGCAACGGGAGCAGAAAGCTTCCAGGTTTCACCGTTATCTTCGCTGCAGTCCGTCCAGGATTCCCAGCGGTCACACAGATCCTCGGTTGAACCGGGCGCAAGAAGAGTGCCGTTTGAAAGACGTATCATCTGATTTTTAACGGGTCCTCTTCCGCCGATATCGCCGGGAACAAGCTCCGCGGGCTCCGACCATGTTTTACCGCCGTCGGTTGAAACGGATTTCATCGAGTACCAATGCCCTTCGTCGATGCCGCTTTTGTAAATCAGAGTGAGAACGCCGTTCTCGGCAAAAAGTGTCGGATTCCAGTCGGCTTCGCCGTCGTCGGGTGTTACGGGGACGGGGGTACTCCATTCACCGTCACGGCGGGAAAACCATATACGTACATTGGGATTTTTTTCTTTTATGCCGCCAAACCAGGCAGCGGTAGGCTTTCCGTTGCAGATTGCGACGGTTGCGGCATGGCATTCTCCCGTTTCTTCATTTATACCTTCGGTTGCAAGGTATTCCTGATATAAAAGTTCAGCTTTAATCATTTATCAATGTCTCCCATTCTGAAATTACCGTATCTGCAACGAAACGGTTTTCTTCTTCACCAAGATTATAATAATAGAGAATATGTATTTCGTTATTGAGGAACGCTGTTCTGGGATATCCGATATCCGTGTTAACAGCATCTGTTCTCAGAGCCTCGGGCTCTGACCAGCTTTTTCCGTCACGGGTTGCAGTGATAAAAAGTCCGTGAGGATTTTGCCGGCGGAAAAAAGCGAGAACAACCGTTCCGTCGGGCAATGAGCAAAGTGCAGGCGGACTGCCGCCGCTCATATCTTTATCGATATACGCAAGTTTTGTTTCGAAGGTCCATGTTTTTCCTTCATCATTACTGAGGTACACATCGAGCTGTGTGAAGCCGGGCTCATTTTCACTGGCGTAACGTGCAACCCCGAGCAACGAGCCGTCGGGCAGTCTTGCAAGAGCGGGCATTATGCGGAAATCGCCTTTTGGAGGATCTTCACCCATCATGCCCAGCTTTTCCCATTTGCCGTCAAAGGTAAGCTTTGCGGCGAAAGCGTTACCTTCCAAGCCGTCGGCCTTAACACCCGTCATGGCGAGAAGATAGTATCCGTCGCAAACGAGATAATCGGTTCTGGCGCAAACGCCGACAAGACCGAAATCGGGGATGCGGAACGGACCGTCCCAGCTTTTACCCGCGTTATTTGTAACCATGAGCTGTGTGAATACGTTTCCGTCCCAGCCGGAAGGCATAAAATACAGGCCGCTGTCAGCATTGAGCAAATCCGCAGGCAGGTCGGGAAGGGGTACCTTGTTTTCGTAATCGATCGTCGGAATTTCCGGATATTCGTGAATCCATCCTGTTTCGGGACGGAATCTTGCGAACATTCTGATTGTCGGCTTTGTTCTGTCAAGTGCATGCACATCGGGACCGTTGTAATGGTGTATCCCTTTTTCGAAGCCGACAAGCAATTCGCCGTTAAACTTCCATATACCGTGGTTTGCAGGCCAGCCGAAGAAGCTGGGCTTGTCGAAAGCCACGATATTATGTGTCACTTTCAAATTTATCACCTCTTTGAAGCGAAATTACAAAAACAGCAAAAATACCCCGAATGAAAAATTCTTATTTCATTCAGGGTATAAGCCGAATAATCAGCAGCCGTGACGCTCCTTGTAAATGCGGATAACCTCCTGAAGATCTTCCTCGGTGTCTACGCTGACCGCTTCGTACTGTGCAGGTGCGGGAACAATTTTGATTTTGTATCCGTGCTCGAGAACCTTGAGCTGTTCGAGAGATTCCGCCTCCGAAAGAGGTGTGGGTGCAAGCTTCGTGTATGTATTGAGAAAATCGTGTGTATAAGCATAAATTCCTACATGCTCAAAATACTTTGCGGCCTCAGCGTGACGGGGATAAGGAATGGGTGAGCGTGAGAAATAAATTGCATTGCCGTTAACATCGGTTACGACCTTAACAACCGTGTTGTTGAGAACATAATCACCCTCAATGGGCACACTGCCCGTTGCCATAACGCAGTCGGGGCTGTTGATGAGCGCAGAACCGATATCATCGATAATTTCGGGGGGGACAAGGGGCTCATCACCCTGAATGTTAATTACGTAGTCGCAATCGTAATTGCTTGCAGCTTCTGCAACTCGGTCGGAGCCGGTCGGGTGATTAACGCTCGTCATAACGGCTTCGCCGCCGAACGCGATGACAGCGTCGTAAACTCGCTGATCGTCTGTTGCAACAACAACTTTACTGAGAACCTTTGATTTGCTTGCGTTTTCATAAACGTGCTGAATCATGGGCTTGCCGCATATGTCTTTGAGCGGCTTGCCGGGCAAACGGGATGAACCGTAACGGGCGGGAATAACGCCTAAAACTTTAGCACTCATTTTAATAATCTCCTTTATCCGAATTAAAAACTGTATTTGTCACGAAGAGCGTTGCGCATTTTATTGAGTGAGAACGGCTTGATTTCATCACAGATACGCTCACGCATCGCCTTGCCTTCTTCGGTGTTCTGGGGAGCCGAAGTGAAATCGAGAGTTATGCCGAGATCTTTGCAGATACGGTCAACGAAAATCGGCCAGAGTTCGCCGATATCGCCGATAACGGGAATGCTGTTTTCAAGACGCGTGAAGGCCGACATTTCCATACGGAAGGGGATCTTTGTAAGCTTGGTCTTCGGAAGACCTTCGTTGATTGCCTTCTGAATGAGTTCACTCTGCTTGTTGAGATCCCACGAACGCTTAAGATTTTCATCAAGGTCGAAGCGGATGAGAGTTTTATCCTTGAGGCTGTATGTGGGCATACCGTTCATTGCAGCCCAGATACCGTGACCTGTATATGTTTCGAAAGGTCCGTCGTGGATTTCCTGAGTAAGAGCAACCGCCGATTCAATAATAACATCTGCTTCGGAAAGCATTTTGGCAATGCGTTTACAGCGCTGGCTTACGGGGATGCTGTCAGAGATACAAAGACCGACCTGACCGCCGCCGATAAGCTGAGGAACACTTACAAGAACAGGCACACCCTTAATTGCGCCTGCACCGATCATGGTGTTGGGATCAGCGCCGAGACCT
>JAZSPN010000089.1:0-11279 GCA_045537495.1 Acutalibacteraceae bacterium
AGAAATGCCGAGCGTGAGGAACAGTATACCTGGTCCGATTATTATGTAAACAACAGCATCGTTCTTCTTGTCAGAAAAGATTCCGGCTTCAAGGCGAAGGCTGATCTCGCGGGCAAGATTCTCGATGTTCAGGCAGCTTCCTCGGGTGCAACCGCTCTCGAAAAAGATGCGGAATTCACTTCTTCTCTCGCACAGGTAATCGAGGTTTCCGATTACAACACCGCCGTCATGGATCTTCAGTCGGGCGCCGTTGATGCTATCGCCATCGACATCGGCGTTGCGGAATATCAGTGTAACATCCACGATGACATCATGATCATGGAAGAAGCTCTCAACACTGAAAAGTACGCTATCGGCTTCAAGAAGGATAACACCGCTCTTCGCGATCTCGTTCAGGAAACACTTTACGAAATGGTCGAAGACGGCACCTTTGCAAAGATTGCAGAAGAATACGGTCTTACCGATTCTGTTTGCCTCGGCAAATAATCTCTCGCCACTTTTGAATATTGATTGATCGGTACACCGATATTTCCGATAGGATTTATCGGTGTACTGTTGTGAAAAGGAAAGGTATCGTCAATGGCTTTTGATGTTTTATTACGTGAGCTTTCATCAGGTCTTCTGGTGTCGCTTGAAATATTTTTTCTGACTCTCGCAGGATCACTCCCCCTCGGCATGATCGTCGCTTTCGGCAGAATGTCAAAATTCAAGCCGCTCAGCCTTCTCGTAAAGCTCTACATATCAATTATGCGCGGAACTCCCCTGATGCTTCAGCTTCTCGTCGTCTATTTCGGCCCGTACTATCTTTTCGGAGTCCGCCTTTCTTCATCGTACCGCTTTATCGCCGTAATCATCGGATTCGTTCTCAATTATGCCGCATACTTCGCCGAGATATACCGTTCGGGCATTGAGGCTATGCCGAAAGGACAGTATGAGGCCGCCGATGTACTCGGCTACTCAAAAGCTCAGACCTTCTTCAGGATAATTCTTCCCCAGGTTATCAAAACCATTCTCCCTTCGATTACCAACGAGGTAATCACTCTCGTAAAAGACACTTCCCTCGCATACACGATCGGTGTTGCGGAAATGTTCACCCAGGCAAAAATCATCTCCGCCGCACAAAGCTCCATGACTGCACTTATCGTTGCAGGTATTTTCTACTATTTCATGAATCTCATCGTCGCCTATGTCATGGGACGTTTTGAAAATAAACTCAATTACTTTAAATAAGGAGGCTGTCCGATGAAACTTCTTGAACTTAAAAACATAAAAAAGAGCTTCGGCGACCTCGAAGTGCTCAAAGATGTTTCCATGTCGGTTGAAAAAGGTGAGGTTGTCGCAATTATCGGACCTTCCGGCTCCGGTAAATCAACCCTTCTCCGCTGTGCCACGCTCCTCGAAAGAGTCGACTGCGGAGAAATCAATTATCTGGGTGAGCCCGTCACCGTCAGAAGCAACGGCAAAACCGAATACGTTTCAAAAAATCAGCTTAAAAAAATTAAGGGCTATTTCGGTCTTGTTTTCCAGAATTTCAACCTCTTCCCCCATTTCACCGTTCTGAAAAACGTTATCGATGCACCTGTCCGTGTCCAGAAAAGGGACAAAGAACAGGTAATATCCGAGGCATTATCCCTCCTTCATAAAATGGGACTTTCGGGCAAGGAGGACAGCTATCCGCACCAGCTTTCAGGCGGTCAGCAGCAGAGAGTTTCCATCGTCAGAGCGCTTGCCATGAATCCGCAGATTCTCTTCTTCGACGAGCCGACGTCGGCACTCGACCCCGAGCTTACGGGCGAAGTTCTCAAGGTTATCCGTTCGCTTGCCGAAGAAAAAATGACCATGGTTATTGTCACTCACGAAATGCAGTTTGCACGTGAGGTTGCCGATAAGATTTACTTCATGAACGACGGTGTCATCGTTGAAAGCGGTACGCCCGAGGAAGTTTTCGACCGTCCGAAAACAGAAAGAATGAAGCACTTCCTTGAACGTTATAACGGCTGATAAAGGAGTCTTTGACGTGAAAAAGAAAGCATTGATTATTTCGCTCTCCGTGACGGCGGCGGTAATTGCCGTTGTCATCGTCTTTTCACTGCTTGTCCCCTTCGGGATGTGCGGCAGGACCGCATTCTGGTTTCTCGGAGGAAGCACCCTTAAAGTAACGGGACACGGTGACCTGAACAGCTATTCCGCGGGAAATGTTCCGTGGAACGAACACATCGAGAGAATCCGCAAGGTTTCCGTCGGAAAGGACATCACCTCTGTCGGTGAAAATATTTTTGCATCTCACCCCGCACTCGAAAACGTTTATATTTCAGAAGGTGTTGAGGAAATCTCTCCGTCGGCGTTTTCGGAATGTACTGCTCTTCTTTCCTTTGAGGTTGACGAGAATAACACGAGCTATTGTTCCGATGAATCGGGGGTTTTGTTCAACAAAGAAAAAAGTGTTCTGATTCTTTACCCGATGGCGAAAGCGGACACGGCTTATACAATCCCCGACGGGGTTTCCGTTATTTCGGTTTCTGCTTTTTCGGGAGCATCGGCGCTTGAAGAAATCACATTCCCCGAAAGCATCGACGATATCGAAAACCACGCATTTTCATTTTGCAACGGACTTGAAACGGTATATCTCCCGGACGGAACACAAAGTCTTGGCATCCAGAGCTTTTACTCTTGTTCTTCTTTGAAAAGAATTATCATTCCGGGCAGCATTAAATCAATCAGCACGGCAGCATTTTCCGTTTGCGAATCTCTTTCCGAGATTAATTTTGTCGGAACGAAGGATCGCTGGGATGCACTCCTCGTTGAAGGTAACAACAACTGGAGCATCGTGCCGACCGTGACTTTTATTTCCGATTACGGCGCATGCGGTGAGAATGCAGAATTTATCTTCACCCGCGACAGAGAGCTTATCATCCGCGGTACGGGAAATATCGACGATTTCTCCTGGAGTGACTTTTCAAAAAGGATTCTGTCCGTTACCGTCTGTGACGGTATCGAGGGCATCGGCGCACACGCCTTCTCTTCTCTGACGAGAGCCGAAACGGTAACCGTACCCGAAAGTGTAAAAACGATCGGCGACAGTGCTTTTTACGGTTTTACGAGTGAGCAGACCGTAAGCATTGACAACACGGAAGCTTTCGCAAAAGAAAACTTCGCACCCGCGTTCAATAACGGATGCGAAGCAGAAATTATATACAAACAGTAAAAACACGGGAGAGCGTACACTTCGTTCTCCCGTTATTTTCTATGCAAATGTAAGCATCGAACTTGCAAGTCCGAAATAGATGAGAAGCGTGATGATATCGACGAGTGTTGCAAGCATCGGTCCCGACATAACGGCGGGATCGGCATGAAGAAGCTTCGCGATTATCGGAAGCGAACAGCCTATTGCCTTTGCCGCAACTACCGACAGCATCATTGCAAGACTTGTCACGAAAAATACGCTTGTCGTAACTTCTCCGCCCGTAACAAAACGCACAAGGAACATTCTGCCGAGGTTCGCAAGTGCCAGAATTCCTCCGCACAGCACGGCGACACGGATTTCTTTCCACAGAACCTTGAAATAATCGGAAATTCCGATTTTACCCAGTGCAATTCCGCGTATAATAAGAGAGGAAACCTGATTGCCTGCGTTGCCGCCCGTACCCGTCAGCATCGGAATACTTGCGGTAAGTCCCGCAACCGCTGCGAGCTTATCCTCGAATCCCGTGATAATCTGACTCGTAAACGTCGCGGATATCATGAGCACCAGAAGCCAGACAATTCTGTTTTTCACGAGTGTGAAGACGCCCGTTTTGAGATAATCGTCTTCCGACGGAAGAAGCATGTGCATCTTTTCAATATCTTCGGTAGCGGCCTCTTCCATGACGTCGATGATGTCGTCGATCGTGATAATTCCGACAAGACGGTTTTCGTTGTCAACAACGGGAACGGAAAGCAAGTCGTATTTTCTTGCAATTTCCGCAACCTCTTCTCTGTCGTCGGTGGTTGAAACACTGATAAGTGCTCTTTCGTCATCCATTATCTTGCCGACGGTTTCGTTTTCCTTGCAGAACAGAAGATCTTTCAGGTCAACAGATCCGATAAGGTGTCTTTGGGCATCGATGACAAAGCAGGTGTAGACCGTTTCTTTGTCGCAACCTGTTTCACGGATATATTCAATCGCACGTTTTGCGGTATAGTTGTCGTGAAGCTCAACCATTTCTATCGTCATAATACTTCCCGCGGAATTCTCGGGATAGTTAAGAAATCGGTTGATGATCGAACGTGTCTGTGAGTCGGCACGTGCCAGAACTCGGCGAACGATGTTGGCAGGAACTTCTTCAAGGAAATCGATCGTGTCGTCGATGTACATTTCGTCGATAAGAGTTTCAAGCTCTTTGTCGGTAATCGACTCCACGAGTCTTGTCTGATCGTCGGGATCGAGATAGGAAAAAACCGACGAAGAAATATCCTTCGGCAAAATGCGGAAAACACGAAGAAGCTGTTCCGTTTCAAGCTCTCCGGCAGAAACGGCTATATCGACAACATTTGACTCTTCGAGAATTTTGCGAAGCGTCGGAAGTCTGTTTTCGGAAAGAAGTTTGACTATCAGATTAAAGAGCTCTTTTTCATCCAAAAAAAACACACCTTTCACACCTGAACGGATGTGAAAGGCGAAGCGAACGGTCATGAAAGATCACGCCGAAAACTGCCTGAACAGAGAATCCGAACAGGAAAAGAATATTAAAGACATTTTTGTACCTCGGGGTTTGGCACTACCGGAACTGTCCAAGCAATTTCACCGCCTTCGTAATATTATAGTAATAGTTTATTCCAAAACAGCGTGAAAGTCAAGTGTAAAGGCACGTATATTTCGGTGATTAATAACAAAATTTTTCTTCAATTTCCTTCATTATGCACAATACAACATCTTGAAGAATTAATATATAATATGTTATAATAAATCGTAAATTATCATTCGGAGGTTCTGTATGAACTATACTCTCACAAAAAAACAGGCAAAAGAACTCATCACGGCAAAATTATCACATTATCTCGGAGTCACCGCCGAAGAGGCAACCTATGATCATTTTTACCGTGCAACAGCCATGATTCTCCGTGAAATGCTTGTCAAGGGACGCAAGGAATTCGTCACCGAAAGCGACAAAGAGGGAAAGAAAAAAATCGTATATCTCTGCATGGAATTTCTCATGGGACGTTCTCTCAAAAATACGCTTTACAATCTCAATCTTACAAAGGTTTTTGCAGAAGCACTTTCTGATTTCGACATCAATCTCGAAAAGCTTTATGACTGTGAACCCGATGCGGGCCTCGGCAACGGCGGTCTCGGACGTCTTGCCGCCTGTTACCTTGATGCACTTGCAACTCAGGGGTATCACGCCACGGGATATTCCATTCTCTATGAATACGGCATTTTCAAGCAGAAGCTTGTTGACGGCTGGCAGACAGAGCTTCCCGACTTCTGGCTTCCCGGCGGAGAAGTGTGGCTCGAAAAGAGAGATGACAGCGCCTTCCCCGTTTCATTCGAAGGCGACATCTTCGAAAGCTGGGACAACAAATATCATCACATAGAAATCACAAACGACAAAAAAGTCAATGCTGTCCCTTACGATCTTTACGTGGCAGGCAAGGACGGAAAAGGTATCAGCGTACTCCGTCTTTGGAAGGCGGAATCTCCCGGCATTGATATGGAAAAATTCAATCAGGGCGACTATATTCATGCGGTTGAACAGCCTGCCATGGCGGAAGTTATCAGTAAAGTTCTCTATCCTTCCGATAACCATCAGGAGGGCAAGAGTCTTCGTCTTCGCCAGCAATATTTCCTCGTTTCCGCATCTGTTCAGGATGTTGTTTCGCGTCACCTTCGCAGATTCGGCACTGTTGAAAACCTCCCCGATCACGTTGCAATTCACATCAACGACACTCACCCCACTATGGCGATTCCGGAGCTTATGAGAATCCTTCTCGATGAATGCGGATATGACTGGGACAGCGCATGGAATATTATCACAAAGACGTTTGCCTACACGAATCATACCGTTATGAAGGAAGCTCTTGAATGTTGGTCGGAGGATCTCGTCAGAAGACTTCTTCCGAGAATCTATCAGATAGTAAAGGAAATCGACAACCGTTACCGTTCGTTCATCCGCTCAGTTACGGGCAACGAAGAAAAGGTTGAACAGATGGCAATCATCTCGGGCGGTGCTGTCAAAATGGCGAACCTCTGTGTCGCTTCATGCCACAGCGTAAACGGTGTTTCCGCTCTTCACAGCGAAATTCTCAAGGACACCATTTTCAACGATTTCTATAAGATTACTCCCGAAAAATTCAAAAACGTTACAAACGGCATCGCATACAGACGTTGGCTGTGTCAGTCGAACCCTGAGCTTACGGGACTCATCGCCGATCTTATCGGAGATAAATTCATCTACGACGGCAACGAGCTTCTCCGTCTTCGCGATTTCAAGGATGACAGCGGAGTTCTCGAAATGATCGGCAAAATCAAGCATAACAATAAAGTTGAATTTGCAAAACGTATCAGGAAGACTACGGGTGTATCTCTCAACCCCGATTCGATATTTGACGTTCAGGTAAAGCGTCTTCACGAATATAAGCGTCAGCATCTCAACGCACTTCATATCGTTTCGCGTTATCTTGCAATCAAAGAAAATCCGAACGTTGACTTTGAGCCGCGCACCTATATTTTTGCCGCAAAGGCCGCTTCGGGATACTTTGTCGCAAAGAAGATAATCAGCTTCATTTGCGCTCTCGCCGATCTCATCAACAACGATCCCGCCGTAAACGACAAGCTCAAGGTTATTTTCGTTGAAGATTACAATGTTACCATGGCGGAAAGACTTATGCCTGCCGCCGATATCAGTGAACAGATTTCTCTTGCGGGAAAAGAGGCCAGCGGTACGGGTAACATGAAGCTCATGATAAACGGCGCCGTCACCCTCGGCACTCTCGACGGTGCAAATGTCGAAATTTTCGAAGCCGTCGGAAAAGATAATATAATTCTTTTCGGCATGAATGCAGAGGAAGCTCAGAATCTTTCACGCTCGGGCTATTCTCCGTCAAACTACTATCACAATAATCCCGAAATCAAGAAGATCATCGATTTTATCAATTGCGGAATTTGCGGTAAGCAGTTCCCCGAAATCGGTCAGACCATCACCAACTTCGATCCGTACATGGTTCTTGCCGATTTTGCCGATTACCGCAACGCACAGCTACGCTCCGACGCCCTTTACAAGGATACTTCTCTCTGGCAGAAGATGTCGCTCATGAACATCTCGGGCGCCGGAAGATTTGCCGCCGACAGAGCAGTCAACGAATACGCCAAAAACATCTGGAACGCTTAACAGACAAAGGACGTGCCCGTATGAAAAACAATCGTTTTTTATCTCAGCAATTCGCCTCTCTTTCTCCGTCCGAGATATTCTGCCTTTGCGAAAACGAAAAATCGCTCATAAAAAAACAAAGCTCCGTTGCCGGTGTCTGTGTCATTTTTTTCTTTCTGATACAAACGCTTCTCGGAATCGTTGTCGGTTTTTCTCCCGACATCGCCTCATATTTTTTAACTGATCCCTCACTTTCGAAGCTCTTTGTTCTCGTCTGCTATGTTGCTTCAATTTTCGTTCCCTTCCTGACCGCATATCTTATCAAGTCGGAGCCCGAAAAAGAATTGTGCACCCGCTTCGATAAGCCCGTTTCAAAAATATCCGCCACGCTCGCCGTCGTTGCCGGCATTTTCTTCTGCACCGTCGGAAACTTCATCACCGATTACCTCATGCGCTTTATCGAGGCTTTCGGCCTTGAAATCACCGACGTCACTTATGACGTTCCCGACTCACCCGATACGTTATTCCTTCAGCTTATAAACATAGCCGTGTTGCCCGCTCTTCTCGAGGAATTCGCTTTCCGCGGTGTCGTTATGCAGCCGCTTCGCAAATTCGGCGACAGCTTCGCAATAATCATGTCTGCCGCCGTTTTCTCGCTGATGCACGGCAACATCATTCAGATACCGTTCGCTTTTATTGTAGGTATCGCAATCGGCTATTTTGTCATTGCAACGGGCAGTATCTGGACGGGTATAATCATCCACTTCCTGAATAATGCCTATTCCGTCGTTCTTTCGTATCTCGTTGTTGCAAATCCCGAATTTGCAACACATATGTATTCACTTATGAATGCAGTGTCCATCGTTGCAGGCATCATCTGTTTCGCACTGTTTATGACACTTTGCAAAAAGGAAAAGCTCAGAAAATATGACGGTATTCTGAGCCGTTCGGAAAGAGCAGGTGCATATTTTGTGACTGCACCGATGATTATCACCGTTATAATCTGCATCGTTCAGACAATCGTTTTGCTTGGATTTACGGGGTTATGATGATGGACGACACTTATTTCATGACAGAAGCTTTAAAGCTTGCAAATGAATGTGCAGATGACGGCGAAGTTCCCGTAGGCGCCGTCGTTGTCCGTGACGGCAAAATAGTCGGTCGCGGTAAAAATCGCCGTGAAAAAGAAAAAAATGCCGTCGCTCATGCCGAAATCGAAGCCATAAGCGACGCTTGCAAAAATCTCGGCGGATGGAGGCTGTGGGACTGTACGCTGTACGTAACTCTGGAGCCCTGCCCCATGTGTGCGGGCGCAATCATCAATTCGCGAATAAAAAGAGTCGTCTTCGGCGCCTTCGACGAAAAGGCGGGCTCATGTTCATCGGTTGTGAATCTTTTTTCTCTGCCGTATAACCATTCACCGATTACCGAATCGGGATTTATGAAGGATGAATGTTCCGCCGTTCTTCGCGATTTTTTCAAAAAAATGCGTTCGGGCGAAAAGAAAGTCCCCGTTAACCCGGACTGGAAAAACAAACAGAAAGTGTAAAATAATGAATTCAAATAAAATCAGCTTAACCGACGGAAAAATTCTCAGTTCCCTTATAAGATTTGCTCTGCCCGTTCTTGCCGCACTGTTTTTGCAGGTGCTTTACGGCGGTGTCGATCTGTTCGTCGTCGGAAGATTCGCACAGACGGCGGACGTTTCGGGTGTTGCAACGGGCAGTATGATCATGCACACCCTCACCACCGTAATCACGGGACTCGCAATGGGAATCACCGTTCTCGTCGGTCAGAGTATCGGAGAAAAAAATCCCGAAAAAGCAGGCAAAAGCATCGGTTCCGGCATATGCCTTTTTGCCGTTTTTGCAGTAATTCTCACCGCCTGCTTCTCTCTCGGCGCTCCGTCCGCAGCACGTTTCATGCAGTCCCCCGAAGAAGCCTTTTCCCAGACGGTCGAATATATCAGAATCTGTGCGCTCGGCTCCGTTTTCATCGTTGCATATAATGTTCTCGGAAGCATCTTCCGCGGCATCGGCGATTCGAAAACACCGCTCATGACAGTAGCAATCGCCTGCGTTTTCAACATAATCGGAGATCTTGTTTTTGTTGCACTGTTTGATCTCGGCGCGGCGGGTGCGGCAATCGCCACGGTTATCGCTCAGGCCGTCAGCGTTCTGATTTCCCTTCTCATTATAAGAAAAAAAGACCTTCCGTTTACCTTTTCAAAAAAAGATGTCCGCTTCAACAAAAGCATCATTCTGAAGGAATTACGACTCGGCACCCCCGTCGCCTTGATGGATCTTCTGGTCGGTATTTCATTCATGATAATTCAGATGATCGTAAACTCAATCGGCGTTGTCGAATCGGCAGGTGTCGGTGTCGCCGAAAAGCTCTGCGGATTTATAATGCTTGTGCCGTCTGCGTATATGCAGTCAATGGCGGCTTTTACCGCACAGAATCTCGGTGCAAATAAACCGAAGCGTGCCAAAAGCGCCTTGTTTTACGGAATACTTACGTCCCTGCTCATCGGCATTCTGATGGGAGCAGTCGCTTTTTTCTACGGAGATATACTGTCTTCCGTTTTCTCAAAGGATCCGAGTATAATAACGGCATCTCACAGTTATCTCAGAGCTTACGCCGTCGACTGTCTGTTCACTCCGTTTCTTTTCTGCTTTATAGGATATTATAACGGTTGCGGAAAGACGTTTTTCGTTATGGCGCAAGGCATCGTCGGTGCTTTCCTTGTAAGAATCCCCGTTGCTTTCCTCGTCAGCAGAATGGCAAACGCCACTCTTTTCATGATAGGACTTGCAACTCCCGCTTCAACCGTTGTTCAGATAGCTCTTTGCATCATACTTTTCATAATCTCTGAAAGAAAGAACACCTCAGTCAAAGAAAGGAGTTAAGCTATGCGTATTATAACTGTCAGCCGTGAATTCGGCAGCGGAGGAAGAGAAATCGGCAAAAGACTCGCCGATGAGTTAAAGTTCGCGTATTACGACAGAGAAATAATCACACAAATCGCAAAAAACATGAAGATGGACGAGAATTACATAGATCACATCCTCGAAAAAGGTGTTTTCAGTACGATTCCTCTCACCTTCGGAACAACCTTCGCATTTTTACCGAGTGACACCTCGGGTGCCGCAAGCATTTATGCCGAACAGCAAAAGGTTATCCGGGAGCTTTCCGAAAGAGGTGACTGCATCATCGTCGGACGTAATGCCGACATTCTTCTTCACGATCAGAGTCCGTTCAGAATCTTCGTTTACAGCGATATGCCTTCAAAGATAGCACGATGTAAGTCGAGAGAAACCGATTCCGAAAAAATGTCGGACCGCGAAATCGAAAAAATGATCAAACAGATCGACAAAGCAAGAGCCGGCGGACACAATATCATCTCCGATATCGCATGGGGCGACAAAAGAGGCTACGACCTCTGCATTAACACAACCGACACCGAAATCAAAAGCCTCATAAAACCGCTCTCGGACTATGCCCTCCGTTTCTTCGAGAAATAAATCAGAATAAAACACAACACCGCAGTGATGCACTATGCACCGCCGCGGTGTTTTTCATTGTTGCATATTTCAGCTCAGCAAAAGCTCCTCAAACGTAACGTCGAATATTCTTGCAAATGCGATTATTTCGATATCCGTCACGAAACGCTTTCCGCACTCGATACGCTGGATAGCATTTTTGTCAATGTCGATACCTACCAGTTGCATTCTGTCGGCAAGTTCCCTTTGCGATATACGAAGCTCCAGACGCAGCCGTGCAATATTTTTTCCGCACACATTGTTAAGCCCGTCGTCGGTTTTATTGATGAACATACAAAAAATCTCCTTTTTGACATTTAGTGCTTGTCAACAAAGAAATTATATGTTACAATACCGAATGATATGACATTCTGTGAATGTCAACTTTTTA
>JAZSPN010000070.1:0-12197 GCA_045537495.1 Acutalibacteraceae bacterium
TGTGACTTCGAGAAAGGAAGTCAGATGCTCCTTTCTTTTGCCCGAAGCAGTACGAAGGTACGGCGAGAGGCGAAAAAAGGGGCAAGTGCATATAAATAATATTTTAAAAACTACGATAATAAAGCATATGGCGACTCATTGAAAAAATCTGTGATTCACTTTACAAAAGAGTTTATGCACGGTATGACGACTTTATCGACAGTCAATAAAAAATGCCGTCGTATGACGGCATTTACTGCACTTTGATTATTCCAGATCGAGAAGCCACGTAACGGATACACCGAGTACATCGGCAATGGCTTTAAGCTCAAAATCAGTAACGAAACGAAGCTGACCTTCAAGCTTTGAGAGTCCCGACGCATTCAGGTCGATACCCTTAATCTGAAGCTGAGTAAGTAAATCCTTCTGTTTCATCCCCATCGATTTGCGCTGTTGCTCAACCTTTGCACCGATAATATTTCTATCGCCGAGTGCCTGTTTTCTGATTCTCATAATTAATACCCCATTTATTTATAATTCTTAACAACGCTACACGCAGAAAAGTAAATAATCACTTATCTGCATTGTGTCTATTTTAACACATTTATTTTAATTTTTCAATACTTTTTCATGCCTTTACACACGTAAATCGGCTAAAAATAGCCCAAAAATCAACATTGCAAACAATAAATTCCGGAAAGGAAAATGAATATGGAAAATAAACGTAATCTTACATTGCTCACCGACTTTTACGAGCTTACCATGGCGAACGGTTATTTTGCCGACGGGAAGCAGGACCTGATCACTCATTTCGATATGTTCTTCAGAAAAGTTCCCGACAACGGCGGATTCGCTGTAATGGCGGGTGTGGATCAGCTTATCGACTATCTGAAAAATCTTCATTTTACAAAAGAAGATATTGAATATCTCCGCAAAAGAGGCATGAACGAAGGCTTTCTCGAATATCTTCGCAACTTCAAGTTCAGCTGTGACGTATGGGCCGTACCCGAGGGTACTCCCATTTTTCCCGGAGAGCCCATCGTTAAGGTCCGAGGTCCCGTCATACAGGCTCAGTTCATTGAAACGATGGTCCTCCTTTGCATCAATCACCAGTCACTCATTGCCACAAAAGCAAACCGCATCGTCCGCGCTTCAAAGGGACGTGCCGTAATGGAATTCGGCTCACGCAGAGCCCAGGGCTTCGACGGTGCCGTATACGGTGCCAGAGCCGCGTATATCGGCGGTTGTGCAGGTACCGCCTGCACCATCTCCGACAGAATGTTCTCGGTCCCCGCACTCGGAACAATGGCGCACAGCTGGGTTCAGCTTTTCGACAGCGAATACGAAGCTTTCAAGTCGTATGCGAAAACGTATCCCGACGGCTGCACACTGCTTGTCGACACTTACGATACGCTCAAATCGGGTGTTCCGAATGCCATCAGAGTTTTCGACGAAGTGCTGAAACCCGGGGGCTACCGTCCGAAGGGTGTCCGTGTTGACAGCGGCGACATAACATATCTTTCGCGCAAAATCCGTAAAATGCTCGATGAAGCCGGCTATCCCGACTGCAAGATCGTCGCTTCGAACTCGCTCGATGAATATCTTATCCGCGACATGATTCAGCAGGGCGCCTGTGTCGATTCCTTCGGTGTCGGCGAAAGACTCGTCACATCCTCATCCTCTCCCGTTTTCGGCGGTGTATACAAGCTTTGTGCCGTCGAGAAGGACGGGGTAATTGAGCCGAGAATCAAAATCAGCGAAAATGTTGCAAAAGTTACAACTCCCGGCGTCAAGACCGTTTACAGACTCTTTGACAACGACACGGGCAAGGCAATCGCGGACCTTATCACTCTCTCCGACGAGATTCTCGATGATTCCAAGCCCTATGAGCTTTTCGATCCCGATTACACATGGAAGCGCAAGACAATAGATAATTATACCGCGAAGCCCCTGCTTGTTCCTGTCTTTGAAAACGGCAAGTGTGTATATGAATCTCCGTCACTCGACGAAATCCGCAAGTACTGTCTTGAACAGATTGACACCCTCTGGGACGAGGTTTTGCGTTTCGAAAATCCCCACAATTATTACGTTGACCTTTCTCAGAAGCTGTGGGACGAAAAACACCGTCTTATTTCCGAGAAAAAGAAAAACTGAACACTAAAAAATACAGAGTTACCTCGGACCGAAAGTAACTCTGTATTTATCTTTTCAGCGATACTGTCAATATACCTCTATTTTACTGATTTCCCAGTGCCTTATACCGTTTTCTTCGACTATGCCCGCCGTGATATCACCGTAAGACTTGTGGTATATCTCACCGTCGAATTCAAGATTTCCTCCCGTAAGCTCGGTTTTGATAAGATATCTGCCGTCGGGCTGTCTTATGCAGTCATTAATCAGAATATCCTCCGCTTCAAGCCCCGTCACCATACACGAAAAGTAAAAGTACCCGTCAAAATAGTAATACACGGAATTACTCTCTTTTCCTTCGTCAAACTCATGTGCGAAGGGAACGCCGAATATGTCCTGTGAAATGAAATCGAACATATCCTCGCGTATCCACACATAGCTTCCCTCAAAAACTCCCATGGGATCCGCTTCATCCATGACCGCATATCCCGAAAAAGCATCCTCGGGGAATGAAGTAAGACTTTTCGCAACAGACATCAGTCCCTGACATACATAACCGTCCGTCAGAAGTGCCACGAGATCACTTTCCGCCGCAACGGAAACATCATAGTTTTTGTAATGATATCCGCACAGCATATTACGAAGAGTGTCGAGGTCGCTGTTTGAAACATTGAGATATCCGCTGTCACTCGAAACAGTCGTTTCCTCCGTGACTCTTTCGGTTACGATTTCATTTAAGAGCGTCGTTGTCGCGGTTGTGCTTTCCGTTTCATTTTCACTCACAAACGCACATCCCGTAAACATAAGAACAATTGCCGACAAAGTGCATAATATTTTAACTGCATTACTCATTATAATCCCTCCTTTTTTAGATTAGCATAATAGTTTTCAAAAGTCAACAACGCTAAATTGTATTGATTTTCTTGAAATTTATGATATAATCCATAATGGAATAACTTATTTCGGAGGCCTGTATGTCAAGCAGTTTTTTTGCTCTTTTATCAAGAATGAAATATATCAACCGATGGGCGCTGATGCGTAATGCTCACGAAGAAAACTTAAGTGAGCACAGCCTCGACGTCGCGATAACCGCACACGCCTTGGTGCTTCTTCACAACAAGCGCTTTTCGGGCAATCTGAACGCTGAACGTGCCGCCGTGCTTTCGCTGTTTCACGATGCACCCGAAATTCTGACGGGCGATATGCCGACTCCCGTAAAATACTATAACGATCAGGTCCGTGACGCATACCGTGCGGTCGAGGAAAACGCCTGTCGGACGATCCTTTCCATGCTTCCCGAAGATCTCGCCGATGAGTATACCGATTTCTTCTGTCCGACGGAAAAAGATGCTCCTCTTTGGAAATTCGTCAAGGCCGCCGACAAAATCTGCGCTCTTATAAAATGTATCGAAGAAAAGAAGGCGGGAAATACCGAATTCGAAAAAGCGGCCGAATCCACTCTCCGTTCCGTACTCGATATGAATTTACCCGAGGCAAACTGCTTTATAGAAGAATTTCTTCCCGACTTTTCAAAGACTCTCGATGAGCTGAAAAATAACAGCTGAGGAGGTTTTTATGGAATCAAAACCGATTTACCGACACGAGGAAAAATTTCCCGTTTCACCCACCGACCGTGTACTGATGCTCCGCCGTCTGCCTACGCTTCTGATGACCGATCCTCACTGCGGCGATGACGGCACCTACACGATCAGAAGCATCTACTTTGACGATCTTTACAGATCCGCATTGAGCGACAGCCTTGCCGGTGTCCCCGTCAAAACGAAGTACCGCATCAGAATGTATAATTCCGATCCTTCCGTTATCTTCCTCGAAAAAAAGATAAAAAAATATGACGGCGGAAGAAAGCTCCGATTTCCCCTTTCCCGTGAAGAGGCAAAAAAAATAATTGACGGCGATTATGACTTTCTTTTAAACAAGGAAAGCGGTCTTTGCCGTGAGTTCTATTCCCGCCTTGTATCGGGGCTTCGTCCCGCGGCAGTCATTGATTACAGACGTGCCGCATTTTACTCCCCCCAGGGCAATGTACGAATAACTCTCGACGATAATATTTATTCGAGTACCGCCATTTCCGATTTTTTCAGCCCCGTTTTTCGCGGCACTCCTCTGAAAGGCGAACACCCGTGTATACTTGAAGTCAAATATGACCGTTTTCTTCCCGATCACATACGAAAGCTTATCGGTTTAAAACCCTGGCGCAAGGCAGGTTTTTCAAAATATGCTCTTGGCAGAAATAATTTTTAAAGGTGGATAATTATGTTAAAAAATGTACTCGCAATCAATTTTTCCGACGTATTCAAAACAGATTTTCTCGAAAACTTCTCCGGCTTTTCCATCGTTGACATCGCACTCTCGCTCGTCATAAGCCTTGCAATCGGCTTCTTCATCTATCTGATCTATGCCAAAACTTATGCCGGCGTTGTCTATTCCTCAAGCTTCAACATTTCGCTCGTCGCAATGACCGTCGTTACTTCTCTGATCATCCTCGGCATTACGTCGAACGTCATTCTTTCACTCGGTATGGTCGGTGCTCTTTCGATTGTCCGTTTCCGTTCCGCAATAAAAGATCCGCTCGATATCGTCTACCTCTTCTGGGCAATTTCCGAAGGTATTCTTTGCGGTGCGGGACTTATCCCCCTCGCTCTTATCGGCGCCATGATAGTAGGACTTATCCTCTTCATCTTCTCTCTTCGCCGGGATTACAGCGAACCGTATCTCCTCATTGTCAGATTCTCCGACAAAAAGGCGGAATCCACCGTCATTTCCTCGGCAAAAAAATCTGCCAAAAAGCTTCGCATCAAATCGAAGAGCCTTCTCAATAACGGAGATACGGAAATCATCTTCGAAATGCGCCTTATCGATGACAAAACGGATTTCGTTGACAAAATCGGCAAAACAGAAGGTGTTACTTACACGACACTCGTAAGCTTCGACGGCAGTTACAGCAACTGATAACAAAACTTTTCGTACGGGAGGCGACTGATAATGGTTAAACGCATTTTGAAAACCGTTGTATCGTTTTTCTCGTTTTCCAGGTATCCTTTCATCTCTTGTCTTTATCCTCCACAGCCTTTTCCGATACAAAGGTTACCGAAATCGATATCATTATAAAGCCTCAGACATACCTGAATCTTTTCAAAGAAAAGAACAAGAGAAAAGAATATCCCGTGTTTGCATCCGTTGACAAAGGAAAATATTTTCCCGTTAATATAAACACGAGAGGCAGCGGAACGTTCACATACAGCATGATGAGAAATTCTCCGCGTCTGCCCATGAAGCTCTCTTTTGATGCGTATTCCACGGGCTCGGAGCTGTTCGATAATCAGTCGTTAAAGCTTATCAGTACAAATAATTTATACACTCTCGCGGCGGAGTTTCTCGCCCTGAAAATCTTTGAGCATATGGGATATCCCGTGCCCGAGGCGCGTCCCGTTTTTCTTTCGATGAACGGTGTCGATTACGGGTTTTATCTCGGCGTTGAAGCCATTAACCGGGATTTTATAATCAAGCACTTCGGGTATGATTCCCTGAAAAACTGCAATCTTTACAAATCCGTAGACCTTATAAGCATTGATGACGGAACGGTTTATTCGAATCAGTATTTCGGAAATCTCGTTCACGTCTTCGGAAATACTGATCGTTCAAACATTTTCCACCTGTTCAATTCCGTACAATGGAATGAAGACTATACAAAATACATCAACGTTGACGATCTTTTGAAGTTTTTCGCCTGCTGTGCGTGCAGCGGCGGTGCAGATACTTTCATGTCTTACGCATACGGTTGTGTTCATAATTATTATCTCTTTGAGTCAGACGGAAGGTTTACTTTAATCCCGTGGGATATGTCCTTTGCCTTTAACTGTTTCAGCAACAACCAAAGCATTTTCCCCGATACGGTAAACAATACGACAACGGAATTTTTCAACAAGATAATGTCGGAAGAGGAAAACCGAAAAAAATACATTGAATATATTGAGGAAATACGCGAAACCTTCCTGAAGCCCGAAATCATCAATCCTATTCTTGCGGAATTCATAGAGCCTCTCAGAGAATACTGTGCACGTGACCGTTCAACCGAATATTCCACCGATGTTTCTCTGTCTCATATAACGCAAGGGAATGTCCTTCTCGACGGAAATATTATTCTCGCCGTGAACGAGGTTTACAAACAGCTTAAAGAGCAGATAGACGGCACCGTCGATCACTTCTATGTTCCCGAAGGAGTATATGCAAATACGGTCGATATGTACGGCATGGACAAGGCCGCTTCGCCCGATTACACTTCGGTAAAAAAAGAGGTAATAAAAAACTATTTTTCTGCTCACTGGAAAACGCTTCTTTCTTCCAAAGGAGAAAACAGTCTTGTCGTTGTTCCCGTTTTTCTTATATTTTTTGCAGTGATATATCTCGTTTACAGAATACCCAAGGGCAAAAAATCCAAAATTTCCTGATTCCACCAAGAAAGAGAGATGACCGTGCATGAAAAAGCGTCTTTTGTCTGCCGTATTTTTCTGCATCTTTCTTTTCTCTCTTTTGTTTTCACTGAGCATCACGGGCTGTGCAAACGAAGCCTTGGAAGTAATCGAAGCCGATATCATAATAAAACCCGGCTACTTCCGTTCGATGTCCGACAGCAACAACAGAAAATCAAAGTACCCCGCACTTGTCAGCATCGACGGCAGTGATTACTCGTTGGTTTCCGTAAACACCCGAGGCAACTCGTCCTTCTGGGACGGAGTTTTTTCCGATTCGGGCAGAATGCCGTTTGAAATACGCTTCGACGCATATGCAAATAACGACAGTTACCCGATGTCAAATCTTAAACTCAACAACCACGCTTCTTTATATAAGCTTCTGTCTGAGTATACGGCATACAAAATTTATGAATACATGGGTATTCCGACTCCCTTTGTAACTCCCGTTTTTCTCACCTTCAATTCCGTCGATTTCGGCCTGTATCTCGGAGTCGAAGATATCAACGACGACTTCATCGAAAATCATTTCGGCGAAGAGGCACTGAAAACCGGCACTCTCTACCGTTCCGTCACCGATGATTCCGACTTTTCGACCGATAATATTATTCAGTCCCCGTGGTTCGGCACTCTCTATGTAAAGCACGGCGACAACCACGAAGCCCTTATTTCCCTGACAGATGCACTGACTCGCGGAAAGGATTTCGAAAAATATCTCGATACCGATCTTCTGATACGTTACTTCGCCTGTATCGCCTGCACCTGCGATTTCGATTCGCTTGCAGGGTATAACAATTTCTATATGTTCTCCCACAACGGAAAGATTTCCTTTATCCCGTGGGATCCGTCCCAGGCCTTCCACGGCTTCAGCGGTCAGGAAGGAATTTTCGATATGTCGGCACTGTTCAACGCCGTAATCGGAAATGAAGAAAACGAAAAAAAGTATATTTCCTGCATCGAGGATATCCGCAACAAGTTTTTAGCCCCCGATAAAAGCTCATCGTGGGTTAAAAATTTAAAAAGCACGGTCGAAAGCTATATGCTTCGGGACCGTTCAATAGCCTTTCCCGTCGACATCATGCTCGAAAACATCGACGACGGCAACATTCTCGTTGACGGAAATCTCGCTCTCTCAATGTCGGAGCTTTACCGTCAGACGGGTGAACAGATAAGCGGAAAACGCGACTCCTTTTATATCCCCGATTTCGCAAAGGGCAATATCCGCGACGCCTATCCGCCCGAAGAGCTTTACGTCGGTAATCTCGACGCGGTCAAGTATGAGGTCTGTCAACGCTTTTCGTCAAAGATTTATTACGGCACAATACTCAGCCCTTCACGGATAATCCTTCTTATTTCACTGGCAATGCCCGTTATTGCAATTCTCGTATATCTTATATTCACAACCGTAAAACAAAAAAAATCATCAAAAAACAAGTCTTCCGGAGAGATATGTTGATGCTTATGAAAACCGTAAAATTCTATCTGAGCTTCATCCTGATAATTTCGTTATTATCGGGAACGGCATCTGTCTGCTCAGCCTTTATGGTACCCTCGGTAACGGAAATTGATATACTCATAAAGCCGGGCACCTTTGATGCTCTGACAAAAGAAGAGAACAGAAAAAAAGAATACACCGTCTTAACCTCCGTCAACAACAGCGTTTATGAAAGTGTCACCGTAAACACCCGCGGCAGCTCCACCTTCGAGGATGCTCTCGGCTACGATACGCGACGTTTTCCTTTTGAAATAACATTTCAGAATCACTCCGGTGAGTACGAAAAAAATTATTCCCTCAAGCTGAACAATTCATTTTCTCTCTATTCTCTGATTGCGGAATATCTCGCCGTAAAAATCTATGAACACATGGATGTTCCCGTATCCGAGGTTTCCCCCGTCTTTCTTTCCTTCAACGGAATAGACTTCGGTCTTTATCTCGGTGTCGAAGATGTGAACAAGCGTTTCATCACACGTCGATTCGGCGCCGATGCACTCGAAAACGGCAACCTCTACCGTCCCGTTGATCTTAACCGAATAAACGAAGAGGACGTCCCCGAAACCGTGGCTTCAGCTTGGTTCGAAGCTCTTTACTGTAAAGCGGGCACAAAAAACCAACGCATGCTTAACGCTTTTATCAATGCGCTCGATAACGAAACCGACTACGAACAGTATCTCGACATGGACGAAGTCTTGCGCTATTTTGCGTGCACCGCATCGTTCGGCGGTGCAGATACTCTTATGTCCTCGGTGCATAACTTTTATCTTTATGAGTCCGAAGGGAAATTCATAATAATCCCGTGGGATCTTTCCTTCTCGTACGACTGCTTCGATGACAGGTACGGCATTTATCCGTCCGAGGAGCATTTTGCCACCTCGAGATTTTTCAATCTGATAATGTCGGACAAAGCCAACCTCGAAAAATACTGCCGGTATATCGAAGAAATACGGGAAACCTTCCTGAAACCCGAAATCATCAATCCTCTGATCGAAGATTTTGTTTCCGAGATAAAAGAATATTATCTCCGTGACCGTTCAACGGTGCTCGATGCCGAGATTCAGCTCGACAACATCACAAGCGGAAACATCCTCGTCAACGGAAATATTTCCCTCGCCGTAAACGAAGTTTACAGACAGCTCGGCGAACAGCTTCGCGGCGAATCCGAATACTTCTATATTCCGTCTTCTGTGAAGCGCGATCTTCTGAGTGAATACTCAACAGATGAGCTTCGCTCCGACAATGATGCCGATGTCCTGACGGATATCAAAAAGAATTACACCGCGGCGTATCTCTCATCCTCCGTGGATACCGTAAGCTTCACCGTTATCGTCGTTTTCGCCGTCGTTCTTTTCGTGCTTTTCACAATTTACAGAATTCCGAAAGGACGTACACGAAAACGCAATAAAACTTGACTTTTGTAAATATTTAAACTAATATATATTGTATATTTAATAAGGGGTAATGCTATATGGAAAACAGCAAAAAAACAATGGAAGCCATCGTTGCTCTGTGTAAAGGCAGAGGCTTCGTTTATGCAGGCAGTGAGATTTACGGCGGTCTTTCAAACACATGGGACTACGGCCCTCTCGGTGTCGAATTCAAAAACAACGTCAAAAAAGCATGGTGGCGTAAATTCGTTCAGGAAAATCCCTACAACGTAGGTCTTGATTCCGCTATCCTCATGAATCCTCAGACATGGGTAGCTTCCGGTCACGTCGGCGGCTTCTCCGATCCTCTCATGGACTGCAAGGAGTGTAAGACACGTCACAGAGCCGATAAGCTCATCGAAGATTCGGGTGCAAATCCCGCCGGCTGGAGCTTCGACGAAATGTCAAAGTACATCGCTGACAACGGCATCGTCTGCCCCGATTGCGGAGCTTGCAACTTTACCGATATCCGTCAGTTTAACCTTATGTTCAAAACCTTCCAGGGCGTAACCGAGGATGCCAAGAATGAGCTTTTCCTCCGTCCCGAAACCGCTCAGGGTATTTTCGTTAACTTCCCCAACATCCAGAGAACGACACGCCGTAAGATTCCTTTCGGTGTATGTCAGATCGGCAAGAGCTTCCGTAACGAAATCACTCCCGGCAACTTCACCTTCCGCACACGTGAATTCGAACAGATGGAACTCGAATTCTTCTGCAAGCCCGGAACGGAGCTTGACTGGTTCGTTTACTGGAAAAATTACTGCCGCGACTGGCTTCTTTCTCTCGGCATCAAGGAAGAAAACCTTCGTCTTCGCGATCACGATCAGAAAGAGCTTTCTCACTATTCAAATGCTACTACCGACTTCGAATTCCTCTTCCCGTTCGGCTGGGGCGAACTCTGGGGCGTAGCAAGCCGTACAAATTTCGACCTTTCCCGTCATCAGGAAGTTTCGGGCAAAAACCTCGAATACTTCGATCAGGAAGCAAACGAAAAGTATCTTCCCTACGTTATCGAGCCTTCTCTCGGTGCAGACCGCGTTCTTCTCGCCTTCCTTTGCGATGCTTACGATGAAGAGGTTGTCGATGCCGACAAGGGCGACACCCGCGTTGTTCTTCGCCTTCATCCCGCACTTGCCCCCATCAAGGCGGCCGTCCTTCCCCTTTCCAAGAAGCTGGGTGTTCAGGCTACCGAAGTTTACAACATGCTCTCCAAAAAGTTCATGTGCGAATACGACGATGCAGGCTCCATCGGCAAGCGTTACCGCCGTCAGGATGAAATCGGTACTCCTCTTTGCATCACCTACGACTTCGAGTCCGCCGAGGATAACTGCGTAACCATCCGTGACCGCGACACCATGGATCAGATCCGTCTTCCCATCGACGAGCTTTGCGCCTACATCGAAAACAAGCTTGAATTCTGATTTTGAAACGGAGTGCTTCTGATGTCGAATGAAAAAAAAGACAAGTCGGGAATCAAAATTGCCGTACTGATTATCTGTGCCGTCGCCGTTGTTGCAGCCATCGCCTTCGGTATCGCCAAGGTCTTTTCCTCTCCCGGTGATGCACCCGCTCCCGTGGCGATTGCCGATGAGTGCCACTACGAATCCTACGAAATCCGTACGGGAGAGATTTATCTCTACTACACCGTCACGCTCAAAAATACAACGGGTGCCGACATCGACAATTTTTCGCTTCGTGCCGTCTTTGAAAAAGATTACAAGAGCGGATATCTCCTCGGTGCCGACGCATCCGTCAAAGAGAAGTTTTCAAACAACTCCGTCTTTTCTCTTAAAAACGACGAAGCCAAAAGCTTTCATTTAGCCTTTGTCGCTCCGTACTACAAAAACCAAAAAGAATTCTCCAAGGAACTCCCCGAGATGTACATAATCTATCCCGACGGCTCCGAAGGAGAAATACAGGAAAATTAATTGTAATTTAGACATTATAAAAAGCGTCCTGCAAGACTTCTTGCAGGACGTATTTGTTTTATAAGAATAAACCGCGACTTTTAAATTGTTATGCTTCTGTCGGAGGTGTCATATATGACATACGGATATGTAAGAGTATCAAGCAGAGAACAAAGAATCGACCGACAGCTTGCAGCACTGTTGAAATTCGGCATAGACAGAAAAAATATTTTTGCCGATAAACAGTCGGGCAAGGATTTTGACAGGCCTGCTTACAAGCGGATGATAAGAAAAATCAAAAAAGGAGACCTTCTTGTGGTGAAATCCATTGACAGGCTCGGCAGAAACTATGACGAAATATTGGATCAGTGGCGAATTATAACCAAAGTAAAGTGTGCCGATATATATGTAATAGATTTTCCGCTTCTTGACACGAGAAAAAAGGATAACGACCTGACGGGAGTGTTTATATCAGACCTTGTTTTGCAGATTCTGTCCTATGTGGCACAGACCGAGCGTGAATTTATCCATCTTAGGCAGGCAGAGGGTATCGAAAGTGCCAAAAGACGCGGTGTACGCTTTGGTAGAGAAGAAATAGAATTGCCGCACAATTTCGAGAATGCAAAAAAGGAATACGAAAGCGGAGAAATATCGGTCAGACAGGCGGCAGAAATGTGCGGCATGAGTCCCACAACCTTTTACAGAAAGGTAAATTCTCCCTCAAAAAGTGTTCCGAAACCTTGACTTTGTGGAACAGGGGGTTTATAAT
>JAZSPN010000043.1:0-6362 GCA_045537495.1 Acutalibacteraceae bacterium
CTTTCATCACAGTACTGTGACAGAGTATCTCCGATCGTCTGCAATTCTATTGCTTCTTCAATCGTGAAATCATCATTCACCAGTGCGGCGGAAGACAAAAAGGTTTCCAGCATGACGATCATTTCTCTGCTTTCGGTTGTAAGATTAAGCTGGTCATATTTTACGATATCCGCAAAAAACGAAGGCACCGTCATTTTCCGTGCATCGTTTCCGATACACTTCATCGCCGTCATTATCTGCTCAACCGTATAACTCTGTCCGCCGTAGACTTCCAGCATTTTCGGATAAACCTCGGAAAACATACCGTTAGCCGACCATATTCGGAGTGTAGCCGAAATAAACCACGTGTTTATCTCCTCGGCACGGTCTGTTTCGGTAAATTTTGCTATATGCGTTTTCATCGTTTCATAGCATACAGAAAATGTTTCCATGATATTTTCACTCATACAATTTACACCTCTTCCGTTTTACATTTTCAGTTAAGGTAATCTGTACGTATTCCTCAAAATACTTTTTGCCTTTTTCGCGCGAATCCTCGTCTTCGCTGAGTCCGTGTCCCGAATGATGTGAAATTATCTGCACATAAAGTGCTCTGAGCGTATCGGTTGCCGTTCCATTGTAAAAATAATGAAATAAACCTTCTGCGCACCGTTATCACTCCTTTACTATATTTTATTACATATTAAAGAAAAGTCAATAAAAAGTCGAAGCCGATGATTATTCTCAACGAATTTTCATCGGCTCCGATATTTCACGTTATTCGGGGATATAGCCCTTTGACGTCATAACAACCACATCGTTCAATATAACGGAGGTTGTCGCCATCACATCTTTTGTTGTTTGATCTTTTTGTCCGAGGATTTCCGCTATTTCCGAAAATGAGATATGGTAGCTTTCTTCCAGAAATCCGTGCGTCTTTTCCTCTCCCACAAAAAACGTATACTGAAATCCTATAAGATTTGTCGTGATATATCCGTTTTCGTAAATTCTGAATGATTTCCCGAAAATCTCCAGCTCTTCACAGTTTATCGTTACCGTCACGTACAGTCCTTCAGCACCTTCTCCCGTATTCTTTACGCTTGCATCAGAGAAAAAATACTCTTTCATATCCTTCTCGTTTTCCGAATTTACAGGAAAGTTTCCTCCTTCGTAAAACTTGATTCCGCCGTATGAAACGGTGTTGAAATAATCTGCCGCCTCGAGGAATTCGCCGAGAGTTTCGGGATTGTACTGAATATTAACATACGTGTAAATACCGTCATCGCCTTCAAACTTCACTCCCACCGCAAGCTCTTTCGAAAAGCCTTCGAGAGAATATATATCGGCCGTAACCGTTTCTGTTTTGTCTGTTTTTGTATTCGTGTTTGTAAGTGTATGATTCTCTTTTAAGAGAGTTGCCGTTCTTTTGGTTTTTACGGCTTCGGTATATCTTTTCGGATACACATATTCCGCCGTCGTTCCGCTGTCGGTCAAAACAAGTCCCGGAAATTTGCCGGGCAGTGAACGTCTGTCCCAGTCGATTTCCGTATAAATCTCCACTCCCCGTGTCGTCGTTACCGGCCGAGTCGGCTTCAGCGGAGTTCCGTCTTCTCTCGTCGTCGTTTCCGACTGAGTCGCCTTTGCATCGGTTTTGTCACTCTTTTGGGTAGTCGGCTGTTCCGTGTATCCGAGTGCTTCGTTTTCCGTCACGACCGAAACATCGAAGTCGGAAATCAAAAATCCGATGCTGTCCGATTCCGACAAGCCCTCCGTCTTCGGCAATTCATCTGAATTCCTCAGAGAAAACGCAACAATTGTCGCAACCAAGACCGCCGCCACTGATGCCAGCGCAGAAACCAACGTTCTTTTGCCGAAAAAACCGTAATTCTCCGACTCTTCGTGCTTATCAATTATGTTCGCTTTTTTCTGTATCTCATTCCATTTGTCGGGCACTTCACTGTATGCCTGTTTTTTGAAGTTTTTTTCGAATTTACTCTTCACTGTCGATGCCTCCTTTAAAATGTTTTCGCATTTTCTTTACAGCATTGTTATATGTCCAAAATACGGTCCCTTGCGGTATTCCGAGATCTTTTGCAACCTCCGTCAAGGTCATGCCGCTGAGAAGCCTCAGCATAACGATATCTTTTTCCTTTTCGCTGAGTACCGAGAGCATTTTCAAAGCCGTTATCTCCGTGTCCTTCCGACTTGTAAAATCCTCATTTTTGAAAGCCTCCGATATCGTTTCCAGACTGTCGACACGGTTTTGCTTTCGCTGAATATCAATTGTCAGGTTTTTTGCAACCGTAAAAATCCATGATTTACCCTTGCCTTTGTCCTTGTATAAATCCGACTTTTTCATAAGTGTCACAAAAGTTTCCTGCATCACATCTTCGGCAATGCAAGCATCACCCGTCAGCCGAAGAACGTAAAAGTATATCGGCTTGCTCATAATTTTATAAAGTTCTTCCAACGCTTCGCCGTCGTTTTTTGCGATTCTTTTCATCAATTGATCAATTTGATAATTTGTCACGTCCTTACCTCCTTCGATAATATAACGAAACAAAACCTAAATCTATTTGAATTCTTCAAAAAATTTTTAACCGCTTAAAATACCGAACGGTAAAATAAGCGGTTTAACGGATATTCAGACTTTAAAATTCATATTACTTATAAACTCTTGAGCAAAAAAAGAATTGTTCGAAAGATCGATATACTCCGCTTTTTCGCAAAAGGGAGAAAGATCGTTTCCCTCGCACGCATATTTCACCGTGCCCGAAAGACTGCTGTTGTGAAGAGTTACACACTTCATTCCGAGTTCCTTCGGCAGAAGCCCCGTTTTCACCGCATTGCCGATATTTATTTCCGATGAAAATCCGCCTGAAATATACACTTCGCCTATATCGTCAAACGTAATGCCCCCTACATTCATCAAAGTCATAATCGAAGAATAAACCGCCGACTTTGCAACCTGATAACGGCGTATATCGGACTGATTTATAAAAACCGACTCGGAAATCTCTGTGCTTTCACACTCCATGAATCCCGTTTCACTGACAGTCCCGTCAGAAATAAGCTCTGCCACGACATCAATGAGTCCCGTACCGCAGATGCCTTTCGCCTTCGCGTTTCCGACGGTCTTTATCTTCCCCTTTGAATAACTGTATATTGCTCCGTCCGAGGCGCTCATTCCGCAGGAGATTCCCGCACCCTCAAAGCACGGTCCCGCCGCCGCCGATGTGCAGATAATCGAATTGTCGCAAAACAGAACGGTTTCGGCATTGGTTCCGATATCCGTCAGAATACGGTATTTTCCGTCCGTCGGAAATCCGACTGCATTTATGCCTGCCACTATGTCCGCCCCGATAAAGGCGGCGGCACACGGCAGGCTCTCGACGGTTTCGACAAGCCCGATGCCAAGCTTTTCGGCACTTTCTTTTTTGCCCTCGAGGAACATCGGTGTATAGGGAGCTTCACCCATTCCCGAACAGTCTTGTTTGAAAAAAGTGTGAAGCATAACCGTGTTTCCCGAAACATACAGCTTCTTTACATTCATGATGCCGAATTCGTAAAGCATCGAATTGATCTCGTCTGTCAGCACTTTGTTCAAGGATTCGATGCCGTTATTCATGCAGTATTCTATTCTCGACATCACGTCGGCACCGAATATTCTTTGCGGATTTGTTCGTGTGAGCGTTCGGATTATTTTCTTTTCGTCAAGAGATACCAGTGCCGTCACGAGTGTCGTTGTGCCGATATCAAGCACGAAGCAAAGGTTTTCCGTCAGACTTTTCGTTTCACAAACACCCGTCTTTGAAACGATTCTTTCCCTCTTCGGCACCGTAACGGTGATATCGTTTTCTATTTTGCAGCGACAGGACAAAACGTCTTTGCCGTCAACTTTTACAAGGCACTTTTTGCAGATTCCTTTTCCCGAACACGGATGCTCAACACTCTCACCCGACCGGATTAAAAAATCGGACAACAGTGTTCCCTTGTCTGCATATTTAATTTCTCCGTTAACCGTAACCCTCGGCATACGCTGTCACCTGCAAATCAACGATCAATCAAAATTCAAAGTTATTTTATCACAATTCAAGCAATATTACAATCACAAGAGATTGAATTTTATCGGAAAATGAATTATACTGAAATCATGAAAAATCGTTTCAAGGACGATTTATCGTACACCTTGATATGATATACTCCTTTTGCCGATAAAAAAATTGGAGGTTTTAATATGGCAGATTTCAAGCAAGGCGACCACGTAGTCTTTTTTGTTGACGGAGAAGAGCATTTCGGGACCGTCGAAAGTGTTTTTCCAAAATTTCTCGCCGTATCGGATTCTTACGATTTCGAAACCTACCACGCGCCCAAGGAGGATGTGTCGCTTCTCCCCTTCATTTATCTCGACGAAAAAGAGTTCAGGAAATTTGCACGCTACGAGATAACCCTGCAGGATTTAATCAGTCACACCTTAACCGAAATCATCGTCAATCGCGATCACTATGTCATCACACTCGAAGACATTTTGTGCGTTGTAAGAAAACTGATTCGCGAAAATATTGAGCCCGTTGTCTTTTACGAAGAATGGCTGTTCTATTTCGAAGATATTATATCGGCCGATCTGTACGACGTCGACAACGTTTTTTACAATCGCAATACCATTCTCGGCAATGTCGCGGAAGCCTTTTCCGACATGCTTTATATCAAAAAACACGTTGATCTGACGGAAATCGAAACTGCAATTCTCAACTATTTAGAGGATGAAAACAAGCCTCTTTCTCAGCGTCGATATCCCGATTATTGCAAGGCACAGCTTCTTTCCGCCCTCAGCGATGATTCCGCTCTCGAAAACGCAAGTGAAGACGAAGCCGTTCTCTACAAGTGTTTTGCCGAGGAGCTTTGCGAAAAGGGTATCAAGGAAGGTTTAAATGCCGTCGGATACGGCTGTTACGGCGGAAACAGAGTTTTTCCGTGTGACTGGAAAAAGTCCGAGGAATGTATGCTGAGGCTCATCGATACCGTCGACGGTATGCCCGACCGTGCATTTTACGCAAACACTCTCGGATATATTTACTATTACGGCAGAACAACGGACGGAAAGCCCGACTATGAAAAGGCATATAAATATTTTTCGCTTGCCGCATTCAACGGAATTTACGAGGCAGAATACAAGGTTGCCGACATGTACAAAAACGGCTACTACGTCCCGAAATGTATCGAAACGGCAAAAGGCATCGTTGCAGGTCTTTACGACAGAAATCTCGAGTTCATTCAGTGCGGTCAGTTCAACTGCAAGTTTGCCGACATCGCATTGCGCATGGGCGGTTTCTTCGAAAATGAAGACGACGACTTCGACGGCAACTCGGCTATGATGCTCAAATATTACTACGAGGCATCGTTTGCAATCCGTATGCGAATGATTGAAACGGATTATTACGGAGATACCAAGGTTTTTGATGCCATCGAAAAAGCTCTCGGCGATGCGAAGAAGTCAATCAATTTTGAACCCGTGAGCAAGATAAAATTCCGGAGCATAGAGCACCTGTTTTTCAACTACCTGAGCCAAGGCAACATACTCGAGGTTAGCGTAAAAGAGCTGTCCGGCGGTGATTATAAGATAACCTTCAAGCCCACCGGTATATCGGAAATCGGTTATCCGAACCGTCTTTTCATAACGATTCCCGAACTCGATATGTGCGGTCTTTACGACAGCTTTTCCGTCACCATGATACCCGACGATGACGACATTGTCTTTTTTGAAAGAAACCGTTTTTACGTTGATGAAATACGCCTC
The DNA here is from genome assembly GCA_045537495.1 of Acutalibacteraceae bacterium. Classification (GTDB taxonomy): domain Bacteria; phylum Bacillota; class Clostridia; order Oscillospirales; family Acutalibacteraceae; genus UBA1425. The sequence continues at coordinate 5,777 of JAZSPN010000043.1, forward strand.
GACGAATTTTTGTGCAACGGTTTCACCGTATTTTCATCGGGCAGCTGTGTCTATGAAATCAAAAAGCCGAAAACCGATGCAACGAAATACCGCTTCGTTACGGTAAAATTCAACGAAAACGACAGCTTCTGCGATTACCTTTGCGACGATGAAAATATCAGAATCGGTGACAGAATAACCGTAAACTCGGACGGCGAAGAGGCAGAAGTCACGGTAACTAATGTTTTCGAAAAATCAAAGTCCGAAACATCTCTCCCCTTCAACCATTACAAAAAAATCTGAAAACAGAACATACATAAAAATGCACAAGCCGTCAGGCTTGTGCATTTCGCATTTCAGGTATGTGTCGTTGTGTTACATGCGTCGAAGCTCAATAAGCTTTTTTACAATGTCGGTAATAATGCCGAAGGGATCTGCGATGTGTATCAATGCACCAAAAAGCATCATGACAAAAGCCGAAAGCACTGTTTTTTCCTCCCGAGTTAAGAATTACTCCCCCGAAGGGTTTTTAGTGTAAAATGAGTATTAAAGCGTACAAAGGACTCGACAGTATCAATCCCCCAGAGGGGGTTTTAAAGTCATGGAT
>JAZSPN010000052.1:0-17551 GCA_045537495.1 Acutalibacteraceae bacterium
TGAGAATCGAATCGGATATCTTTGAGTCATATTTTGTAAACAGCGACATCGCATTACCGATTGATTTCGATGCAATATGTGACATTTCGTTTGCGACGGCATAGCTTCTCTCTATTGCAACACTGGGAGTGTCGAGAAGGATGTCGTCAAGCATGCTTGTGAATTTATCGCCCTTCTTGTCGTCACCCTTGATCGAAGAGACGGCAAGCTTTTCAAGAAGGCTTGAAACGGGCATGAGTACGATGATCGAGAAGATTTTGAAGACTGTATGAACGGCCGCGATGCCCCACATGTTGATGGTGGTATTTTCGGCGAGTGAGAAAATATCAAAAACTCCCGTTGAGCGGAGAATGAATCCGATTGCATAGTAAAGTCCCATCCATATTGTGACACCGATAACATTGAAATAAAGGTGAACGAGAGCAGTACGCTTACCGTTTTTATTTGCACCGAGAGAGGAGAGAATAGCGGTTATGCAAGTACCGATATTCTGTCCCATGATGATGGGCATTGCCGTGCTGTACGAGATAACACCCGTGGCGGAGAGCGCCTGCAAGATACCTACGGATGCCGACGATGACTGAACAATTGCAGTAAGAACGGTACCTGCAAGAATACCGAAAATCGGATTGCTGAACAGAAGGAGAACGTTTCTGAATTCGGTGCTTTCGCTAAGTCCCGAAACGGCATCGGACATGCCGTTCATACCGACCATGAGGACAGCGAAGCCCATAAGGATCATACCGATATCCTTCTGCTTTTCTTTTTTAGAGAACATAATCATGCAGACACCGATAACGGCAAGAACAGGCATCCACGTACCGGGTTTAAGCAATGACAGTATTGCTGTTGCATTTTCTGCAGCACCGATACCGTTAAGAGCGGTAAGCCACGATGTGACGGCAGTGCCGACGTTGGCGCCCATGATGACACCGACTGCCTGAGAGAAAGACATGGTACCCGAATTTACGAAACCGACAACCATGACGGTTGTGGCAGAGGATGACTGAATAATGGCGGTAACACCGAGTCCGAGAAGGAATCCTTTAAATTTGTTAGAGGTGAGTGTGCTGAGAATTGTTTTGAGCTTGCGACCTGCACTCTTTTTAAGAGCATTGCCCATGACATCCATTCCGAAAAGGAACATGGCGAGTCCGCAGGCGAGAGATAAAATGTCGTGAAAATTCATGTTTTTCTCCTGTTATTTATTATCTAATTTGATTTTTTCAAGTCGTACATGTGACTGCTTAACGATGGGAGTCATGTAGTTGTCACCGTATGTCAGCCTGAGCATGGCATCGAAGTTTTCGGGGATGCGAAACTCTTTGTCGAAAAAGATATGACGGATGGCGGGCTCAACGTTTTTTCTCGGAATGGAGAAGCAAACGGGTGTGTTGAGGTCGTAAAGACGTATATTTTCCGAAGTTTCCTTTCCGAGGTGACCGCAGACAAAGAATATTAACTTTCTGAAAGCGGTAAGGATAAAATCGGGGCATTTATTTATAATGCGATATCTCTTTGCGTAGGAGTCGGATTTTCCCTGCTTTAAATCTGCACGGTAACGGTATTTTTCTCCTATTGTCTGAAAAAGAGAAAGGAGATATTCCTGCAACTTTACGGCAAAAGGAGAATCGGGCTTATTGAAGTACGGAAAAATATCCATCCATATTCCGTTATGAAGATTCAGACCGTCAAAGAAATCGGCGGGCATATACGTATTATCTTTTCTCACCTTTGCAAATTGCAGAGGATATTCAATTTCTGTGGTAAACCAACTGAAAGAACAGCCCTTGATAGGATCTTTTTTGAGAAGCTTCTGAAAACGCTGGAAGCTTTTATAGTCCATGGTGACGTCAATATCGTCATCCCAGGGGATCATGGCGTTATGTCTTACGGCGCCTATGAGAGTGCCTCCGCAAAGGACATAATTCAGTGAATACTTTGTGCAGTATTCATCGAAACGTATAAGGATGTCGTATTCTGCCTGTTGAAGCTGTTCCAAGGTAACTGACATCGAAATCACTCCATTCTAATAATCACACCGATTGTAATAAATTATCGAAAAAAAGTCAATAGCCCATTGACGGATTCTCACGGCAGATATATAATTTCAGTTAGGAAAACAAAGATCTTAACCGTTTCTTTGTTTTTAATTAATTGATAAGGCGGTATTAAAATGAGTTTAACGAATTATGAGTTCTGGTTTATCGTGGGCAGTCAGTTTCTTTACGGTGACGAGGTGTTGAAGACGGTTGCCGACAGAGCCGTGGAAATGGTAAATGAACTCAACCTTTCGGAAAAGATACCCTGCAAGCTTGTATATAAGGTTACGGCAAAGACTCAGAAAGAGATCAGCGACGTAATTGCAGATGCTAACCGTGACGACAGATGTGCGGGAATAATTACGTGGTGCCATACTTTCAGCCCGAGTAAGATGTGGATCAACGGATTTGTGAACCTTCAGAAGCCCTACTGCCATCTTGCGACACAGTATAATGCAGAGATCCCGAATGAAGAGATCGACATGGATTTTATGAATCTCAACCAGGCTGCACACGGCGACAGAGAGCACGGCTTTATCACGGCAAGACTTCGTATGCAAAGAAAGATAATTGCAGGCTACTGGAAAGATGAAACGGTACGTGAAAGACTCGGCGGATGGATGCGTTCGGCAGTCGGTGCCGCAATCAGCAAGTCACTCAAGGTGATGCGTTTCGGCGACAATATGCGCGAAGTTGCCGTAACGGAAGGCGACAAGGTCGAAGTTCAGGCGAAGCTCGGCTGGCAGGTAAACACGTGGCCCGTAGGTGAGCTCGTCGACGAGATGAACGCTGTTACGGATGCTGAAATTGATGCTCTCATGAGCGAATATGCCGAAAAATACGCTTTTGCGACAGAGGATACAGAAACGGTACGCTATCAGGCAAGGGAAGAAATCGCCATAAGACGGATGCTTGACCGTGAGGGCTGCAAGGCTTTCAGTAATACGTTCCAGGATCTCGTCGGAATGAAGCAGCTTCCCGGAATTGCAAGCCAGCATCTCATGTCGGAGGGCTACGGCTACGGCGGTGAAGGTGACTGGAAGGTTGCTGCAATGACGGCAATCATGAAGGGCATGAGCGAAGGTCTTTCGGGCGGTACATCGTTTATGGAGGACTATACGTATCATCTGATTCCCGGCAACGAATACAGCCTCGGGGCACATATGCTCGAAGTCTGTCCGAGTGTTGCCGCCGATAAACCGCGTATCGAGGTACATCCGCTCGGAATCGGAAACAGAGAAGATCCTGCACGTCTTGTGTTTGAAGGAAAAGCAGGCAAGGCAATCGTTGTGAGCCTCGTCGATATGGGCGGAAGACTCCGTATGATATGTCAGGATATCGAATGTGTAAAGCCGATTATGGATATGCCGAATCTTCCCGTTGCAAGAGTCATGTGGAAGGTGCAGCCGTCACTTTCCGACGGTATCGAAGCGTGGATAACCGCAGGCGGTGCACATCATACCGTGCTCAGCTATGATCTGACGGCGGAGCATATGAGAGATTTTGCAAGAATTATGGATATTGAATTTGTATATCTTAATAAGGATACGAATGTCGAAAAGCTTGAGCAGGAGCTTATGCTTTCCGATCTTGTGTGGAAGCTGAGGTAATAGGATGCTTGAAGATTTAAAAATAAAGGTGTGTGAGGCAAACCGTCTTTTGCCGAAGTATTCGCTTGTAACGTTTACATGGGGAAACGTATCGGAAGTTGACAGACAGTCGGGCGCCATGGTTATCAAGCCGTCGGGAGTCGAATATGACGAATTAAAACCTGAGGACATGGTTGTAATCGACCTTGAAAGCGGCAAAAAAATAGAAGGTGAGCTTAATCCTTCATCGGATACGGAAACTCACCTTGTACTTTACAGAAATTTTGACGTCGGAGGAATCGTACATACACATTCGAGATGGGCAACGGTCTTCGCTCAGGCAGGAATGTCGATTCCGGCACTCGGAACGACTCATGCGGATTATTTTTACTCCGATATTCCTTGCACCAGAAAAATGACGGAAGAAGAGATTTTTTCTCAGTATGAAAAGGAAACGGGCAATGTGATCGTTGAAACGTTCAAAGGACTTGATCCTTCGGAGATACCTGCCGTACTTGTTAACAGCCACGGACCTTTCACGTGGGGAAAGGATGCTGTGGAGGCAGTTCACAACGCGGTGGTGCTTGATGAAGTCGCGTTTATGGCGTGGCATACTCTGGGACTCAACGGTGATGTCGGTCGTATGCAACAGGCTCTTCTCGACAAGCATTTCAAGCGTAAGCACGGTAAGGATGCGTATTACGGACAAAGAAAATGAAAAAGAAAAAGAAAACCATGATAACGGTGCTGTCGGCGGTAACGGCGGTTATTGTAATTTCAGCCGTATTTGCGTTTTGCAAAGTGTTTCCGAAAGCACCGACCGTAGAATTGCCCTCTGATATCGTGGGGGTGTATGTTGACGGTGAAAAAACGTCGGAAAAGGAAGAAACGAATTTTCTCAATATGCTGAACGAGGCAAAGCCGACAAGACGGCAGAGCGTCAATGACCGACCGACGGTACAGCCGTATATTACTTTTGAAATAAGAGGAAAAGCAAAAACGCTTCACTGCTATATGTATGCCGATAATTACGGAGCATATTTCGAAATACCGTATGTGGGCATTTATAAAATTCAAGACTGAAAAAAGAGTGATCAGCGAACGTCCACGCCCGATAAGGAAGTATTTGTTTCTCGAGTAAAATTCCCCGTATCTTTGACAAAAGCCTCGCAAGGCGACAGCCTTGCTGCGTTTTTGGCTTCGATACAGGAAATTTTATTCTCTTACGAAACTGCTAAGCACTTTAAAATGAAATTTTAAGATACAGGAAAAGGAAAATCCCACAGATATGCTGACGCATATCTGTGGGATTTGACACATTATTGTGCTTAAAATTCACATTTTAAAGAAATACTGCCTTGTCGGGCGTGGGCGAAAGCCGACCGCTCTTTTCTTTGTTATCTTTCGAATTTGATTGTAAGAATCTTTTTGCCCGTGATTTCGAATTCAGCGAAGCCTTCGGAGTCGATGGAAAGGGGAGCGATGTCCTTTTCTTCGAGAGAAACAAGCTTGGCACAAGACCACTTGTTGCCCGAATACTCGGGAAGCTCAAATTCTGCAGCCTGTCTTTCGACGGGTGACTGTGCTTTTTCGATGGGAGCGATTCCGCCGCCGAGAGAAATTGCATTCTTGACGGTTTTGTCGGACGGGTTGAAGAGTCTTACCACGAAGCCCTTGCCGTCTTCACTGAGCTTGACTGCACTGACGGAAAGATTTTCCTCGCGAAGTGAGAGGAATGAATGTGTAAGAGGATTCTTGCCGTGTTCAGTGGGAGCAATCTGAGCAACGGTGAAGCGGAGATTGAATCTTTCGGATTCCTGCCATACGTTGCCTTCTTCCCAGTCGCCTGCATGAGGAAGGAAAGCATATCTGAAGGTATTCTTTCCGAGGCACTGAGAGCCCTTGTCCCATGAGCTGTAATCCTGCATATCGGAGGTTACGCAGATACGAAGCGGGAACGAACGAAGGAGTGAAAGGTAAACAGTACCGCACTCGTCGTCGGAAGCCTCGTAAGCTTTAAGACCTTCGTTGAGAAGAGCTGCACCGATCTTGCCGTCGGTGACATCGACGAAGGAGTTCATCGGATGCTCCGTCATGGGGATTTCGTCGTAGAGAGAATAGTCGAGCTTCGCCGTCTGACGCTTGACAACATCAAACTGTCCCTGAGCGTAGCTGTAATCGTACTTGATTTCCGTGGGGAAAGCAACCTGAAGATAATGATCTTCGGAATTGTTGTCAACGGTGGTTTCGATTTCGACGTAGCGTGAACCCTTGCGAAGAGTAAGAACCGTTTCGATTCTGCAAGGATTGAGATGTTTTGAACGGGCTTTTTCGTCGAAGGTGCGTCCTTCGGGAAGTGCCCAGTCGATAGCGATTTTGTATGCCGTTTCGAATTCGCCTTCGTGGAGAAGAGTGATTCTTGCACGTTCGTTGAGAGTGGTGAAGGTTTCGTCAAGCTCGGGAATTACGTGCTCCCAGGGATTGCCGATTTCGCCCGTATCCTTGAAGTAGCCGAGGCCCTCGTAAAGCTTGTTTCTCTCCTTGTCGAGAACATTGTAAGTGCCGTTTTCGTTGATGGAAACACGAAGGTATTCGTTTTCCATCGTCTGAGCCTTGCGAAGCATTGTAACGGGAGTCTTTGCTCTGACATTATACAGAGGACGCATTTTGTAAGTTCTGTAACCGAAAGCCGGAATATCGGAAACGAAAAGCTCGATATTGTACTGCTCGGTATGAAGAACGTTTGCAACGTCGTTGGGATTCTGAATAATCTGAGCGTTGTTGCGGTTAGTGGCAATAATCTGATATTTGACAGCGTTGCCGTCTTCGTCGAGAATTTCGAAGCTGTCAGCCTTCCATTCGGCGGGAAGCTCAACAAGCATGCGTACGGATTCGCTTCGTTTGAAGGGAGCAGGGTTGTAAACTACGATTGCAGCATCGTCACGGCTGAAGGAGCGAAGGTCGATATCGCCTGCAACGTCCATGAAGGCGCGTTCAAATACGCAGGAGGAAAGCTCTCTTGACTGTCTGTAACGGGAAACGACATCTTCGTAAACGACATCTCTTCCGCAAGAGCCGATGCTGTCGTGACCGTGATTCTGAAGAAGATAGTTATAGGAAAGATCAATGAAATTTGAGGGGTAGGGAGCACCTGCAAGAGTTGCAAAAACGGCGAGAGGCTCAGCATAGTTGATAAGCTGACGTTCCGTGTTGAAGTTGTCCTGCTTGATGTAAGTTCTTGCAGAGAGAATCCAACCGAACATACCGCTGACGCTGCCCTTTGTGAAGGGATCTCTCATTTCGCCGTAGAGAACGGGAGAATTTTCGTCGAATTCGTCGATGATGCCCTGCTCAAGCTCCTTTAAAGTGCTGTGGAAAACATCGGCGTTGGGAAGAACCTCGTTGAGATCCTTTATCATCTGAACTTCACGGATATCGGGGCATGAGCTGTCGTGACCTGCCGACCAGAAGCGGTGCGAGGTTGTCCAGTCGTTATCCTGCTCACGGACCGCCTGCTCTGCACGTTCCTTGATGTTTTCCTTGAAATACTTGAAGAAAGGATGCGTATACTGGTAGTCAAGCTGATAATTCCTGGGATCAATAAACTTGAAAATACCATTGTTATCGTTCCAGACCATGTCGCGGTTATTTTCGTTGGACTGATTGAAATAAACGGGACGCTGAACAACGTACCAGATGTTGTAACGCGGACGCTTGCCGAGTCTTGATGCGTAAATTCTCGTTCCGTCGGGGCTTTCCCAGAAAAATTCGGAACGGGGAGCACAGTATTCGTTTATGCCTCTGTAAAAAGATGCAAAGTGAATGTCGAAGCCTGCATAAATCTGGGGAAGCTGAGAAATCTGTCCCCAGCCGAAGGGAGAATAACCCGTCTTGCTGATACCGCCCATTTCCTTGCCGATTCTGTGACCGAGAAGAAGGTTGCGGACAAGAGATTCTCCGCCTACCGTGAATTCATCGGGCAGACAGAACCAGGGACCTACGCCGATTCTGCCTTCGCTGATGTATTTTTTGAGTTTTTCCTTCTTTTCGGGATAAACTTCGAGGTAATCCTGAATAGGCATTGTCTGGGAGTCGAAGTGGAAATGGCGGAATTCGGGATCCTTATCGAGGATATCGAGAAGCATGTCAAGCATATAGCCGAGCATGTACTGAGTTCTTCTTGCCGAGAAACGCCACTCACGGTCCCAGTGAGTGTTGGAAATAAAGTGACACTGAATCTTTTTATCTTTCTTATCCATTTGCTACTCCTTAACCTTTAATAATTTTAAGAATATCACTGAAGCTGTCTTCGTAATAATTACATACCGCACGAGTACCGCTTTCAACAATATTACCGCCTGCAATACCGATCGTCGTGTAACCTGCAAGACGGACGGAGCATACACCTGCACCGCTGTCTTCGATGCCGACAACGTGATTTCTGTCAGCGAAAGCTTCGCCGAGTCCGACGATGCACGTTTCGGAATAAAGCCACGGATGGGGCTTCGGAGAAAGCTCACCGAGAGTACCGACAGAGCCTTTGCGAAGCGGGAAGCCCGCGGAAATTATTGCATCGTAGAAATCCTTGGGATCGCCCATGCCGAGAGTTTTGAATGCGGAAAGGATTTCGGGCCATGCTTTTTCGTAAAGTCCCGAGGTAACAAGACCTATTTTTACGCCCATGCTTTTGAGCTCATAAAGGAAATCCTTGACACCGACAGTAGGAGTGAAAGCACCGTCTTTGCCTCTGCCCGCCATGATTTCTTCCATTTCTCTGTGAGTATGTTCAAAGTAGAAGTCACGTGCCTTGTCGAGAGAAGCGCCGGGGCAGTATTTGTCGATACAGTACTGAAGATGCTCGGAAACGGAATGTCCCGATACGAACGGCATATCGCTTTCTTCGAGTGTGAATTTCGGATTGCCGAGAAGGCTTGCGATACTCATCTGTATGATCCAGATCCAGAACTCTTCACTTCGTACCGTTGTGCCGTCGAGGTCCATGAGGACCGCCTTGACGGGCTGTTCAAGATTTACGGGGAGAACGGGGTAATAAACGGGATAGGCGATTGCCGACTTGACACAAGCGAGAGAGCTGTCGCCGAAAGAAACAAACTCTACCTTGCTGTCACCCGTTGCGAGGATGTCGCAGACACCGTTTTTGCCTACTTCGAAGCGGTTGTCCTCGGTGCGTTCGAGAACGTGAAAACCGCTTTCGGGCGTGATGAGGCCGAGATTCGGAATGTTGACATTTTTGTCGAGAAGCATAATTTTCCTCCTGATATATAATTAAACATTTACACTACATTATAACACAAAGTTCAATATTTTACAACAGATATTTTGTTGCGCGTTTGCTTGCAATACAGATTTCGGTATGCTATTCTTGTATTAAGATGCGGATAACGGCAAAATTTTTGAGATTTACAACGCTGTTGCTTAATAGCTTGAAAAATTAAGAAGAAAATGTTATAATGTTTAATTGTAATTAAGTTGAATGATAAACACGGAATTACTTGACAGATTGAGGCGTTAAATGTGTTTGATAATGTTTCTCAGGGGCTTTTTACAACAGGTGCAACAGGGTATTTGATTGTTGTTCCCGTGTTTCGTTCGCTGGCGATTCTGTTTATGGTTATTTCTACATATAAGCTTTTGAAAGCAAGAGAGGATAATCATAAATTCTTATGGATAGCCTTAATTTGTTGTTCTCCGATTATAGCGAGAATTGCATTCGAGATTTATCGTCGGTGGATAGATAAAAAAGAAATTGTCAGAGTCAAAGGAAACGTATTTTTTCTTATTGCATCGATTACAGCGTTTGCCGTTTCGGCTGTTTTAACGGTTGTTTCGGTAATTTCCGTTGGTGCAGGTTACATAAAAAGCGAAATTGACAATGAGCCTCTTGCAACGTTTTATGATGTCCACGGAAATAAATATGATGACTTGTATGATGTTCCTCTGTATGATAAGCAGGGGAATATATATACTCACGAAGTTGCCCGGTTTACAAAAGACATGTATATAGATCAGAACGGTAAATCTTATGATGGTGACTGCTGCTATTTGAGCGAAGACGGCTATTTTTACTTCGATGAGAATAACGAATTAAAATCATATGAAGATTCTTATGACTATTATACCGACGGAAAAACGATCTACTATTCATTATTTGGCAGAGTATACTGGAAAGAAGACGGTACAATTTACGGAAAGTCGGGAAGAGGGTCTTTAGAATTATTTGATTTTGACGATTAAATTGTACTGAATTTTAAATAAGTGAAAAATGACGAAGAGGGGAAAAAGATGATACCTTTTGAAAAAACATACGACATAAAAGAGCTTGCACGTCACAATCTTCACGTGCATACGACGAACTCGGGCTGTGCGAAGCCGGAGATGATACTTCGTGACATTGTGAAGGAGGCGGAACGCTGTTCGCTTAAAACAATAGCACTCACAGACCATTCCAACCTCGGTGACGAGGACAGAATAGTCAGTGTAGGCAATGCAAGACTTCGCGAAGAACTCAAAAACATCGAAACGGATGTGAAAGTCCTGATAGGATCGGAAGTTTCGGTTTACGGCTTCGGAAAATACTCGGAAACGAAGGAAGTCAATGATTCGCTTGATTTCAAGCTTTATTCGCAGAATCATTATCATGTGAGATTCTGGGAGCATCCCGAGGACAGAAGTCCGAGGGGATACGTACAGGATATGATAAGAAATCTCGAGGAGCTTTTCAGAAGCGGAAGAGCGGATGCTGTGGCACATCCTTTTTCGGGCGGATACATTCGTGCAATAGAGGACAAAGCTGCCGTTCCGAACGCATTTACCGACAACGAACTCGGAGATATACTCACAAAAGCCCGTGAAGCCGACTGTGCATTCGAGATAAACGTCGGACCTTTCATTTCGATGCCCGAGTTTTCAAGAAGATATTTCAATATCGGCAGAGAGGTCGGAGTCGCATTCACACTCGGAACCGATGCCCACACGCTGGACAGAATCGATACAATGCAGTTTGTCGATGAGATTATCAGAATAATCTCTTAAAACTCATAATCGACACAGGCACGGTCGCTTCTGACGGTTTTTACGAATTCCGAAACCTTTTTGTGTTCGGGATGGTTTTTGTAGAGATCGAGATCGGAAAGTGAATCAAATTCCATAATGAGCGCCATATCGTACGACATTTCGGAATGAAGCACGTCTTTTCCTATTCTGAAAGAACGTATCTCGGGAATTATCGGAAGCAGAGCAGTAAGCTTCTCCTTTACGATATCCATGTTTTCATCCTTGGAACGGTTGTCGGCAAAGTCGCGGAATTTCCAGAAAACGATGTGACAGATCATATTTATTCCTCCTTTTTGAAGCATTATATCATAAATTGATAAAAAATAAAATATTTTGAGGTGTTGTTTATGAGAATCGGAGTACAAAGCGGATATGCTTACAGTGATGCGGATTTCGAAAGCGGACTTTCTGTGCTGAAGGAAGTCGGTTTTGATGCCGTCGATTTCAATATCGACAACAAAATCAGTGTCAGAGCTCTTACGGAAACCGGCAAAAATGAGTTTTTCTCAAAGCCGTTGAGTGAAATTCTTGATTTTTACAGACCGCAGAAGGAGGCTGCCGATAAAATCGGCATATCCTACTGTCAGATGCATGCGCCGTTCCCTGTATATGTGGATAACAACGATTCGGCAAACGAAGCACTGACGGACTCCGTTATAAAAAGCATGGCGGTCTGTGAGCTTTTCGAATGTCCGTATCTCATCGTTCATCCGATAGTCCGTCCCGAGCTTACCGTTGCTGAACAGAAAAAGCTCAATATTGACTATTACGTGACACTTATTCCGTATGCCAAAAAGTACGGTGTCGGAATTTGTCTTGAAAACATGTTTTACGGTACATCGGGTGTTTCGAGAGAGGCAACCTGCTCAAATCCTTACGAAACCGTCGATTATATTGATACGCTCAACGAAATAGCGGGTGAAGAGATTTTCTCATTCTGCTTCGACGTGGGACACGCAACGCTTCTCGGTAAAAACTTGCGCCAGACAATCAATATTCTCGGAAAAAGAATTACAACGCTTCATATTCACGACAATGACGGCAGAACGGATCTTCATATGCAGCCGTTTGCATATTCGAGAGGAAGCGGCTATGTCACGGAGTGGAGAGGACTCATTGACGGACTTCGTGATATCGGTTTTGACGGCGTTCTCAGTTTTGAAACTTTTAATGCAGTAAGATCTGTTCCTCCCGAGCTTAAAACGGTGATGCTTCGCTATATCGCAAGTGTCGGAAAATACTTTGCTGATGAAATAACGAAATAATAACCAAAAGGACAAAAGCTTATACGGCTTCTGTCCTTTCTTTCTATTCCAAGTTGTCGAAATAGTCGAGGGTACCACGTACTATTGCACGCCCTATGGCATCGGTGTTGTTGATAATCCAGCGTGAGTCTTCTTCGTTGTCGTGATATCCGACTTCGATGTAGACGGCAGGCGATACCGTTTGACTCAGTTCCGCAAGACCGTCTGTTATGGGAATTACTTTTACTCTTTCGGGATAGGGGTAGATTTCGCTGAGCTGTCCGGCTATTGCCTGTGCGGCGATTCTTCCTTTTTCACTGCCCCGGAAATAGTATATTTCGGGACCTGAGTTTTCTCCCGAGGAGCTTTCGGGTGAAGCATTCGAGTGAATGGCTATATGAAGATCGGGACGGTATCGATTGCTTTCGGCAATGGCTTCCTGAACGGTCGAATTTTTATCTCTCCGTGCAGATTCAACCCCGTTAAGGAGAAAGTACGGTACCGTAATATCGGCAATCACGTTCATGAATTGCCCCTCGTTGCCGCTATCCGCATAATAAGTGTTAAAATACTGGTTCGACGGTGATAAATAAACTTTTGGCATTACTAAACCTCCCGTACCAGTATATGATAAAAGTCTTGCTGTTGACAATCAAGCCTCGGAAGCTTATAATTTATGTATTAATCTGAATTTAAGGGACAGAAAAATGGCAGTTTTAAGTGCGTTTAATGCAGAAATGTATTTCGGTGACAGACTTCTTTTCAAAGAGGTCTGCTTCGATATCGGTGAAAGAGAACGAGTGGCCCTCGTCGGACCTAACGGAACGGGAAAAACTACACTTTTTAAATTGATTACGGGTGAGCTTGAGCCGACGGCAGGTCAGATTATCAAATCTAAGAATGCAGTTCTCGGCTACATGGAACAGCACGCCTGTGCCGATTCCGAAAGAACGGTCTACGACGAGATGCTTACCGTTTTCGAAGAGCTTATGTCGATTGAAGCAAGACTTGAAGATATTTCCGAAGAAATTCACGCGGGAAACGGTGACATCGATGCTTTAATCGGAGAACAAGGTGTATTGCAGGAAAAATTTGAGCGTATGGAGGGACTTACGTTCCGAAGCAGAACAAGGTCGGCACTTCTGGGACTCGGATTTTCAGAGAGTGATTTTTATCTTAAATGCACGGAACTCAGTGGCGGTCAGCGTTCAAAACTGAGTCTTGGCAAGCTTTTGCTGTCGGGAGCCGATATTTTGCTTCTCGATGAGCCTACGAATCATCTTGACATTGACAGTGTTGAATGGTTGGAGGACTTTTTGAAGGAATACAAGGGCTCTGCAATCATAATATCGCACGACAGATATTTTCTTGACAGAGTTACCGAAAAAACCATGGACTTTGCGAGGAATACACTCCGTGTCTGGAAAGGCAATTATACCGAGTATCTCAGACAGAAACAGGCTTTCGAGGAGCACGAACGAAAGGTTTACGAAAACCTGATGGAGGAAATCCGTCACATCGAGGATATAATCGAACAGCAGAAGCGATTCGGCAGAGAAAGAAACTTTATAACGATAGAAAGCAAGCAGAAAATGCTTGAACGTAAAAAAGCGGAGCTTGTTGTTCCCGAATCTGCAGTCGCAAAGGTGCATTTCAAGTTCAAGGCAACGGCTGAAACGGGTAACGAGGTGCTCGTTGTAAAGGATTTCGAAAAAGGTTTCGAAAACAAAAAGCTTTTTTCACGCATTTCGTTCCAGATTAACCGAGGAGACAGAATTTTTCTTCTCGGAGCCAACGGAACGGGTAAAACCACGTTTCTGAGGATACTCCACGGTGAAACAACGGCGGATTACGGTACCTTCAAGCTTGGTTCAAACGTAAAATTAGGATATTTTGATCAGAGTCTTGAAAATCTCGATCCCGCAAAAACGGTAATCGATGAAATCTGGGATGACCACAAGTACATGACGATGACCGAAGTAAGAAACGCTTTGGCCGCATTTCTTATAAGAGGCGACGACGTATACAAGAAGGTTTCGCAGCTCAGCGGCGGAGAAAAGGCGAGGACTGCCCTTTTGAAGCTTGTTTTATCGGGAGCAAATTTTCTGGTGCTTGACGAGCCGACGAATCATCTCGATATCAATTCGAGAGAAGCACTCGAAAATGCGCTTTTAAGCTACGGCGGAACGATGCTCGTCGTGTCGCACGACCGTTATTTTATCAACAAGCTCTGTACAAGGGTAATTCAGTTTACAAATAACGGATCACGTGAGTTTATCGGAAATTACGACGAATACATGCAGAGTCGTATGACGGATCAACCGGTAAAGCGGAATATCCCGAAAGTTAACAGCTACAAGCAGAAAAAAGAGCGTGAGAGTGAACGCAGAAAGCTTGACGGCAAAATAAGACGCTGTGAGGAAGCCATTGAAACGGTCGATTCGGAAATAGAGGAAACAAACGAGATTTTATCTTCTCCCGAAACATCGTCGGACTACGAAAAGATTATTGAACTGACGGATAAGCTGTCATCGCTTAAAACAAAACAGGAAGAATTGATGGTCGAATGGGAGTCTTTGAGCGAACAAAGAGAGCTTCTCGGCGAAGAAGAATAAATTGTATGTAAAGTATAGTAGCTTTACAAAACGTAAGTAACGTGTAAAGCTGATCCGAGTTTCTTAAAAATACGTTTATTTCGTATAAATGTTGATATATAAGCGTTTATTCGATATTAAATGTGATTATTAATTTTAATTATCAGTCAAAATGACATGTTGTAAAGTGGAATAGCTTTACGTAAATGACAGACGGAGGTAGTGCTATGTCGGTAATTATCAGACCGTACAAGACATCGGATTTCGACGATGTTCGACTTATCTGTGTTGCAACTGCGGGATTTAAGGTCAGAAGCGAGTCCCGAAGGATGTTTCTTCTGAAGCTGTACTGTGACTATTATCTTGAATGTGAGCCGGAAAACTGCTACGTTGCAGTCGATGTTGATGAAGACGGCAAGGAAAAAGTTGTCGGATACGTTCTCTGTGCAATCGACTGCGAATCGTATGCAAAGCGCTTTTTCGATAAATATCTGCCAAAAATCAAAGAATACAGCAAGTTCAATGCGTACTTTGCGAGAACCGAAGTTCTCCTTTACGGAAAATTTGCTTCTTTTTTCCCTGCCCACATGCATATTGATATTTTGCCGGCATATCAGAAGCAGGGGATCGGAACAAAGCTGGTTGACACCATCAAGGAGCATCTTCGCGAAAGAAGCGTTAAAGGTGTCATGCTCATAGCGGGCAAAAAGAATGAGGGGGCCAAGATTTTTTATAAAAAGAATCATTTTTCTTTTTTAGAAAATGTAGGCGGAAACTCCATCTTCGGATTCGATTTCTGATTGAGAAACAGTTTTGTCCCGGTATGTGCAGTTTGCACAAAAATACATGGATCGAATTATCAATTTAATCTATTAAGAATATATTTTTTTTAATTAGTTAATAATTTCTTAAAAAAATCTTGTGATATTATTGACAATTCGACATGTATTGTGTTAATCTATATGAGAGTGAAAATGTGTCTTAATATGATCTTTTCGGAAAATGGCGAAAAGGTCAGTTATTGCGTTATATAAACGTACATATATACAAAGTTTTGACGGGAGTGCCTATGATGGAAGAAAACAAGAAAACCGCGACAAAAGGCAATACAGGTTCACGTTTGCGTACTCTGGAGCTTACATATCAGCCTGTGTTCGACGTTCATCTTAATATGGCGATTGATTTTGTTACTTCGATGCGTATCAACGACCGTCAGATGGGTGTTCTTTTGCAGGATGCCATTTTTCCCATTGCTGAAAAGACGAATCAGATATGTGAGCTCAACAGATGGAATATCGAAGAGGGCTGTGATGCAATTCTCCGTTGTGCCAAGAGAGAGGTCGACATCAACCGACTCATAGTTCCGGTTTCCAAAAAGTATCTTTCAAAGAATTATGCTGTAAAACAGCTTATCAAGATCGTTGAATCAAAAGAGGTTGAGCCTGATAAATTCTGCCTCAACATTTCCGAAAGTATTTTTGAAGCGGAAAAGGCGCAGGTTACCGAGAGCATCAAACAGCTTCGTGAATACGGATTTTTGGTTTCAATCGATGATTTCGGTGTAGAGTATACGTCGATCTCTCACCTCAGCCTTTACGATGTCGATTATATCGGTATTCATGCGAGTCTTATCGACGACATCATGACGGAGGAAAAGGTGCAGAACAGAGTTCAGGGTATCATTGATCTTTGCAAAAAGCTTGAAACACAGGTTAAATTTGACGGAGTTGATACCGAGGAGAAGGCGACGCTTCTCAAATCCATGGGTGCAGATCAGATGGCGGGTGCACTTTACGGTAAGCCGATTTCGGAAAAACAGATCAAAATTTGACGATTTTCGTATACCTTTATATATAACGGTTTTGGGAGATGATTTAGTTGGGCAAAAAGAAAAAGGATCTTGCAGAGGCTACCTCTTCGGTACCGAACGGCACAGTAGCTTCTCAGGGAGATAAAGGGCCGTACATACCTGCTTTGTCAATGGACGATCAGAGCAAAAAATATGATGTCAATACAAAAGCGGAAAAAGTACGCAAAAGAGATTGGCTCATAAGAATCATTGCGTTAATTCTTCTCATATTACTTCTCATTATCGGAATCGGCTATTGCAGCGTTACGATTCTCAACAAGGCGGGACGTTTCACGGTAAGCCTTGTACCCAACGAGTACGGAATTCAGCTTTCGGCATCGGAGGATTTCGCGGAGCCGACACTGAATCTTTACGCTTCACCGGTTATCGATATGAACAATATCACCAAACAGTGGATTCTCAATCAGAGCGGTGAGCTCGGCGCAGATCCCGTATACGACAATTTCGCGGAAATCGACCGTGTATGGGGCGAACACAACGGCACCAATTACCTTGCATATACATTTGGCGTAAGAAACGCAAGCGAAGATCCCGAAGATGTCGTTTCTTACAGAGCAACGCTGAATCTGCTTTATGAATACAAAGGCGCAGACGAAGCTGTGCGAGTAATGGTGTACAAAAACGGTAAACCGACCGTTTATGCAAAACCGCAGGTCGGTACAGACAAGCTGGAAACCTTCGAAGCAGACAAAAACTTCCTTTCCGACGATATCGTTTTCGAGGAAATCAGATCTGACTTCCAGGTCGGCGAAACGGACAGATACACCGTCGTCATCTGGCTTGAAGGCAACGATCCCGAATGTGTCAATGCGATTATGGGTGGCGAAGCAAAGTTCTCCATGGACTTTGAAGTCATCGGCGGCAACAGTGGCGGTACGGAATGAGCTTGGGGGAGACCCTTCCGTATCAAAACCGAAACCAACGCACAAACACTTAGGATATAAAACATTATTTGGAGGAAAAACAAATGAAAAAGCGTTCACTTATTTCTGCAGTAGCAATGCTTATTGTTTCTGCAATCGTTCTCACAAGCGCAACTTATGCATGGTTCGCAAGCGGTTCCAACGCATACGTTGAAACAATCTCTGCAACAATCACAAACAGCGACGGTTCTATCCTTCTTTCTGCAGACGGCGGC
>JAZSPN010000030.1:0-21133 GCA_045537495.1 Acutalibacteraceae bacterium
TATTACAGAGATTTACAGGAGGGCTGACCATGACACTGAAAGATTTTCAGCTTACAGCGGTTAAATCGTTATTCGAGGCTATGGAAGGCGAAGCCCGTGACATAATTCTCAAAAGTCCTACGGGCAGCGGTAAAACCATAATTCTCACCTACTTTATGCATCAGTACATACAGTCGTTTTCAAAAACCGTCTTTGTCTGGCTTACACCGGGTAAGGGTAACCTCGAAGAACAGAGCAAGGCGAAAATGGACAAGTATATTCACGCTTCACAGACGAAACTGCTGTCCGACGTTATGACGGCGGGCTTTGAAGAAAACGACAGCTGTTTCATCAACTGGGAAAAGCTCACGAAGAAGGGCAATAATGCTCTTAAAGACAGTGAACGTACTAATTTTCTTGAACACATTCAGAATGCTTTAAATAACGGCTTGCGTTTTGTGATTATCGTTGATGAAAGTCATCAGAACAACACGATAAAAGCGGATGAGATTATCCGGTATTTCCATACCGACAAAATCATTCGCTGTTCCGCCACACCAAAGGGCATAAAGAATGCAAAAATCATCGAGATTCCCGAAGAAGAGGTTATTGCGGCAGGACTCATCAAGAAAATGCTCATCATCAACGAGGATTTTCCTCAGACGGTCGTCACGGAAAATCAGACGGAGTATCTTCTCGAAAAAGCCTATGAAAAGCAACGTGAGCTTCGTTCTTCATTTTTACAATGCAAGTGCGATATCAATCCTCTGATCGTCGTTCAGCTTCCGAACAAGTCCGACGCGCTTCTCGACGGCATTGAGCGTTGGTTCGAAGCTCGGGGCATCACCTACGAAAACGGTCAGCTTGCCGTCTGGCTCGACAGAAGGCATGAAAACCTCGAGGATATTGAGAATAACGGTGCATCCCCCGTCGCCGTAATAATCAAACAGGCGGTTGCAACGGGTTGGGACTGCCCGAGAGCTCAGATTCTCGTAAAGCTCCGCGACAACATGGACGAAACCTTCGAAATTCAGACTATCGGCAGAATCCGCCGTATGCCCGAAGCGAAGCACTACGGCGACGATGCTCTCGACAGCTGTTACCTCTACACTTTCGACGGCAAGTTTACCGCCGGTGTCAAAATGTCGCTCGGCAAAGGCGCCCTCGAAGCCTGCACCCTTTTCCTCAAAAATGAGTACAAGCAGATTTCACTCACGAGTGAGCAGAGGACCGTCCATTCGTTTTCACGCAGTCCGCAGAAAGCTTTGCTCGCCGTGGCGAAGTATTTCGAAAGCGAATTCAAAACGTCGGGAAACAAAACCGAAAACAAAACACGTTTGCAGGCACACGGCTTCATTTTCAGTGAGGACATCATCCGCCACACCGTTTCGGGCGAAACGGCGACTCTCGATTTCGACTCGTCGGATATGAACACGATTGCCGTAACCGAAAAAATGAATACTCACACTCACGGCCGTGATTATCATCACAAAATCAGCAAAATCGGTCTTGAAATCGGCATGGAATATTCATACACCAACACCGTTATAAGAAAGCTTTTCGATGCCAACTTCAACTACAGCAGAAAGATTCTTTCTTTACCGCCGAGAGAAGTGTATTCGTTTGTGCTCAACAACGAAGCTCTCCTCAAGCATACCATACGTGAAGCCATGGCGGCGGATATTGCTCAGTTGCAGTTGGATGCCACCGCCGTTTCGAATTGCGAATTCCGTATTCCTCAGTCCTGCATTTTCACCTACGATGCAACCGCAAAAACTCACACCGTCATGGAAAAGAATGTGTACCGGAATTATCTTTCTTCGGCGGAGCCCCGTTCTTCTTCGGAAAGAAAGTTCGAAAAATTCTGTGAGCGTACGTCTTCCGTTGATTGGTGGTACAAAAACGGTGATAAGGGCAACGAATATCTTTCCATCGTTTATCAGGATAATTCGGGCAAGCAAAAGCTGTTCTACCCCGACTACATTATCAGCGTAAACGGTGAAATACATATCATCGAAACAAAAGGCGGTTTCGACCGCAGCGGTAACAGTCAGGATATCGACTTGTACACACCGAAAAAATTCGCCGTGCTGAAAGCTTATCTCGACAAACACGGTCTGAAGGGCGGTATCGTCCGCAACGACGACAAGAGCGATGAGCTGTGCATTTGTACGGACAGTTACTCCGACGACATCCGCAGCGACGATTGGCAGATCCTCGAAGATATTCTCGCATAATGATTTGATTTTTCTATTGCAACACAAGGCTTTTTCTGTTATTATTAACTAAACTTTATTTTGGAGGTCTTTATTATGTATAATTTCCCCATCGGTGTAATCATCAACAGTTTCCGTACCGACATTCCCACCGCCGTTAAAAAGGCTGCCGAAGTAGGTGCTCAGGGCATCCAGGTTTATGCCACTTCCGGCGAAATGGCTCCCGAAAACCTCGTCGGTGCAAAAAGAGCCGAATTCCTGAAGCTCGTCAAGGACAACGGACTTATCATTTCCGCTCTCTGCGGTGATCTCGGCGGCGGCGGATTCACGAAGCCCGACAAAAACCCCGAAAAAATCGAACGTTCAAAGAGAATCATCGATCTCGCAAAAGAGCTCGAAACCGATGTCGTTACAACTCACATCGGCGTTGTCCCCTCCGATCCTAACCACGACCGCTACAAAATCATGCAGGAGGCTTGCTATGAGCTTGCCAACTATGCCGACAGCGTAGGTGCTCACTTCGCCGTCGAAACAGGCCCCGAAACCTCCGCAGTTCTCAAGTCCTTCCTCGACAGCCTCGGCTCAAAGGGTGTCAGTGTTAACCTCGACCCCGCCAACCTCGTCATGGTAACGGGCGACGATCCTGCAAAAGCTGTTTATAATCTCAGAGAGTACATCGTTCACACTCACGCAAAAGACGGCAAACAGCTCAACTACCGCAACCCCGACGAAGTCTACGGAATGGTAGAAAGCCACATCGTTACAGGTCCTTCCTTCATCGAAGTTCCTCTCGGCGAAGGCTCCGTCAACTGGGAAGCATACCTCAACGCTCTTACCGATATCGGCTACAAGGGCTTCCTCACCATCGAACGTGAAGTCGGCGACAACCCCGAAGCAGATATCAGAAAGGCCGTTTCCTTCCTCAGAGAGCAGATCGGCTAATTATTTCACAAGGAGTTGCTACAATGAAAACTTGTGTCAGCAGTTACAGTTTCAGTAAATATGCACGTGAGAGCGGTGCTTCTCAGCTTCAGCTTATTTCACTTGCAAAAGAGATGGGCTTCGACGCTATCGAATTTACAGAGCTTTGTCCTCCCGAAGGTATCGATGTTCTCGATTATGCAAAACAGCTTCGTGAAGAGGCGGAAAAGCTTTCCACGCCCATAGTCAACTACACGATCGGTGCCGATTTTCTCAATGCCGACGATCTCGATGCCGAAATAGCAAGAGTCTGCAAGCGTGTCGACATAGCTGCCGTTCTCGGCGCCAAGGGTATGCGTCACGATGCTACGGGAGGTTATAAAGGCCCCGAAAAGACTTACAAGACTTTCGAAGATGCTCTTCCCATCCTCTCGAAGGGCTGCCGTGCCGTCACCGAGTATGCGGCATCAAAGGGAATTGCGACAATGGTAGAGAATCACGGCTTTTTCTGCCAGGACAGCACACGTGTCGAAAAGCTCGTTCACGCCGTCGGTCACGAAAACTTCGGTCTTCTCGTCGACATCGGAAACTTCCTTTGTGCCGACGATCCTTCCGTTACTGCCGTTGGCAGAGTTGCCGATTTTGCACGTCACGTCCACGTCAAGGACTTCCACGTAAAGAGCGGAAATGAGCCCGATCCCGGCAGAGCATGGTTCCGCACAAGAGGAGGAAATTACCTCCGCGGTGCAATTGTCGGTCACGGTGATGTTCCCGTCATGCAGTGCCTCGGCATTCTCAAAAAGAGCGGCTACGACGGTTATGTCAGCATCGAATTCGAAGGCATCGAATCCAACCTCGAAGCCCTCGAAATCGGTCTTGAAAACCTTAAACGCTACATCGAAATGGCTTGACGGAGGTTATCATGGCAAACGAAATCATAAAAGGACTCGGCTTCCATCATATTGCTCTCAAAGTCAAGGATTTTGACAAATCCGCAAAGTTTTACGAAGCACTCGGCTTCAAAATGTTTACCGAATGGACTAACCCCGGCGGAAATATCCGTATGTACGATATCGGCGACGGCGGTATTCTTGAGCTTTTCTCGGGCGGCGGTGATCATCTTTCCGAAAACGGCAAGTGGATTCATTTTGCCATGCGTACCGACGATGTGGAAGCGGCTTACGAAACGGCTCTTTCCGCAGGTGCCGCTCCTCTCACTCCGCCAAAAACCGTTGAGCTCAATTCGTCCCCCGTCAAGGCAACCATTCAGGTCGCTTTCGTCAAAGGTCCCGACGGTGAAGAGCTTGAGTTTTTCAAAATGATCTGACAGGAGTTACAGATGTTTACTATCGGTTGTCATCTTTCCGCATCAAAGGGTTACCTCGCCATGGCAAAACAGGCGGTTTCCATCGGTGCGAATACATTTCAGTTTTTCACGAGAAATCCGAGAGGCGGTTCCGCCAAGGCCATCGACGAAAAGGATATTTCGGCTTTCTCCGACTTTTCACGCGATAACGGCATCGTACACATTCTCGCACATGCCCCCTACACGCTTAACGCTTGTGCCGCCGACGACCGTGTCCGTGAGTTCTGCCTCATGACGATGAGCGACGACCTCGACAGAATGAATTATACCCCGGGACAGATGTATAACTTCCACCCCGGAAGCCATGTCGGTCAGGGGCTCGAAGCGGGTATAGAGAAAATCGCAGAAACGCTCAACGCCGTCATCAAGCCCGAACACAACACGAAAATTCTCCTCGAAACCATGTCGGGTAAAGGCTCCGAGGTCGGATTCGAGTTCTCTCAGCTTCGCGAAATCATCGACAGAACAACGTTTTCCGATAAGCTCGGTGTCTGTCTTGATACCTGCCACGTTTACGACGCGGGATACGACATCGTAAACGACCTCGACGGCGTTCTGACCGAATTCGACAAAAAAATCGGTCTTGACCGCCTTCATGCAATTCACATCAACGACAGCAAAAACCCGTTCGGCAGCCACAAGGACCGCCACGAAAAAATCGGCGACGGAAGCCTCGGAAACGATGCTTTCAGACGGATCATCAATCACCCCGCACTAAAAAGTATTCCGTTCTACCTCGAAACTCCGAATGAGCTTGACGGGTATGAAAGAGAAATCGCTTTCTTAAAGTCGATAAGGGATTAAAATTTAACAGTACTTAAAACGAAGGTAACCTTTGATCGGTTACCTTCGTTTTTGTTGCATTGAACAAATATCAACGTGATTCTTTGTACAAAAACATAAAATAATTGAAAGTTATGAAGAAACATCAAGAGCAAAAAATTTATTAAATTTCCGAAAAAAAGTGTTAAAACACTTGATTTTTTATCCGTTTTATGATATCATGATATCATGATTACATGGTATCATGATATCACTAAGGAGAGTTTTATGAACAGTTCAAATATTCCCACAAACGAAAAAGTTATGATCACCCTCCGTATACCTCCCGATACGTATTCAGCCATGGTCCAAGAGGTCCGCGACAAAAAGGATAACATCGACCGTAATTTCAGCATAAATCAATACATCACCGATTTACTCGAAGAAAAACTCGGCATCAGCCGTTTTTAATCGTCTTTTTCATTTCTTCCTTTTAATAAATTAACACACACCGCAAACCGATCGGTTTGCGGTGTGTGTTATATCGCACTATTTTATTCGTCTTTGAGGTTTTCCTTTTTGAATCTCTGAATCTTGGATGTTGTCGTTTTGATAAACTCGGTCTTTCTTATCGAGAATCTTGTAATTCTCTTGTATGTCGGAACTTCGTTGTTCGTCTTGTCGACGGCTTCCTTGATAACCTTTTCTACCTCTTCGTCGGAAACCTCGTCCTTGCCGAGAACTTCCTTGACCTCTGCATAGTCGGGGAAAATCTTTGCGCTGACTGAAAGCTTGCCCTTCTTGTCCTCTTCACCGTAAACGAGACTGTCTGCAATTACGTGGTTGAGGCTGAGATGATATTCAAGCTCTTCGGGGAAGATGTTCTTTCCATTGTCGGTAACGATGACGTTTTTGCTTCTGCCGCAGATGTAGAAGCGCCCCTTGGAGTCAACTCTGCCGAGGTCGCCCGTGTGGAAGAATCCGTCTTCATCGATAACCTCACGTGTTGCTTCTTCGTTCTGATAGTATCCGAGCATTACCATGGGACCTTTTACGCAGATTTCGCCGATGCCTTTTTCGTCGGGATTGACAATCTTTGCTTCAACCTCGGGAAGCGGAACGCCGATGGATTCGGCAAGGTGAAGTCGGTCGTTGTTGAGGATAACCAGAGGAGAACACTCCGTAAGTCCGTAGCCGAAGATGATCTGAATTCCGAACGCGTCGAAGTCCTTGAGTATCTGGGGATTAATGGGAGCGGCACCGCAGATGATGAGTCGCATTGCACCTCCGAAAGTATCCTGAATCTCTTTGAAGAATACTTTTTTGAGGTCGATGCCGACTTTTGCGGCAGCCTTACATACAGCGCTTCCGATTTTGAACTTGATCTCGCCGTGAGGCTTTTCTTTGACAGCCTTCATGAGCTTTCTGTGAACTGTTTCAAGAATCAACGGAACGCTGACGAATACAGACGGGCTGAATTCTTTCATATTGCGAAGAACATACTTGAATCCTTCACAGAACGTAACCTTTGCGCCGGTATAAGGCGCACAGAACAGAATAATCGTACTTTCATATGTGTGATGAAGCGGAAGCATCGAAATACCGCAATCATCGGGAGAAATCTTGACTACCGACATGGCAAGAGAAACATCGGAACAGAAGTTTCTCTGGCACAGCATAACACCCTTGGAGGTGCCCGTCGTACCCGATGTAAAAAGAAGAGTACACATCTTTTCGGGATCGATGGGAACTTCGAGGAACTCTTTCTTCCCTGCCGAAAGGAGCTTACGTCCCTTCGAAACAAGCTTTTCAAGAGAAAGGACACCGTCCTCATCCTCTTTCTGCTTGAAGCAAACAAGAGTTACTCCCGACAGTCTTTCTCTGTCAAGCTTTCGAAGAAGCTTTTTGTCACAGAAGAGAAGCCTTACTTCTGCTTTTTCAAGAATACCGTAAATGTCGTCGGCAGACAGCTCCTTGTCGATCGGGACGATAACGTTGCTTCCGAGAACTACCGACATATAAGAAAGACACCATTCATAGCAGTTATCGGCAGAAACCGCAATATGAGCATTCTTGAGTCCCATATCGAAAAGTGCGGTGCCGAGTGCATCGATCTCTCTTCTGTAATCCTTATAAGTAATAAAATAATGTTCGCCTTTATCGTTCTTTACTTCAAAAGCATATCTGTCGGGGTAAAGCTCAGCACTCTGATCCATGAGCTCTCTGATATTGTGAAATTCACGAACTTTATAAAAAGGTTTGGTCATTTTCATTTCAAATTCTCCGCTCAAAAATTTACTCATTACATGGAATTATAACAAAATTCAACTCATGTTATCAAGAGTCACTTGCTATTTCTGTGTCTTTTGTTAAACATTTTATCGTGTTTTGTTTTTTATCTGGCGATCTTAATCAATTTTTAATAAAATAAATTTTTACAAAACTTGATATATTTGAAAAGAAGTAGTATAATTATATTCGATAATGGGGTAGTGTACCAACATAGGAAACAGATGTCAGGTCACGCTCCGAATTTCCGGTTAATACGTTAACTGCATTGTAATAAACTATTTAATTAAAGTGAGGGATTGTTTTGGCTGCTAAACAGTCGGCGGCAGGAAAGAAACAGACATCTTCCAACAGCCGTTCCAAAAATCAAACGTCAAAAAATCAGTCTTCGAAAAGCAAGACAACAACTAAAAAAACATCCGCTTCTCCTTCGAAAAAGGAACACAGCGAAGAATTTCTCATTGCGAGAAAACAGCGCGCGGCAATTCTTTTCGGCGCCTCTGCCGTCCTGGTCTTTTGCATCGCCCGGATCGAAGGTGACTTCCTGTGGAAATATCTTCACGAAAGCCTGTTCGGTCTTTTCGGTGTATGCGCATGGGCATTGCCCGCCATTCTCGTCGTACTGACTTTTGTTTTTACCATGAACAAATCCATCAGCAGTATGAGCTCGGAATTAATATGTGCAGGTGTATTCGTTGTCATTCTCAGCAGTATCATTCACGTCGGATGTAACGATGCCGCTTACCTCGATACCACTGCCTTCCCCATGCAGATTTCCGATGCCTGGCATTACGATTCCGTCATTTCAAGCGGCGGTGTTCTCGGCGCAACGATAGGTTTCGTCTTCGCAAAGCTCTTCGGCAGAGTTCCCGCCATGATAACTCTCATAGTCGCACTTATCGTTGTTTTCATGTTTTTCACGGGGACAACTCTCATTGCTGCCGTCAGATTCTTTTCAAAGCCCGTCAAAAAAGTCAGCAATCTTGCAGATGCAAAAATTGAACAGAGTATGCGCCGTCGCGAAGAAAATGAAGCACTCCGCGAAAAGAAACGTCAGGAAAGAATGGAAGCTGAGCATCAGAGAGCGGAGGCGGAACGTTTGAAGGCGGAAGAGGATGAACGTTTGCGTGCAGAAGAAGAGCGTCGCAGTGCCGAACACCCGAAAACGCCCGATTACGATTCCATGATAGGTCCCGAGCCTTCTCCTCAGTTTGATTTCAGCGAAAACGACAACTATCTTCCCGATTACATTTATCCCGATAACAGCAAGGAAGCGGAAGATGATGACGAAAATCTGAAATCTCTCGACAGCACGGCACCTTTGATTCCCGAAGAAGAAATTGTTCCCGTCGAGGAATCAATAAGACGCATAAACAAGAAAAAAGCTCAGGAAACCGCCCCCGTTAATACAAGCAAAGAAACGGATATTTTCTCGAAGGAGGTCGAAGAAACGGCTGAGTCCGTACAGAAATCTTACATGAAGCCTCCTCTTTCATGCCTCTCGTTGCCTGCTGTCAGCATAGAAGCCGGTAACAGCAACGAAATTGAGCAAAATTCCGCACTTCTCATCAAAACACTCGAAAGCTTCAATGTCAAGGCAAGCATAACGGGTGTTTTCAGAGGTCCGTCCGTCACGAGATATGAGCTTCTTCCCGCGGAAGGTGTCAAAATCAGCAAGATAACCAACCTTGCCGATGACATAGCTCTCCGTCTTGCCGCTTCGGGTGTCAGAATAGAGGCTCCCATCCCCAACAAGGCTGCTATCGGTATAGAAGTTCCCAACAAGTCGAAGGTTTCCGTCACGCTTCGTGAAATCATCGATACCGACGTTTACAAAAACGGCACCAACAAGAGTGTTCTCACCGTTGCCCTCGGAAAAGATATCGCGGGTAACGTCATCTGTGCCGACCTTGCCAAGATGCCTCACCTTCTCATAGCCGGTACCACGGGCTCAGGTAAATCGGTCTGTATCAACTCGATGATAATGAGCCTTCTCTTCAATGCCGATCCCCACGAGGTACGTCTTCTCATGATCGATCCCAAGCAGGTTGAATTTACGGTTTACAGCGGTATTCCCCATCTTCTCGTCCCCGTTGTTTCCGATCCCAGAAAAGCATCGGGTGCGCTCAACTGGGCAGTATCCGAAATGCTCAGAAGATATAAGGAATTCTCCGAAAAGAACGTAAGAGATATCAACGGCTACAACAAAGTTGCCGACAAGGATCCTTCCGTCGAGAAAATGAACCGTATCGTTATCTTCATCGACGAGCTGTCCGACCTTATGATGGTCGCTCAGAGTGAGGTCGAAGATGCTATATGCCGTCTTGCACAGATGGCACGTGCTGCCGGTATGCACCTCGTCATAGCAACACAAAGACCTTCCGTCGATGTCATTACAGGTCTTATAAAAGCTAACATTCCGAGCCGTATCGCTCTTTCCGTATCATCTCAGATCGATTCAAGAACCATTCTCGATGTGGCGGGCGCAGAAAAGCTTCTCGGTAACGGCGATATGCTTTACAGTCCCGTGGGAATGTCGAAACCCTTGCGTGTTCAGGGAGCTTTCGTTTCCGACATGGAGGTCGAAGATGTCGTAACCTTCATCAAGGAGCAGGAGGAAACCTCTTACGACGAAGATATCATGGACGAAATCGAACGTCAGTCGGTCTCTCGCAAGAAGGGTGCCGATGTCACTCCCGAAAACGACGGTGAGCCTTCACCCGTTGACGAAAAGCTTCAGAAGGCCATTGAAATCGTCGTGGATGCTCAGATGGCGTCAACCACTCTTTTACAGCGTAAATTAAGCCTCGGCTATGCACGTGCCGCAAGACTCATCGATGAGCTTGAAGAACGCAAGATTGTCGGTCCCTTCGAAGGAAGCAAGCCCAGAAAAGTACTCATAACCAAACAGCAGTGGATGGAAATGTGTGCACTTTCGCAGGATCCGACAGAAATCTCTCAGGAGGACACCGATTTTTATGGAGAAACACCGCAGGACACAACGGAGCAGGACGAATTCTGATCCCAAAAGCAGGCTTCTTACTTATATCATTCTGGCAACGGTCATTGTTTTGTCGGGCATAATTGCATTTTTCATTTCGGGACCCGAAGAGTTTCCGTGGAACGATGCAACTGCTTCTGTCAACGGAACCGTTACGCCCGTCGGAGAAAACACACTCCGAGTACATTTCATCGATGTCGGTCAGGGTGACTGTGCCCTTCTCCAGACTGCGAATGAAGCAATTCTCATTGATGCGGGCGGAGATACGATGTATTCTGTTGCGGATCATATCAAATCGCTCGGCATTGATACACTCGATTATGTCATCGCCACACATCCTCATTCGGATCATATAAACCATCTCGACGAGGTAATAAATGCCTTCTCCGTCAGCAATGTAATTATTCCGAAGCTTTCACAGAAAAACACGCCGACAACGGCTGCTTATGAATCTTTTCTCCATGCCGTAAAAAGCTCGGGTGCCAAGACAATTCCGGCAAAGCCGGGTGCCGTCTATTTTGTCGGAGATATCGAAATGACAGTTCTTGCACCGCTTAAACAGACCGACGATCTCAACAACATGTCGGTCGTCCTGAACATCACCTACGGCGAAACCTCTTTCCTGTTCACGGGTGATGCGGAGAATTTCTCCGAAAACCTGATTATGGAAAGCGAATATGCTCACTATCTCGATGCCGACGTGCTGAAGGTCGGACATCACGGAAGCAGAACCTCCACGGGAAAAGAATTTCTCTCGGCGGTATCTCCCGAAATTGCCGTTATTCCTTGTGCCGCCTCCAACGATTACGGACATCCCCACGAGGAAACGGTTGAGCTTCTCAACGATTTCGGCATCGAAATACTCGAAACCGCATCACTCGGCACATTCGTCATCGAGAGTGACGGCGAAAATCTAATCAATTACAGGTGGGATAACAATGCGACAGATTACCGTTGACCGATTCGAAGACGATCTCGCCGTATGCGAGGAAAACGGAAATATGCTGACCGTTAACGTTTCCGACCTTCCCGAAAACGCCGTCGAAGGCAGTATTCTCATTATGACGGAAAACGGCTGGAAAATTGACGAAAAAGCTACCGAGGACAGACGAAATATGCTCTTCAATCTTCAAAACAGTCTTTTTGACGAATAAATGTGCTTTAAATCTCAAAATTTTTACATATTTGCTATTGCAATAATCATCAAATGGTGATATAATTTTTCGGTAAATCGCACGGACAGGTGTTCTGCGTGTTGGTGCAGTGTCAAGGCACTGTTTCACGCATAAAAGCCGTCCGGAGGTTAAACTAAGGAGGAAAAAACAAATGTCAGTAGTATCCATGAAACAACTGCTTGAAGCAGGCGTCCATTTCGGACATCAGACCAGAAGATGGAACCCCAAAATGGCTCCCTACATCTTCACAGAGCGTAACGGTATTTACATCATCGACCTTCAGAAGACGGTCAAAAAGCTCGAAGAAGCTTACATGGTAATCCGTGATATCGCTGCTAACGGTGACGAGATCCTTTTCGTCGGCACAAAGAAGCAGGCTCAGGACTCCGTCCGTGAAGAAGCTGTTCGCTGCGGAATGCCCTTCGTTAACGCTCGTTGGCTCGGCGGTATGCTCACCAACTTCGGCACAATCAAAAAGCGTATTAAAAGACTTGCTCAGCTCAAGGCTATGGAAGAAGACGGCACTTTCGATATGCTTCCCAAGAAGGAAGTCATCAAGCTCAAGCTCGAAATCGAAAAGCTCGAAAAGTTCATGGGCGGTATCACAGAAATGAAGAAGCAGCCCGCCGCCATGTTCATTGTTGACCCCAGAAAAGAACGCATTGCAGTTGCAGAAGCAAAGAAGCTCGGTATTCCGATCATTGCTATCGTTGACACAAACTGCGATCCCGACGAAATAGATTATGTTATCCCCGGCAACGATGATGCTATCCGTGCCGTTAAGCTTATTGCAGGCGCAATGGCAGATGCCATCATCGAAGGCAGACAGGGTGAACAGCTCGCTCCCGAAGCAGCAGAAGAAGCTTCCGAAGAAACAGCTGAATAATTACCCGTCATCAAAATTTGTTAATTGGAGGAATTTATAAATGGCATTCACAGCAAAAGACGTACAGGCTCTCCGTGAGCAGACCGGCGTAGGCATGATGGATTGTAAGAAGGCTTTACAGGCTTCCGACGGCGATATGGAAAAGGCTATCGACTTCCTTCGCGAAAAAGGTCTTGCCGCAGCTACAAAGAAGTCAGGCAGAATCGCTGCTGAAGGTGTTGTACTTGCATACAACGATGACAAGATCGGTGTTCTCGTAGAAGTTAACTCCGAAACAGACTTCGTTGCAAAGAATCAGGTATTCCGTGATTTCGTTCTCGACGTTGCAAAGACAATTGCAGAACAGAATCCCGCCGACGTCGAAGAGCTCAAGAACATGACTCTCTCCGGTTCCGACAGAACTGTTGTCGAAAATCTTCAGGACAAGATCCTCCAGATCGGCGAAAACATGAACATCCGCAGATTCATCCGCATCGAAGGCACTTGCGCAACCTACGTTCACGGCGGCGGCACAGTCGGCGTTCTCGTCGAGTTCGACGCTTCCGCAGAATCTGCTGCAACAGAAGCTTTCCAGGTCATGGGCAAAGACGTTGCAATGCAGATTGCTGCCATGAGCCCCCTTTATCTCAATCCCGAAGCAGTTCCCGCTGAAGTTCTCGAAAAGGAAAAGTCAATCCTTCTCACTCAGCTCGCTGAAGATCCCAAGATGGCCAACAAGCCCGACAAGGTTAAGGAAGGCATCATCACCGGTAAGCTTCAGAAGTACTGCAAGGAAGTTTGCCTTCTTGAGCAGGCTTTCGTAAAAGACGGCGACATCAACGTTGCAAAGTACATTGAGAACACTGCAAAGGAAATCGGCGCAGCTATCAAGTGCACAGGCTTCACACGTTTCGCAAAGGGTGAAGGTCTTGAAAAGAAAGAAGACAACTTCGCAAGCGAAATCGCAAGCATGGTAAAATAATAATACAATTAACGAGGTCGTGTATCGATTCAGATACACGACCTTTTACTTTTCAATTATATTTGACACGAACAAGACTTCCGCACTTTTCGCACTTTATCATTCCGTTTTTCTGCCTGACAATTGTTCGTATGTGCCCCGTATGTATAATCGCATTACACTTCGGACATCTTTTCGCCATGCTCATACAATGACACGCGAACGCAACCAGGAATAAAACAACCCCGGACACCATAAACAAAATGTCCGCCACATTAAACCGATCACGGAAAACCGCTCCCGCAACGCAGAAACAGATGGAGGCAACGTAACATATCCATACATGCTTTTTCATATACAGACCTCCCCTTGCCCTGTCAATCAACAATGACAGACTTTTTCTTTCCTTTTTTATTTTTCGGATACTCTCTTATTCTGATGACAAAATCAAGATTAATTGCTTCGATTTCGCCTTCCTTCTCAACCAGCAACGCACCGTCGGTGACTTCCTTGATTATTCCCGAAAATTGACGGTTACTGTCAAATGAATAAATAAGACAGTCCTTACCGATGAATTTTTTTGCAAGCTCAACCATTTTTATCTTATCCTCCGATTTTCTGTTTTTAATAATTCTTTTAACTACTGCAAGCTTGTTTCTTCGCATTACAATAAACAAAAGGACGAAAAATACAATGATCAGTATGTAGTAGTGTTGCAATTTATCAGCTCCTGTCAGATTCCGGGTTGTTAAGCCTTACAGTCCGAAATGTATTACCCACTTGTTTTCTCTGAAAGCCCTTTCCAAAAGATTTTTAAGCGCGGACAAGCCGGGAACATCTTTTATCACGTCGACAAACGCTTCCGTTGATCTCGGCGGAATAAGCGTGATACCGCAGTATGCGATTCCCTTTCCCGCGACATCGGGAGTGTGCCAATAAGAATCTATGTGATTCATTCTTGCGACGATGCCTTCGAGATAATCGTCGCTCACCGAAATGCAGTTGTATTTGAAAGGTTCATATTCGTCATACCTTTCCCCCTGCAAGGGAGGATTCTGCATAATGCCGAATTCATGCACTGCCACTTTACCACCTCGTCATCTTGAAAGTCGGCGGGCATAGCCGATAGTCCGCTATGCCCGAAAAAATTCTTATAAAACTTTTGAAAGGAAATCCTGAGTCCTCTTATTCTGAGGGTTGGAAAAGAACTCATCCGGTGTGTTTTCTTCGACGATGACTCCTTCATCCATAAAAATAACTCTGTCGCCCACTTCTTTGGCAAATCCCATTTCATGCGTGACAACCGCCATCGTCATTCCGCTTCGTGCAAGCTCCTTCATGACCTCGAGAACTTCGCCTACCATCTCGGGATCAAGTGCACTTGTAGGCTCATCAAAAAGCATGACCTTCGGATTCATGGCGAGTGCGCGGACTATCGCTATACGCTGTTTCTGTCCGCCCGAAAGCTGTGACGGATACGCGCTTGCCCTGTCGGCAAGGCCTACTCTTCCGAGGAGTGTCATCGCCGTTTCTTCAGCTTCTTTTTTCGATTTTCCGAGAAGCTTCATCGGTGCAAGAGTCATGTTCTTCATTATCGTCATCTGGGGAAAGAGATGAAAATGCTGGAATACCATACCCATTTCCTGACGGTGACGGTTGATATTAACCTTTTTCGCCGTCAGGTCCTCACCCTCGAAGAAAATCTTTCCCGATGTCGGTGTTTCCAAAAGATTCAGGCAACGCAAAAACGTTGATTTACCCGATCCCGAAGGTCCGACGATAACAACGACTTCACCTTTTTTGATTTCCTGGTTGATTCCTTTAAGTACATGAAGCTCTCCGAAATTTTTGTGAAGATCTTCAACGCGGATCAATGTTTCAGTGGTCACTGTTACGCAGCCTCCTTTCAAGTAACGCTACAAGCTTCTGGAGTCCCAGAACAAGAACAAGATAAATGAGGGCAACCGTAAGATACGGAACGTTCATGTTGTAAGTGCTTCCGACGAGAGCGTTTGCACCCTTCATCATATCCTTAACCGCGATAAAGCTTGCTACCGATGTTTCTTTAAGAAGTACGATGAACTCGTTTGCAAGTGCGGGAAGAACATTCTTGAATGCCTGGGGAAGAATTATGTAAAGCATTGTATGAACATACGAAAAACCGAGGCTTCTGCCGGCTTCAAACTGTCCTTTGTCTATCGACATAATGCCTGAACGCATTATCTCGGCAACGTAGGCACCCGAATTGAGTCCGAACGCAATAATGGCGGCCGTGTTTTCGTGGACACCGGCTTTTCCGAGCCACAAGTAATAAATGACGAGAAGCTGTACGATTACGGGAGTGCCTCTGATGACGGTAAGATAGAGCTGACAAATCTTGTTGAGAAGCTTCATCTTTCCCGTCTTGTCGTGAGTCGATCTCACAATGGCGACGGCGAAACCAAGCACCAGACCGATAATAAGCGCAAAAAATGTGATTTCAAGCGTTATCAGCAATCCGTTTGTAATGTGCTTGTAGTTATCGTTCTTCAGAAGAACTCTGTCGATATCTTTCCAGATATCAACAAAAAATGACTTTATTCCGCCGAATACGCCTTCATCGGCAACCGATGTAACACCTTCGGCAAAAACAGGTATGACAAAACTGAATATGAGTGCTGCCGAAACAACAGCAATCAGAACAGGTATCAGTTTTTTGGAATATCCCGTATCTCTCATTAACCTACCGCCTTTCGGTAAAAAAGAAAATCAGGGGCAAGCTGTCAGCCTGCCCCGAAAAAACCAAATATTATTCAGCAGGAATATACTTGTCGATAATTCTGTCGATTGAGCCGTCTGCCTTGAGCTCTTCGAGTGCCATATTGATATCTTCGAGAAGTGCAGTATTTTCCTTTGCAACTGCTACCGCATAATCTTCAACGACATACTCTGTATCAAGGATTTTAAGACCGTCCGTCTGCTCTACAAATACCTTTGCAGGCTCGTTATCGATAATAACAGCATCGACAGAGCCGTTCATAAGTGCGGCAACTGCTGTGGATCCGTTTGTATATCTCTTTACGAATTCATCACCGAAGTCATCTGTTGCGTATGCGTCACCGGTTGTAGCTTCCTGAACACCGATATACTTGCCTTTAAGATCTTCAATATCCTTGATATCGGAATTTTCGGGAACGATAACTACCTGGATACCCGTTGCATAGCTGTCGGAGAAGTTGACGCTTTCGAGTCTGTCCTCTGTTACAGTCATACCTGCAAGACCGATGTCAACAACACCGTTCTGAACAGCACTGATGATACCGCCAAAGTCCATATCTGTGATTTCGAGTGACATTCCGAGCTTGTTTGCAATAAGCTGTGCAATTTCTGCATCGATACCGACAATGACTTCGCCCTCATAATACTCGTACGGAGGGAATGCCGCATTAGTACCCATTCTGAGCACCTTTGTGTTTTCACCGTCTGCACCGCTTACTGCCTCGGGATCGGTGGTTGTTCCCGAACAAGCGGCAAATGACATAACAACAAACAACATTGCAGTGAGAACTGCAATAATCTTTTTAAAAGTTTTCATCAATATCTCTCCTTGTTAATAATATGGTATTATTATACATCTTTGCTTATATAAAGTCAATAACTCACTTTATTGAAAGCTTCGTTTTAATCGCGGTTTTGAGTCTTTCGCGTTTAAGATACTTTTCGTACGCCTCTTCGCCGTTTGTAAAAGCAATTACTCTTCTGATATCTTTTTTGTCGAGAAATGTCTTGAAATACGGCAAATTCTCCCTCAGCGTGTCAACGATGTAGCGTCGGTATCTTCCGTCGGTGTCAACATCTTTTCTTTTCAGTATTTTTCTGTAGTTTGTGATATACTTTTCAATCCATCTGAGTGCCGTCGGCACTTTAAGCTCAGGGTAGACATCCCTAACAAGCTCATGAATCTCTTTCCAGTCGTCAATACTCTTCAACCCTTTTTCGGAAAATCCCGATCCCATTGTACCGTTCGGATTCATATAATAGTAGTAAAGCTGTTCATCGAGATGTACGAGCTTTCCGCACTTCATAAAAATCTTCGGAAGAACAAAACCTTCCTCATATATAAGCCCCTTCGGAAATCTGATGCCGTCAAAAAGCTCACGTTTAAAAAGTGTCGATACAACCGACGGTATAAAATGCTTTCTGTTCGAGTACGGCTCACAAACAAAATTACACATTGCTTCTTTCGGTGTATACTCCTTAATTTCGCACGTGTCAATTTTTGATGTGTCAACTTCTTTTCCGTATTCGGAAAAACAGACATAATTGCAGCGCGACAAGTCGGCATCGGCTTCCTTTGCACATTTATACAGCTTACTGCATATCTCTTTGTTTACTGTATCATCACTGTCAACAAACATTATGAACTCTCCGTGACAGTTATCTATACCGACATTTCTTGCCGCACACTGACCTGCATTTTCCTGATGAAAAACGGTTATTCTGCTGTCCCTCTTTGCCCATTCATCACATTTTGTTCCCGACGAATCCTTCGAGCCGTCATTGACAAGAATAATTTCAAGGTCCTGCAAGGTCTGGTTGACAATACTGCTTATGCAAAAGTCGATTATCTTCTCCACATTATAAACAGGTACTATTACACTGATTTTTGCCACCGTATCACCGCTTTGCTGTTTATTGCTTCAATAATACCATTTTAAGGCGATTTCGTCAACTTAATTGAATTCAACACCTTGACTAAACCGCATCACCGTGATATAATCAAATCAACAATTAAACAATTATTTAATCGTTCAATTGAGGTGTTCGTATGAAAAAAGCTTATAAAATCGAAGTGGACTGTGCCAACTGTGCCAACAAGATGGAGCAGTCTGTTCAAAAAATATCGGGCATTACATCGGCTTCCGTAAATTTCATGACACAAAAGCTCTTTGTTGAGTTTTCGGAAGATGCCGATATCCCCGAGGTTTTGAACGAAATTATTAAAAAGTGCAAAAAAATCGAACGTAATTTTAATATCATCGGGTGATCAAATGAATAAAAAACAGAAAATCATGCTTTTCCGCATCGTCATTTCTGCCGTTCTGACCGTAATCGTTCATTTTCTCCCGACAAGCGGACTGCCTCGTTTTTTCACGTTTCTGATTCCGTATCTTGTCGTGGGGTACGATATACTGTTGAGTGCCGTAAGAGGCATTGTAAACCGTCAGATATTCGATGAAAGCTTCCTTATGACAATCGCCACCGTCGGTGCCATGATTCTGGGACTTCTCAGGACAAACGATTACACGGAAGCCGTTGCAGTAATGCTTTTTTATCAGACGGGGGAGCTGTTCCAGAATTACGCTGTCGGAAAAAGCAGACGCAATATCAGCGAATTGATGGACATACGGCCCGACTGTGCCAACATCGAAGATGACGGAAAGCTTAAAAAAGTAAGCCCCGAAGAAGTCGCCGTCGGCACCGTCATAACCGTAAATCCCGGCGAAAAAATACCGATTGACGGCATAATCACGGAGGGCACCTCCGAAATCAACTGCTCCGCCTTAACGGGAGAAAGCGTTCCCCGTTCCGTCACCGTCGCAGATGAGGTTTTAAGCGGTTGTATAAATGAAAGCGGTACTTTAAAAATAAGAACAACTGCCGAATTTTACGATTCCGCCGTATCAAGGATACTCGATCTTGTTGAAAATGCAAGCTCAAAAAAATCAAGCTCCGAAAATTTCATCTCGAAATTTGCAAGATACTACACCCCCGCCGTCTGCATATCGGCACTGGCGCTTGCGTTTATTGTACCTCTCTTCCGCATGCTGGTTTTCAAACAGCCTGCCGACTTCGGAGAATGGATTTACAGGGCGCTCACCTTCCTTGTAATCAGCTGTCCGTGTGCTCTCGTGATAAGTATTCCTCTGACTTTTTTTGCCGCTATCGGTACCGCCGGAAAAAACGGTATACTTATCAAAGGTTCGGGCTTTATCGAAACTCTGTCAAAAACCAAAACGGCAGTCTTTGACAAAACAGGCACTCTGACAAAGGGATCTTTCTCCATCACCTCAACCCACAGCGAAAACATTCCCGTGAAAGACCTCATTGAAATGACAGCGCTTGCCGAAAGTGCTTCTTCTCACCCTATAAGCCGAAGCCTTAAAACCGCATACGGCAAGGAGATTGATAATCGCCGTATACGTGAATTTTGCGAAATCCGAGGTTACGGTGTCAGATCAACCGTTGACGGAAAAAATGTAGCCGTCGGAAGCTCGGCTCTCATGTCCGCTCTCGGTATAAAGTATAAGGCTGCTTCCGAAAAAGGAACGATCGTCCATGTATCTTCCGATGACGAATATCGCGGTTATATAGTTATCTCCGACACCGTAAAGGAGAATTCCGAAAAAGCCGTAAAAGCATTGAAGGCACAAGGCATCCGCACCGTAATGTTTACCGGCGACAAGGAAGCCGTTGCAGAAAAAATTTCGTCAGACCTCTCAATTGACAGCTTCTGCGCTGAGCTTCTCCCCGACCAAAAGGTTTCAAAGGTCGAAGAGCTTCTTTCCTCGCTCTCCGGTAACGAAAAGCTCATTTTCGTCGGTGACGGAATAAACGACGCCCCCTCTCTCATGCGTGCCGATGCAGGTATCGCCATGGGCGCCATCGGCTCCGATGCCGCCGTTGAAGCCGCCGACGTTGTTCTGATGAACGACGATCCCCTCAGTATTCCGAAAGTCATAAACATTTCCAAAAAGTGCATGAGAATCGTCCGCCAGAATATTTCCTTCGCTGTCGGCATCAAAATTCTTTGCCTTGTCCTCGGTGCTTTCGGCATCACAAATATGTGGATTGCCGTTTTCGCCGATGTCGGCGTGATGATCCTCTCCGTACTGAACGCACTGCGCGTAATGCTTGAAAGGAAAAATCATGAACAATAAACTTCCCCATAACCATTCCGAAAAAATCGAATACGACTTCGATCATATGCCTAAAATCGGCGACTTCGGTATAATTGCCGACACCTTCAAAATGCTCGGTGACAGCACAAGAGTCAGACTTTTCTGGTTACTGTGCCACTGTGAAGAATGTGTACTCAATCTTTCCGTAATGATGGATATGAGCAGTCCCGCGATTTCACATCATCTGAAGCTTTTGAAGACCTGCGGTCTTATCACAAGCAGACGTGACGGAAAAGAAGTGTATTACAAATCTGCCGAAACGCCCGAAGCTGAGGCACTTCATCGGATAATCGAAGACATCGTCAAAATTTCATGCCCTGAATAGCCAGAGAGGATATAAACAGCGAAAACCGTATAAAACCATATAAATGGGGGTTCTGCAAAACGAAAGCATGCAGAGCCCCATAAAATTGCTTAGAATCATAAATGTAAAATTTTTGTTTTATACTGCGAACAAACTTCGCCACTCGGCGTACCTTTGTACCTTGGTACAAATTAAGGATACTGCGGTTTAATCAATTTTACCGACGAAGCGGTAGATGATATCGATAACGAGTTCGGTTTCTCCGAAACTGTTTTCTTGAGTTTCGTGAATCAGTATCTTTTCAACCAAAGTGTTCAGCAGTTCGGCGGTCAGTTCCGTTGGATTGGAGTATT
>JAZSPN010000081.1:0-25379 GCA_045537495.1 Acutalibacteraceae bacterium
CAATTTTCTTGGCTTTTTCAATTTTATTAACATAAACGCTAAAAAACCGTGTCTCTCCTAATTCGAGAAACACGGTTTTTCGACAGTCTGTGAGGGTTGTGCATTTTGCACAACCCTCATTTTTATTATTGTGAATCATCGGTCGGGGAGTAACAGCTTACGCCATGCAAGTAAAGCGATTTCCGTCAGTTTTTCATACGTTTTCTTCCGCCGTTTCATCGTCGTCTTCATTTATTCTTTCAGCCGTAACCTGTGTCACGGTTTCGCCGACAGACGGTTTTGCGTTTTCCGTATTCTTTACGGGAGTCAGAAGAGCTTTTACAAATTCCGCATTCTTTAAAAGTGACCTGCAAAAGCCGATTGCCGCAATACAGAAGGCAAAAAGCAAGGTCGATCCGATTATATACGCTTTCGGTGCAGAATTTTTGACGAAAAAATCCGCCGTCATAAACTGCATCAGAATAAAGAGCCTTGATTTTAACGAATTACGTTCATTTTCCCCGTCTTCTGCCGAAAAAGAATTCAATTCACATCCCGCACACACGGCAATTGCACACTGCTGTGCCATAACGGTATTCGGCACCTTTGACAGCTCATCCTTCTTCGCCGCACAGTAAAGCGCCATTGCATGCAGCACCTTCATTTCCGTCTTGTTATGCTTGATACCGCCGCCGTTGTGAGAAGCTTCAGTCGGGTGAAGATCGAAGCTGTCTGCAAAAATCCTTGAAGCCTCGCACAGCGCATCAAGCTCTTCGTCGGACCGAACATCACCTGTAAGGCGGGCGAAATCCTCGGTTTTCACGGAATCGGTCATCGCCCTGAGAATTTCTTTTCTCTCTTCGTCACTTTCCGCACCGTCAAGACATCCCGTCAGCGTTTCGCGAAGGCTTACGTCTGTCGACAGAACACGTGATTTCTCCGATTCGAATTTTTCGACAGTGACAAGAAGGCTTCTTGCCGCTTTTACTCCGTCGTGTACCGTCGTGTCCTCAAAATTCTCCGAGAACAGCTTCGCCGCCGCATACACAAGGTCCTCTTCACCCTCTGCACACACGGAAGCCTTTGCCATATATCTTATGAGCACATCACGGTCGTTCTCCGTCAAGTCAAACACCATATTCTCTCCGTTCATCTCGTCTGTTTTTCAGCCTCATTTTCCTCGATTTTTCCCGCGAAGAATTTGATTCTCTTTACAATATCCTCGTACAGCTTTTCGTCGTATTCCGACTTGAAGGTCTTTCCTTCTTCTTCATATACGCCCTTAACTTTTTCGTCATCGTATATTATATCATAAAAATTGTAATTGAAAAGAGGGGCATCGCTTACGGGGAGAAGCTTTTCCCTCATGAGTCGTACGTAAGATGCGGCTATTTTGTCACGGTTTGCGCTTGAAGCTCCGTACGTCTGAAGATTCGTGTTCCCGACGGTTTCCAAAAGTGCACGCACCCACTCATCGGCATCATAGCCCTTTTCGAAAATCTTTTTGTCGGCATTGCGAAGGGTTGACTGTATGATTTTCTTGATATCAGCACCCGTGAGGAATTTTCCGTGTGCACCCGCTTCTTCAACCACCGTCGCCAACGCGGTGCGAAGATGATCCTCTTTCTCCTTATCCGACTGCGTTTTTTCGGAAATTTCAAAATTGAAAAGCTTCTTTACAATTACACCGTATTCTTTCGCCGTATCGCCCTTCAACTTCTCGGCACGCTTCATCTGCTCGATGAATATCTCGGTGCACTCATCGGCAGTGGGCATATGTACGCAAAACAGTGCATCGAATCTGCCCGATCTGAAAAACTCGGGAGGAAGACTGCTCATATCGTTTGCCGTGGCAAAAATGAAAACATCCTTCGTGTATTCCTGCATCCAGTTGAGAAGATATGCGAACATTCTTTTGAAAACA
Source organism: Acutalibacteraceae bacterium (assembly GCA_045537495.1). GTDB lineage: Bacteria > Bacillota > Clostridia > Oscillospirales > Acutalibacteraceae > UBA1425. Next base: position 1,904 of record JAZSPN010000081.1, read on the forward strand.
GATCCGCTTCCGTCATCCCTGCTCGAATTTGCACCGCTGAAGCCCTTCTCCAGCTCGTCTATATACAAAATGACGGGCGCCATACTTTCGGCACATTTGAGCGCTCTTCGCAAATTACTCTCGGATTTTCCCACGACGCCTCCCATGAGAGAGCCTACGTCAAGCTTCAGCATATTGATATTCCAGCGTTCACGAAGAATTAAAGCGGCTTCGCTCTTTCCGCATCCGGGAATTCCGCACAAAAGAACACCTTTAAGACAGCCGATGCCTCGGGTGAGTGCATAATCTTCATCCGAGATTATCTGCTTTTCATTCTTTTCTATCCAGTCGTAATAATTTTTAAAGCCCTTGACGTCTTCGTCATGCTTTTTATCGCGTTTTTCGTCATAATTCGGCTTGTAGAGCTTCATCATATCGCCGAGAGATTTCAGCACCTGCTCTTTTTTCTCGAAGATAGCCTTCTTTCTGTCCTTCCGGCTGAAAATCACAAAGTTTCCGTCGCTGTTTTTTCCGAGATCAATAAGCCAGTCAACCATATCTTCGCACTGCACAAGCGAAAATCCTGCAAGCTCATATGCTATTTCCCTGATTGATGCCTCGACTTCGCCGTCATCACAGACAAACGTCGGATCGTCGCGTTTCAAGGTTTCTTCAAGATCGTGCTGAGCATATTTTCCTCTTACAATATCGCAACGCTCCCACATTTCGGGATAGTCAACGTCGAGAACGGTCGTGTAGGCTTTGATGTCGTCCGGAAGTGATCCCACATCGCCGCAAACGAAAACAACCGACTTCCGTATATAATTCATTTTATCCGCACACTCTGCGTAACTTTCGATAAACGCTCTGAGGTCTTTAAGAATATCTTCATCAATCTTCCCCTTGCCGTCCTTATCGACTATCTTTTCCGTGCCGATGAACGCAAGCTTGTGCGGCTCCTTCGATTTAATATAGCGTGCAATTTCTTTACTGCCGCGTATAAGATTTTCTTTTTCCTCGCCGTTTTCCGACTTTATATATTTCGTTACGCCATGCTTATATTCAGCCTTTATATCCTTTGACACAAGTTCGACACATGAAAATCTCTCAATAACCGCTTCCGTCATTTCGATTTCATACGTATCAATCGCAATAATCGGTCTTGCCGACAAAAAAGCCCTTTCGCACTGTTCCGTAAGCTTTTCGATAACACCGTATCTTTTTTCGGTATCTCCCACGTCTTTCTACCCTCTCTCTTTCAAATACTCTCCGAGATCTGCATATCGTGTGTCGGTGCTTCTGTCCACCCGCATATTCACATAAACATATCCCTCTTTGTGAAGCAGATATATCCTTTCGTCAAAGATTTCTGCCTGCACGATATCCTTTTCAATTACCGTATCGGGCAGAATTTCCGAATATCCGTCGTAAAACGCACCGTATGTATTTATTCCGATAAATCCGCATTGATGATTTTCGGGAATCAGCGAAACGATGTCCCTGCATCTCATAAAGCTTTTTTCCGTGCCGTTTTCCTTGTCGTAAAGCCTTATGTGTTCCCCTTCTCTTGTGACGGCACAGGAATCCGATGCGCGGGAAACGGGGTGAAGCAAAACAAGCTCATCGCCGACAAAATTTCCGAAAATATATTCACCGCTTCTGATTTCGGTCTGCATGAGCATTTCTTTTCCTTCGCCGTCGTAAACGTGAAGCTTTACATCGCCGTCAAGCCCCAACGCCGACCTTTGCGCCGTTATCTTTCTCGGCTCGATTATCTCTCCGTCGATGAGCGGTTTTGAAGCTCTGCATTTCACCTTGTATGCGACACTTCTGCATTTAAGAAAATTTTCCGCCTTATCAAACGAAGTGAAGGTATCGTCGGTTAACGCCGTGTCCTCGTAAGCCTTTGCGGTTTTTTCCTCCTTCAAGGAAGGCTTCACGTCTTCGGGCTTCTCCTTTCGTGTAACCTCCGTCTTTTCGTAAGACACTCTTTTAAAGGCATCCTTCGCCGTTTTCGGTGTCACGGGACATTCAAAAAACCTTTTGCCCGCAATGAGATACGCCGATGCAAGCAGTGCAAAAAGCTGATTTTTTTCGCTCTCTTCGAGAGAAGCTTCGTCCGCCACGCCCCTCACCTCTTTCAGCAGGTCGCAAACGTACGGCTTCGAAAAATAGTTTTCAATATACTGCGTATCGTATATAATCCGTTCACTTCTAAGGTCCGGATCCGCAACATGGTCATACCTGCCCTTCACCGCTTCGCGTGCGGCACCGATATGACGGTAGCCCTCCCCGTTTATTCCGCCTTCGGGAGGATCGAAGGTATACACGGCAAAAACTGCCGAATTAAAAAGATTTTCCGCGGAAAGAGGTGCCAGTATATTCAGCATAAAGCGTGCAGCCGTTTCCCTTTTGAAAATAATCTCCGTCGGTGAAAAATTTTCATTGAATTGTGTCGCTGTATGAATTACAGTGCCGTTCATTATGAATTGCAAGCCTTCTCCCCCTATTCCCAAATAAGAAGCAGTGCTTTTCCGAGATATATTTCCGTCTGCACCGTCATATACGCTTTGAAAAGGTCACTGAAATTATCGGCATATGTGAAAAGTGTACCGATTACCGATTTTCCCGTTTGCTTAACCTTGCGCTCATATCCGCTTTTGTTTCCCGTTTCGTTAAGCTTACCTATGCAGAAAGCCTCGTCGATATTCTTGATCAGATAGCTCGTCTTTTCCCTGAACGACGAAAACATCCATTCGAAAGAATCTGTGTCCCGAATTCCCGTCATGACGGCACTCTCGAGAATTTTTTCTCCTTCGGCGTTCAGTGTGTGAAGATCGGTTTTCATGTCGGCAATATTTACCACGTAGGCATCGCTCGTTTCCAATCCGAACGCAATATTGAGAATCGGCGATATTCTGTTTTTTAATTCCTTCTGAATATTTTCAAATTCCTCGAAGAAAATCTTTCTGAACGGTCTTATCAAAGACTCGGTATCCGTCTTCAATATACGGCTTGTGATTTCACCGTTAAACGATGCTCTGCTGTAGTTTTTTCGCTTGGCGGCGGGAGTTTCCAGAAATTCCTTGCAGAAACGTTTCAGCTCTCCCACCTTGATTTTCGCTATTTCCTCCGAAAACCTTTCGCAAAGAAGGTCATAGCCTTTGCCTGTTACAACCCCGCATACATTGTCGAAATTTCCGCTGAGCTCAAAAACTCTTCTTTCGAACACCTTTTTGTATGCAAGTCCCTTTGCGACAAGCTGAGTGGGATTTTCGCTTTTGTGAAGGAAGCCTTCGTCGGCGGTTATTTCCGCTTCGAACACCCGTCTGACCGTTTCTTCAATCTGCGGCACCTTGCTCGTTCCGCCCGCCAGAATCAGCTTTTTGCATCTGAGTTTGCCGTTTGCGGTGCCGATGCAGCTTTTGTTGTTTTTCAGGAAGGCTTCCGTTTCACTGAGCCACGTTTTCGTTACCGCACCCAGCGAAGTGTTTTTGACAACCTCCATATTGATTGCACTGTCAAGAAGCGCTCTGTTAAGATGAAATTCTATCTTTTTGCGACTTTCGCTCCCGTCCTGCGTCGTCTGTACAATATCGATGTTTCTGATGTTCGCAAACGACGACTCGTCAAACGCCGTCGGATTGCTGCAATACTCCTCCTTGAAATCCTTCATCTTACAGATCGCTCTGCTCACACTGTTCGGCTCGAAATTGACGGGCACGAGGTCCAGCGCCTCCCCGTTCTCCCTGACAAGATACACGAACATTCTCCTGTCGATATCTCTGCCCGCACAGTTTACCGAATCGGTAAACGGTCGGTTTCCCGGCATCACGTAGCACGTATCGCCCGTTGAGCTTCCGTGCTCATCGATAAAAATTCCGTCGGTAATGCACAGCGGTTTTTTATTTTCCACGGACTCCCGTACAGCTCCGAAAACGGCTGCAAAAGGCTCCGCCATAACGCCGACACCGCAACCGTTGAATATTTCCTTTAAAAGATCTCTGTATGTATCGATATTCTGCCCGCACGACCAGTCACTGCCGCCGGGATGACCGACGATGACAAGAGTTTTTCCGCCGTTGTCGGAAAGCATCGGATCAGATTCCAGAACTTTATTCCACAGAGTACTGAGAAAATCACGTATCAGCTCTTTTATTTTTCTGCCGTTATAATTTTTGTCCCATTTGTCGGGAGAGAATTTGAACTGATGATAAATGTTGTCGTGGTCATGGGCTGCCTTGCCGATGATTATTTCGTTGTCCTTGTATACCAACGCGGTGGGTACTCCGTCGGGTACGGAAATGTCCTTCACACTGATTTCTTCGATAACCCACTGCTTCTTTATTTTTTCCGTGTCGCCTTCGGTGACAACTACACTCTTAATGTATGCCTTGTAAACGGTACATACTCCGTCGCCGAAATCGAGTCCGACGAAGGTATCGTAGTTTTCGGTTTCCTCGATATAAGCATTTACGCGTCCCGGTGTGTATGTGCCTGATCTGAAAATCAGCTTATCGGGAATCGCCACCGAATTTTTCAGCATCTGTGTGACTGCCATTTATTCCTTTTCTCCTTCAACAATTCTCAATATTTCGTTATTAAGATCCGCCACGTATGAAAGAAGTGCAAGGCGGTACTCTTCGTACTTTGCTCCCTCAAAAACATCCAGGCGGTCATTTTTTATCCTCTCGACGAATTTTTTTGCCAAAGCGTATTTCGGGTTCATGCAATAATCGCCGTATTCGTTGTCGGCATCTTTTTCGGACAGCTTTTTGTTAAGAGAATAAAAGCTCTTTTCCGTCTGAAGAAGATTGCTGTTGTACGCCGATATATATATATCCCGCACGGCGGTGTCGTAAGGCATATAACGCTCCGTATATTCCGTGAGATTCTGAGCACGCTTCAAAAATCCGCTGTCACCTTGAAAAAACATGTCGATAAGGCTTTCAATTTCGTAAAATACATCTCTTTTTTCTTCGGTGAGTATTTCCGTGTCAAAAATGACCTCTCTCTTCTTCCTTTTGGAAAACGGCTTTTTCAGCACCGTCATCTTATCGCGAAGACTCTTTTCCTTTCGGAAAATTTTCAGTTTTTCATTTCGTTTCATATCACATCGCCCTTCGAATCAGTGCATATCTCAGCCCTTACAAATTCACTAGTGCCGTACAAGGTTTTAAAACCCGAATGAGCAGATGCTCACGGAAAACCGAAAGCATCTGCTTTACCACGAATATTAATAAATATTATTCGTATTCATCTTCGTCTTCGTCGATACATTCGACGAATTCAGCCGTCATGCTTTTCTGATACTCGCGCTCCGCCTCCCTGACTCCCACACGCATACCGAAAAACTCATCAAGCAAGCATATCAGAACGGGAATCGCTATTACAAGAACAATTGCGGTTACTGCGGCAGCAACACCGCTTTCCGTTAAATACATTACCAGCAACACAACGGCAACCGCGGCAAAATATATGAGAATAGCATTAAGCTCATCGTCGTAGTCAAACAGCTCGAAGCTTTCCTTCTTCGCGTACCCTTTTCTTATGCCATCGCCGACCGCGCTCGCTTCACGGCCTCTCGAATGTACACCGTCGGTTATGGCCCCGACACTCTTTGCGCCTCCCGCGGCCTCGTATGATCTCGCTACGATGATGCACATAAGACGTTCTGCATCCTTGCCCGTTTTTGCGGAAAACTCAACAGCGTTGCTATCTGTCAGTTCCCGCACAAAATACTCCGTCATCTGAGGTGATACATGATACTCGGCGAAAAAATCTCTGATTGCCTTCTCGTAATAATCCGCCGTCATGCCGTGGTTTTCACAGTACTCGTCGAAAAGCGCCATCGCTCCCCTGCCTTCTTCAAGCAGTCCCCTCATTTCCTCCGTCGTGTGCAGGTTTAAACCGAAATGAATGCTTTTGAGAATGCGAAGTCTTTTCTCCTCGCTCCTTCCGTTCTTCAGGCTGCCGAAAAATTCATTCAGCACCTTTTCTGCGTCGAGATTGTCAGCGTTAAAATCCGACGTGCCGGCTTTTCTTACCCCCTCGATGAGATCACGCGCCATGGCGTACATCTTTCCGCGCGATATATCTCCTTTGTGCGTTCTTTTGATTGCATCGCAAACAATGTCGAACGTGTCCTTCTTCGACATGTAATCCTTCAATATATCCCGAAGAAAAACACCGTCAAAAACACTTCTGTTCATAATCTACCCTCTTTTTTTGTAAATTCCCTTTCGGGTACCTCGATTTTAAACTAAAACACGGAAAACTTTAAGGATTTCACACGGAAAATTTTCAAAAATATTCCTCTTATTCCGAAAACCTCAAAGAGCAGATGCTCCCGAAAGAAAATACGGAAACATCTGCCGTGTACGGAAATTTCAATCTTCGTCATTCCCGACGGGAATTACAATTATCGACATCGTCCTGTCAATTACCTCGACTATCGTGCGTGCCGTCGTATAGATAAACACGAAATCCTCAATGCCCTCGGCAAGCACCAGGCGTATCGCCGGATTTATTTCTTTTTCAAACGAAAACGTCGGGCAGGCATTGAGAAACGCAACATCGGCAACGGCTGCCATTGCAACAACAAAAAACATTTTAAAGTATTTTACATATTCTGAAACTTCACGGCTTACACGGTTGTTTTTCACCAGCGTCGTACTTACCGGAAATGATATTCTGATGTTTTCAAGCTTTTCTTCTTCGTAAGAAGCACGGTACAGCGCCGACAGCTCTTTGCAGGCAGCTTCAAATACCCTTGCCGCTATGATGCCGATAAAACGTTCCGCATTCTCCTTCGTCAATAACGAAGCCTTCAAAACATCACCCTCGGACAAGTCTTCGGTAAGCCTCTTTTCGAAGTACGGTGACACGTGAAAGTGCATAAGACTGCTTTTGATTCTTTCTCTGAGCTCTTCTTCGGAAGGCTCACATCTTATAAATTCATTGTGTCGGTATTCCGTATAAAGCCCGACGGCGCTCTCTCCTTTTTCAAGGCGTCTTATGTAATCGTTGCTTCTGAAAACATGAAGCATGAAGCTCAGACGGTAAAGGCTGTCTTTTCTGTCGGCGGGATCGTGGGACCTTGCAAACGAGTCGACAAGCCTGTCGACCTTTTCTCTCATCGTCAGCGGAGAATTACCGCTCTCATCAAAGAAGGCTGTTGCCACACCTTCCGTAATCCCTTCCGTGATCATTTTCGCTTCGCTCTGCGAAATATTTCCTGATCCTCTTTCAACCGATTCACCGACAACGGTGACGGTGTCCTTCTCCGAAAAAAAGTCCTTGTAGATTCTGCCCATCGAACAAGTTTCGTATAAATTTCCAAGCACTGTGAAAACCTCTTTTCAAAAAATTCCCTTCGGGTAGCTTAATTTTGCTTTAAACTCCGAGGAACTTCAAGGACTTCACACGGAAAATTTTTAATTTTCACCCGCTGTACGGGTTTGTGATACCACGAAAGCCTTTTCCCACAAAACGGTCAATTATCGCTTCCGCAATGTAGCGGTTTGTATACCCCATCCTTATGCACACTCTGAAAATGATATCAAGCTTTCTGTAAAAACCGCTTCCCGCCGTTTTCATATATCCGACCGCCGTTTCGTCGTCGGCTTTAAACCCGATAAGAAGCTTCAGCAAGGTTTTCTGCTGTATCTTTGAGTCCTTCTTTTTAAAAGCCTTCCACACGCTCTTCGTAATGTCTGCTTCCTCATTGAACTCTTCGTATGTAATTTGGCGTTCTTTGAAAAGCTCTGTGCTTTTGTCGGCTAATTCCTTTGTAATGCAGAATCTACAATCGAGTATCTTCGACCTGAAGCTTTCATACTCCTCGTCCGTAAGCGAAAGCTCCGTTGTTATCTTTTGGACGGTGTTTTCCATCGTTTCGTTCTCATACGACAGAAATCTGTTCCACGCATTCGGATAAAGTTCTGCTCTTTTTGCAAATTTTATCATCTGCTTATGAAGCAGTACATTTCTGATATCCCGATAGGCGGTGCATATTTTGGAATCAAGGCATATCATCAGGTTAAAGGTCTTTACGGCATCGTATGAAATGCCCGTTTCAGCCTTTGTTTCTTCGAGAATTTTTGCAACACGCCGAGCCGTTTCCCTGTCGTTTCTCATCAATCCGTCGATGACCTTCTCATCAATGCCGATTTTTTCGAGAAGCAGATCAACTTCCTTCTCCAGCTTCCCTTTTACAAAGTTCACCGCGTCTTCTCTTTTTTCCCGTGTTTCCTTTTCGTAGTATAAAGCACGGTATTCCTCATCGATTACAGTATAGTTTATCACAGCAAGCACCGTCCGTATAAAGCTATGATAATTATAGCAATTCACCCCTCATTTTACAATAGAATTTCTGTTTGTTGTACAAAACCTCAAAACAATTCACGTATTGTTGTACTGATTGCACAAAAAAACGCAACGAAGAAAATCCTTCATTGCGTTTGTAAGTGTATCTGTCAGTTACCGGGATCGGACAAGCTTCACAACCGTTTCGACGTGGGAGGTGTGGGGGAACATATCGACGGGCTGGATTTTTTTGACCTTATAGCCGTGTTTCGTGAGGTATTTAAGGTCACGTGCCTGAGTTTCGGGGTTGCAGGAGATATACACTATCGTTTCGGGGGACAGTGTCACGGCACTTTCCAAAAATCTTTCATCGCTTCCCGCTCTCGGCGGATCCATAAACAGAACGTCGGCTTTTTCGTGATTTTTTGCCATTTCCTGCATGAATTCTCCTGCATCCGCGCAATAGAAGCGTGCATTCTTCACGTTATTTCTCTTGCAATTTGAAATCGCATCGTGCACCGCATCTCTGTTAAGCTCAACGCCTATCACGTTCTTTGCCTTATCGGAGGCGACAAGACCTATCGTGCCGATTCCGCAATACGCATCTATCACCGTCTGTGTTCCGTCGAGTCCCGAAAACTCCACCGCCTTATTATAAAGCACCTCGGTCTGCACGGGATTTATCTGGTAAAACGATTTTGCCGATATTCTGAAAATCTTTCCGCACAGTGTATCCTCTATCGTTCCGTTTCCGTAAAGAATCTTCTCCGTGGGGCCTAAAACTAAATTTGTATCGTACGGGTTGACGTTCAGGATTACCGTTGTTATCTCGGGATGCCTTTGAAGCAGTGCCTTCACGAAATTTTTCAGTGACGGAAATTTCGGTGTTGCCGACACAAGCACCACCATGATCTCTCCGCTTGTAAAGCCTCTCTTCACAAGCACGTGACGGAGTATTCCGAAATCCCGGTCCTCGTCGTACGGGCGTATCTTGAAGCTTCTCAAAAGCTTTCTCACCGTCACGATTATCTCATCCGCTTTTTTGTCCTCCAAAAGGCAGTCATCCACCATTACGATTCTGTGAGAATTCGACTGGTAGACTCCCGATATTATCATTCCGCTTCTCGTCGTTCCGAATGCCGCCTGCACCTTGTTTCTGTAATGATACGGCTCCTTCATTCCGATTATCGGTGACACCTTGCAGTATTTATCGAGAAGTATACGTACTTTTTTCTCCTTTAATCTGAGCTGTTCTTCGTACGGAAGATTCATCATCTGACAGCCTCCGCACTTCTTGTACAAGGGACATTTAATGTCGGTCATAACCTCACTCTTTTCTTTAAGCGCATAAACAGGCTTGCACGGAAAATTCTCCATGCAAGCCGTAATCTCTTATATTCCGTCGATATATCTGCAAGCAGCAATTGCCGCCGCCGCTCCGTCCGCCGTTGCGGTCGTTATCTGACGTACTTTTTTTCTTCGGCAGTCGCCTGCAACGAACAATCCGTCCGTCTTTGTCAGGCACGATTCGTCACTGTCGATGTATCCGTTTTCGTCAAGCGCTGCAACCGACTCGAAAACCCCGTTCTCGGGCTTCTGTCCTATTGCAACAAAAATTGCATCGGTTTCGAAAATGCTCTTTTCACCCTTTGAATCCGTAAGCTCTGCCGCCGTCAGACTCTCTTCTCCGATAAGCGCCGTAACCACCGTATCGGTTATGAACTTTACATTTTCTCTTTCTTTCAGTATTTCGAGAAGCTTCGCCTCTCCCGTAAAGAACGGAAGATTCTGGATAAGCGTTACGCTCCTGCACGATTCGGAAAGAAGCACCGCTTCCTGCAATGCGGAATTACCGCCTCCGATAACGGCTATATCCTTGCCCGCATAAAAGGCTCCGTCGCATACCGCGCAATACGATACTCCTTCGCCGACAAGCTCCTCCTCACGGGGGAGTCCCAGTGTTCTGTGCTTTGAGCCGGCAGCAATTATAACCGTTTTCGCGCTGTAATCGGCGCTGTCCGCTTTCACGGTAAAGCTTCCGTCGGGATTTTTAAGAATCCCGTTCACGGTGTCAAGCTCTATCTCGGCACCCATCGAAAGCACCTGCTCTACCAGCATATCCGCAAATTCACTTCCGCTCATGCGTGCGATTCCCGGATAATTTTCCACCTTGGGAGAATATGTTATCTGTCCGCCGAAGGTTTCTTTTTCTACAACGAGCACCTTCTTGTCGGCTCTGCGTGCATACAGCGCCGCCGTAAGTCCTGCCGGCCCCGCGCCTATTACAACTATATCGTACATACTCTGTCCCCTTATGCCTGCGCCGTCGAATTTTCGATAAATCTCTTGATGTTGGAAAGGTTCACTATCTTTTCGGTGCCGTCACCCTGCTCGATAATAAGTGTCGGCGCCTGCTTGATTCCGTACTTTGCCGCTTCCTCGGGAGCTTCGTCTGCGATTACCTTCTCGAATCCGATTCCCGCCTTCGTAAGAAGTGCGTCTGCCACCTTGCAGTTGGGGCACGTCTTCGTCGCGAAAAGAAGGATTCTCGCATTCTCTGCGTTTTCCGTTCCGGGAATATCCCGTGCGATTTCGACCTTTTCGTTTTTGCCTTCCCTGTTCAGCACGGAACGCTCGATGTTATACACCTTTCTGTCCTTGAACTCCTGCGACTTGCCTTCGTTCCAGTTCTGAACGGGACGGTAATAGCCCGTGATTCTGCTGTAAACCTCCGCCGTTTCGCCGCACTCGGGGCAAGTGTAATGCTCGCCGTTGATGTATCCGTGGTTGCGACAGATCGAATACGTCGGAGAAAGTGTGTAGTAGGGAAGCTTGTAGTTTTCGGCAATCTTTCTGACAAGGTTTGCCGCCGCCTTCCACGTCGGAAGCTTTTCGCCGAGGAACACATGGAATACCGTGCCCGACGTGTAAAGAGTCTGAAGCTCGTCCTGAACATCGAGAGCCGTGAAGGTATCCTCCGTATAGCCTACGGGAAGGTGTGAGCTGTTTGTATAGTAAGGAGTTCCGTTCATGTTCGCCGTGATAATGTCGCCGAAGCGCTTCACGTCGTGCTTTGCAAGACGGTACGTCGTCGATTCGGCAGGTGTCGCCTCAAGGTTATAAAGATCGCTGTACTTCTCCTGATAGTCGGAAAGTCTGTCACGCATATGGTTGAGAACGTCCTTTGTGAATTCCTGAGCCTCTTCGTTTGTGAGATCCTTGCCGATCCACTTCGCGTTAAGGCAGGCTTCGTTCATGCCGACAAGACCGATCGTCGAGAAATGGTTGTCGAACGATCCGAGATAACGCTTCGTATAGGGATAAAGTCCCTCTTCGAGAAGCTTCGTAATAACCGTACGCTTTACTTTAAGTGAACGTGCGGCAATATCCATGAGCTTGTCAAGACGTGCATAGAATTCCTCTGCACTCTTCGACTGATATGCGATTCTCGGCATATTGATGGTTACAACACCGACGGATCCCGTGCTTTCACCGCTTCCGAAGTAACCGCCCGTCTTTTTGCGAAGCTCACGAAGGTCAAGACGGAGTCTGCAACACATGCTGCGGACATCGCTCGGTTCCATATCGCTGTTGATGTAGTTTGAGAAGTAGGGTGTGCCGTACTTCGACGTCATCTCGAAGAGAAGCTTGTTGTTCTCCGTTTCGGACCAGTCGAAATCGTTCGTGATGGAATATGTCGGAATAGGATACTGGAAGCCTCTGCCGTTGGCGTCGCCCTCGATCATGATCTCGATGAACGCCTTGTTGATCATATCCATTTCCTTCTGGCAGTCCTTGTACTTGAAGTCCATCTCCTTGCCGCCCACGATTGCGTTGAGCTCTGCAAGGTCGTTCGGTACAACCCAGTCGAGTGTGATATTCGAGAAGGGTGCCTGAGTACCCCAGCGGCTCGGCGTGTTGACACCGAAGATGAAGGACTCGATGCACTTCTTCGTCTGCTGATACGTAAGGTTATCCACCTTTACAAAGGGAGCAAGATACGTGTCGAACGATGAGAAGGCCTGAGCGCCTGCCCATTCGTTCTGCATGATGCCGAGGAAGTTTACCATCTGGTTGCACAGCGTTGCAAGATGGCTTGCCGGTGAAGATGTGATCTTGCCGGGGATACCGCCGAGACCTTCCTGGATAAGCTGTTTAAGCGACCAGCCCGCACAGTAGCCCGTAAGCATGGAAAGGTCGTGAAGGTGAATGTCCGCATTGCGGTGTGCGTTGGCAATTTCCTCGTCGTAAACCTCGGAAAGCCAGTAGTTCGCCGTGATTGCACCGCTGTTGCTGAGGATAAGTCCGCCTACGGAATATGTAACGGTACTGTTTTCCTTGACTCGCCAGTCGGTTACCTTTACATAGCTGTCAACAAGCTCTTTGTAGTCGAGAATGGTCGACTTCATGTTGCGGATCTTTTCACGCTGTTTTCTGTAAAGAATATACGCCTTTGCCACATCCGCATAGCCCGCCTGGATAAGCACGGACTCTACGCTGTCCTGTACGTCCTCAACGGCAATTACGCCGTCCTTTATCTTGCTGTCGAAGTCGGCAGTTACCTTAAGCGCCAGAAGGTCGATAACCGTCGGATGGCTGTTCTTGCCCTGAGCTTCGAAAGCCTTTGCTATTGCCGAGGAAATCTTTGCAATATCAAAATCTGCTATTGAGCCGTCTCTTTTGATTACTTTATACATTCTGATACACCTCATATTCTTTGATATCGGGGAATTTTTTGATTCGCAGTCAATCAATATCTTGTGCCGCATTTTGAAAAGTCACACAAAATATTGTGCCGAAAAGCACACTGATGACTGCCGTGCTTGTTCATTATAGCAACAAAAGTACGGCTTGTCAATAGAAAATAACTAAATATTGTGATTATTTTTTGTTATAGCACCGATATATACACAATATATTGCGTTATACCCCTCTGAGCTGAGTATTCGGGACATATTTCAACAGTAAAGACCTGAAAAAGCGCAATTTGTCTTCATCGTATGCCGAAAAGCCTTCACAAAGGATATCGCCCGAATCCTCGAAGCTTTGCAGATAGTACGCATCCGCACCCGCTATCATCTTTCCGATTTCCTCGAAGTCGGCGGCCTCGTGAAGCTCCCTTACGACCGTCGTTCTGAATTCGTAGGGCACTTTGCCCCTGAGAAGATATTTTATACTCTCCGACACTCCGCTTATATCGAACATTTTCTTTCCCGCCGTCAGGGCGTACTTCGGCAGCGAATTTTTGATGTCCATCGCGACGTAGTCCACGAGCCCCTTTTCGACAAGATATTTGAGCCTCGTCGGAAAGCTTCCGTTGGTGTCGAGCTTTACCGCGTAGCCCATCGACTTTATGTCGGCAAGCAGTTTTTCGATGTCGTCGTTGATGAGAGGCTCTCCGCCCGTTACCGCGACACCGTCGAGCGTTCCGATTCTCTTTCGAAGAAATGCCATGAGCTCATCGTATTCTATTTCGCCGTCGGTGTCCTGCATTTTTACGAGTGAGCTGTTGTGGCAGAACGGACAGCGGAAATTGCATCCGCCGAGAAACACCGTGCACGCTATTTTTTCGGGGAAGTCGAGCAGTGTCAGCTTCTGAAGTCCCATTATTTTCATCGTATTCACTCCATTATCAAATCTTTAAAGCTTTCGCCGTTTCCCGTTTTTTCCACGGAGAACAGATCCCCGATTGTCGCTCCGATATCGGAAAAGCTCTTTCGCGTTCCCAGATTTTTCGGCTTCGCACCCTTTATACTAATTAATAAGGGGGTGTATTCTCTCGTGTGATCGGTCCCCTTGAAATCGGGATCACAGCCGTGGTCACCCGTTATAATCACCATGTCGTCTTCGCGCATATTTTCGATGAATCCGCCAAGCCACCCGTCAAACCGACTCAGTGCCGCCGCGTAGCCGTCGCGGTCACGTCGGTGTCCGTAGACCATGTCGAAGTCTACGAGATTTATGAAGCACAGTCCCTCGAAGTCTTTTTCTGCATACTCCGAAACGACTCTCATTCCGTCGTCGTTGTCCGCCGTTTTTCTGTATTCGGTTATTCCCCGAGAGCAGAAAATGTCGTTTATCTTGCCGACCGCAATAACGTCGTATCCGCCGTTTTTCAGGCTGTCGAGCAGTGTTTCCTTCGGCGGTTTCAGCGGATAGTCGCGCCTTTTCGATGTTCGTCTGAACGGAAATTCTCCCTCGAAAGGCCTTGCGATTACTCTGCCGACGGCGTGATCTCCCCGAAGAAGCTTCCTCGCCTCCTCGCAATAGCGGTACAGCTCATCGGTCGGTATTACGTCGGTATGTGCCGCCACCTGAAAAACGCTGTCCGCCGATGTATATACTATTATATTGCCCGTTCTCAGATGCTCCTCGCCGAAGTCTTCGATAACCTTCGTTCCCGAATACGGAAGATTGCACAGAACGCCTCTGCCCGTTATCTTTTCGAAGCCACGTATTATCTCGTCGGGGAAGCCGTTTTCGTAGTGCGGAAGATCGTTTTCCGACACGATGCCGCATATCTCCCAGTGTCCGATTATCGTATCCTTTCCCACGGAGGCTTCGCTCATTCTGCCGTAAATCCCCGATACCGAAGCATCGCTTCCGCCGTTTCCGTCGATGGAAAACAGCCCCAGAGATTCCATGCACGGCACCGAAAAATACTCCGATTTTCTGACGCTTTCAAGCGTATTCGCACCCTCGTCACCGTACATTTCCGCATCGGGAAGACTGCCGATTCCGAAGCTGTCAAGCACAAAAAGAAACACTCTTTTCACTGTCATATTCTCTGCACCTCTTTATATTTATCATACCCCATACGGGGCAAAATGTCAACTTTTCGACAAAGTATATTTATACAGAATTCATGTATATTCACGGTTTTTATTCATTTTTATGAAATGTAATTTTGCACAAAAAACTTTACTTAAACACTTAATTTTTAACACCTTCTATATATATTAGTGAAAAGGTGTCTTTTTACGTCAAAATCCTTGACAAAGACGGACTCGGTATGTATAATTATTAAAAATCTATTTAAGAGGTGTCTATACATGAAACAATACAAAAAAGTAGTTCTTGCATATTCGGGCGGACTTGATACTTCCATCATCATTCCGTGGCTCAAGGAAAACTACGGCTGTGAAGTGGTTGCGGTTTCCGGCGACGTCGGTCAGGGCACCGAACTCGAAGGTCTTGAAGAAAAAGCTATCAAGACGGGTGCTTCCAAGCTCTACATCGAGGATCTCAACAAGGTCTTCGTCGAAGAATACATCTGGCCCTGCCTTAAAGCAGGCGCAAAATACGAGGAATACCTTCTCGGCACTTCCTTCGCACGTCCCGCAATTGCGAAGCGTATCGTTGAAATCGCCAAGGCGGAGGGCGCCGATGCCATATGCCACGGCTGTACGGGCAAGGGCAACGACCAGGTACGTTTTGAGCTCACCATAAAGGCTTTCGCTCCCGAGCTTGACGTTATCGCTCCCTGGAGAACGTGGGATCTCAAGAGCCGTGAGGACGAAATCCGCTACGCCGAAGAGCGTAACATTCCTCTTAAAATCACGAGAGAAACGAACTATTCCAAGGACAAGAATCTCTGGCATCTTTCCCACGAAGGTCTTGATCTCGAGGATCCCGCAAACGAGCCCATGTACGACAAGATTCTCGAAATGGGTGTTTCTCCCGAAATGGCTCCCGACAAGCCCGAATACATCACCATTTCCTTCGAAAAGGGTATTCCCGTAAAACTTAACGGTGAAGCTCTCGACGGCGTCGCCATGATCGAAAAGCTCAACGAATTCGGCGGAAGAAACGGTATCGGCATTCTCGACATCGTCGAAAACCGTCTTGTCGGCATGAAGAGCCGCGGTGTCTATGAAACTCCCGGCGGAACGATCCTCTATCATGCACATCAGGTGCTTGAAACTATCTGTATCGATAAAGAAACGGCGCACTTTAAATCGATGGTTGCTCAGAAGATGGGCGAGCTTGTTTACAACGGCCAGTGGTTCACTCCTCTCACCGAGGCGATCTGTGCTTTCGTTGACAAGACGCAGGAAACCGTCACGGGCGACGTTAAGCTCAAGCTCTACAAGGGTAACATCATCAACGCCGGCGTAACAAGCCCCTACACTCTTTACGATGATATCACCGCCTCCTTCGGCGAAGATGAAGATTACAACCAGGCCGACTCAGCAGGATTCATCAACCTCTTCGGTCTTCCCATCAAAATCAAGGCGATGCTTGACAGCAGAAGAGAAAACAACACTGATAAGGAATGATAACCGATGAAGCTTTGGGCAGGAAGATTCCGCAAGGAAACCGACGACAGAGTTAACAGCTTCAATACCTCCCTCCCCTTCGACAACAGAATGTACGCTCACGATATCGAAGGCAGCATCGCTCATGCAAAGATGCTTGCCGCCACGGGAATTATCGCTTCTTCCGATACCGAAAAGATTATCGAAGGACTTCTTTCCATCAAAAACGATATCGAAAACGGCACTCTCACCATGGACAACGATGCCGAAGATATTCATATGTTTATAGAAGCCGAGCTGACCTCACGTATCGGCGATGCAGGCAAACGTCTTCACACGGCGAGAAGCCGTAACGACCAGGTCGCCGTCGATATCCGTCTGTATCTCCGCGACGAGATCGATTCTCTTCTGTCACTGCTTCGTGAACTCACCGAGGTACTGCTTTCGAAGGCCGGGGAATTTGCCGATGCCATTATGCCCGGCTACACTCACCTTCAGCGTGCTCAGCCCATAACCTTCGGTCATCATCTCATGGCGTACGTCAGTATGCTTCTTCGCGACATCGACAGACTCCGCGACTGCAAGAGAAGAATGAACGTCATGCCTCTGGGCAGCGGTGCTCTGGCAGGTACGACTTACCCCATTGACCGCTCCGTCACCTGTTCTCTTTTAAAGTTTGACAGCGTTTGCGCAAACAGCCTCGACGGCGTTTCCGACCGTGACTTCTGCATCGAGCTTTCAAGTGCGATTTCAATTGCGATGATGCACCTTTCACGTTTTTCCGAAGAGATCATTCTCTGGTGCAGCTGGGAATTCCGCTTCATCGAGCTTGACGACGGCTTCACGACGGGCTCCAGCATCATGCCCCAGAAGAAGAATGCCGACGTCACCGAGCTGATACGCGGCAAGACGGGCAGAGTGTTCGGTGATCTTCTGGCACTCCTCACCGTGATGAAAGGTCTTCCCCTCGCCTACAACAAGGATATGCAGGAGGACAAAGAGGCGATTTTCGATGCCGTCGATACTCTCAAAGAGTGCCTCATCACCTTCATCCCCATGCTTGACACCATCACCGTAAAACGTGAAAATATGCGTATGGCTGCCGCAAAAGGCTTCATCAACGCCACCGACCTCGCCGATTACCTCACGAAAAAGGGTATGCCCTTCCGTGACGCTTACAAAATCTCCGGCTCCCTCGTCGGTCTTTGCGTCGAAAAAGATACCGTACTCGAAGCACTCTCCCTCGAAACTCTCCGAGAGTACAGCGACATGTTCGAAAGCGACGTCTACGATGCAATTTCTCTCGAAACATGTGTCAGAACACGTATCTCCGAAGGCGGTCCTTCCCCCGAATCCGTGCTTCATCAAATACAGCTTGCAAAAGCAGAATTGGAGAAACTTCAATGAAACATTTCTTAAAGCTTCTCGATCTGTCGAGTGAAGAAATCCTTGAGCTTCTCGACATCGCGGCAGATCTTAAATATAAGCAGAAAAACGGT
Source organism: Acutalibacteraceae bacterium (assembly GCA_045537495.1). GTDB lineage: Bacteria > Bacillota > Clostridia > Oscillospirales > Acutalibacteraceae > UBA1425. The sequence continues at coordinate 19,947 of JAZSPN010000081.1, forward strand.
ATTCCGCACCGTTACCTCGAGGGCAAATCCGTCGCCCTCATTTTCCAGAAGGCTTCCACACGTACCCGCACCTCCTTCGAGGTCGGCACTTATCAGCTCGGCGGTTACGGCGCCTTCCTCAACGTCAACGACATGCAGATTGCAAGAGGTGAGCCCGTAGAGGATACCATCCGCGTCCTCTCACGCTACTTCGACTGCCTCATGATCCGCACCTTCGATCAGTCCTACGTCGAGGATCTTGCCAGGTACGGCTCCATCCCCGTCATCAACGGTCTGACCGATTTCTGTCATCCCACTCAGGTCATTGCCGACCTTCTCACCATCCGTGAGTACAAGGGCTCTCTCGAAGGGCTCAAAATGTGCTACATCGGCGACGGCAACAACATGGCAAATTCCCTTACCGTCGGCGCTCTCAAAACCGGCATGAAAATGTCGCTCGTCTGCCCCGACGATTACCGTCCCCCGAAGGAAATCCTCGATTTCGCCTACACCTACGGCGACAAGTTCGAAATCTGCAAAGAGCCGCTCAAAGGCGCCGTCGATGCCGATGTTCTCGTCACCGACGTGTGGACTTCCATGGGACAGGAGGACGAAACCATCAAGCGCATGCAGGCTTTCAAGGGTTATCAGATCAACGACGAAATCCTTTCCGTCGCAAAGAAGGATGCCATGGTTCAGCACTGTCTGCCTGCTCACCGCGGTGAAGAGATCACCGCCGAGGTCTTCGAGGCTCACGCCAACGAAATCTTCGACGAAGCCGAAAACCGACTTCACGCCCACAAGGCTATTATGGTTGCAGTTACAAATACTTACATAAAATAATCCGGAGGTAGTTATGCCTGTAAAAAAAGACATCAAAAAGGTACTCGTAATCGGTTCCGGCCCCATCGTCATCGGTCAGGCCGCTGAGTTCGACTATGCAGGTACTCAGGTTTGTAAGGCTCTTACCGAAATCGGTCTTGAAGTAGTCCTCGTCAACTCGAATCCCGCTACCATCATGACCGACAAAACCATGGCGGACAAGGTTTACATTGAGCCGCTGAATCTCGACGTTCTCAAGAGAATCATCATCGAAGAAAAGCCCGACAGCATTCTTCCCACTCTCGGCGGTCAGACTGCTCTGACTCTCGGCATGGAGCTTGCTCGTGAAGGCTTCCTCGATCAGCACAACGTCAAGCTTATCGGCGCTACTCTCGACAGTATCGACAAGGCGGAGGACCGTCAGCTCTTCAAGGATCTTCTTTTCTCCATCAATCAGCCCGTCGTTCCTTCCAAGGTTGTTACCAACATCGACGATGCTGTTGAGTTCGTCGGTGAAATCGGTCTTCCCGTCATCATCCGTCCCGCCTACACACTCGGCGGTACAGGCGGCGGTATTGCCGAAACGATGGAGGATTTCATCGTTATCGCCGAAAACGGTCTTCGTCTTTCTCCCATTACACAGATTCTCGTCGAAAAGTGTATCTCGGGCTGGAAGGAAATCGAATTTGAAGTTGTCCGCGACAGCAAGGACAACACCATCACCGTCTGCTCCATGGAAAACATCGATCCCGTCGGTGTTCACACGGGCGACTCCATCGTTGTCGCTCCCGCAATCACTCTCGCCGACAAGGAATTCGAAATGCTCCGCAGTGCCGCCATCGACATCGTCAAGGCACTCAAGGTTGAAGGCGGCTGCAACGTTCAGTTCGCTCTTCATCCCGACAGCTTCGAATACGCCGTAATCGAAGTCAACCCCAGACTCTCACGTTCTTCGGCACTCGCTTCCAAGGCTACGGGTTATCCCATCGCCAAGGTTGCTTCGCTCATCGCCGTCGGCTATTCACTCGACGAAATCAAGAATTTCATCACGAAGAAAACTTTCGCCTGCACGGAGCCTGCCATCGACTATGTCGTCGTCAAGTTCCCCCGCTGGCCCTTCGATAAATTTGTTTACGGCAACCGCACTCTCGGTACCCAGATGAAGGCTACCGGTGAGGTCATGGCTATCGGCATCTCCTTTGAGCAGGCCATGATGAAGGCTGTCCGCTGTGTTGAGCTCGGTCTTCGCACCCTCAATCACCGCAAATATGAAAATTGCACCAAGGAAGAGCTTTACGAGCTTCTCAAGGTGTGCAACGACGAACGTATTTTTGTTATCTACAAGGCACTCAAGGAAGGCATCACGCCCGACGAGATTTTCGATATCACGAAAATCGACCGTTGGTTCCTCAACAAGCTTCTCAACATCGCCGAAATGGAAGTTGTTCTCGCCGAAAACGAGCTTGATGACGAGCTTTATATGCGCGCAAAGAATCTCGGCTTCCTCGACAGCACCATTGAAGAAATCAGCGGTCAGCGTATCAAGTATAAACGACTCGCTTCCTTCAAGATGGTTGACACCTGCGCCGCCGAAGTCGAAGCTGAAACTCCCTACTTCTATTCCACCTTCGACGAAGAGAACGAGGCAGATCAGTTCATCAAGAAGCATCCCACCGGTAACAAGAAGGTCGTCGTTATCGGCTCAGGTCCCATCCGAATCGGTCAGGGTGTCGAATTCGACTACTGCTCCGTTCACTGTGTCCAGGCACTCAAACGCCTCGGCTACGATGCCGTTCTTATCAACAATAACCCCGAAACGGTTTCCACCGACTTCGACGTTGCATCAAGACTTTACTTTGAGCCCCTCACTCCCGAAGATGTTGAATCTGTCCTCATGACAGAAAAGCCCTGGGGTGTCGTTGTTCAGTTCGGCGGTCAGACTGCCATTAAGCTTACTAAATATCTCAGCGAAAGAGGAATCAAGATCCTCGGTACCTCCGCCGACAGCATTGATGCTGCCGAAGACAGAGAACGCTTCGACGAGCTTCTCGAAAAGTGCGGTATCCCCCGTCCCGCAGGCCACACCGCTTTCACAACGGAAGAGGCTGTCAAGGCGGCAAATTCTCTCGGTTATCCCGTTCTTATCCGTCCGTCCTACGTTCTCGGCGGTCAGAACATGATCATCGCCTACTCCGATGACGATATCGTCGAATACATGGGCATCATCACAGGTCAGACTCTCGAAAATCCCGTTCTCATCGACAAATACATGATGGGTACCGAAATCGAAGTCGATGCTGTCTGTGACGGCGAAAACCTTCTCATCCCCGGTATCATGGAGCATATCGAACGTGCAGGTGTTCACTCGGGTGACTCGATCTCCGTTTATCCGCCTCAGACTCTCTCTCAGGAAGTCAAGGATACTATCGTTGATTACACCACGAAGCTTGCCGTTGCTCTCAACGTCAAAGGTCTTGTAAACATTCAGTATGTTCTCTACGACGGTCAGGTTTACGTAATCGAAGTTAACCCCCGTTCTTCCAGAACTATCCCCTATATCAGCAAGGTCACAAATATTCCGATCGTCGATCTCGCCACAAGAGTTATGTTCGACGAAAAGCTTACCGATTTCGAATACGGCACGGGACTCTACCCCGAAAAGGACTATGTTGCAGTCAAGGTCCCCGTATTCAGCTTCCCGAAGCTTGCCAACGTCGATACTCACTTAGGTCCCGAAATGAAGTCGACGGGCGAAGTTCTCGGCATCGACAAAACTTTCGAGGCGGCTCTCTACAAAGGTCTTATTGCCGCGGGTTACGAGCTTCACAAGGTCGGCTCTTCCGTACTCATCACCGTCAAGGACGTGGACAAGCCCGAGGTTCTTCCGCTTGCAAAGAAATTCGTTGAATTCGGCTACAACATCATCGCCACCCGCAATACCGCTAAATTCCTTCGGGAAAACGGTGTCGATGCAAAGGCCGTCGACAGTGAATCTCCCGAAGGCTTCAAGGAAATCGTTTCCATCTTTGACAGCGGTGCAATCGACTTTGTTGTTTCCACTTCCAAGATAGGCAGAAAGCCCGCCATGATCTCCGTTCAGCTTCGCAGAAAGGCAATCGAAAGAGCAATTGCTACTCTGACCTCCATCGACACGGCAAACGCTCTCGCCAACTGCTTGCTTTCGGGCATCACAAAGGATGACCTCGAAGTCGTCGATATCTGCAAGCTTTAATTAAAATGAAGTCAGGTGTTCGAAAGAGCACCTGATTTTTTATTTTGAAGACTATTTTCATGAAAAAATGAGCACAATGAATTCGAGGTGATTTTTTGAATTCATTATGGGTTGAAACTTCAGAAAAGATAAATTTCCCGTCACTTCGCGGAGATTTAAAAACCGATGTCGTGATTGTCGGCGGTGGTCTTGCAGGAATTCTGTGTCTTAAAGAGCTGACAGACCGAGGTGTGGACTGCATTCTTCTCGAAGCCAAAACCATCGGTTCGGGCATAACAAGGAACACCACCGCAAAAATTACATTTCAGCACGGCATCATCTACGACCGTCTTGTCGACAGCGTCGGCACGGAAAGAGCACTTCAATATCTTACGGCAAACAAAAATGCAGTCGAAAAGCTGTGCAGGATGTCCGAAGCCTTTTCATGCGATTTCGAGAAAAAGGACGCGTATATTTATTCGGGGACGGACCGAAGAAAAATCGAAAACGAGATAAAGGCATATGAAAAACTCGGTGTCCGTGCACAGTTCGTTTCGGATGTTCCTCTGCCCGTTCGGTGTGTCGGTGCGGTAAAAATAAGTGATCAGGCTCAGTTTCATCCTCTGAAATTCATGTTTTCCGTTGCAAAGGGCCTTAAAATATTCGAAAATTCGAAAGTTCTGGAATTTTTGCCGAAAAAAGTTCGTTGTCAGAACGGCACTGTAACGGCAGAAAAAATTATTGTCGCGACTCATTTCCCGATAATAAACAAGCACGGTATGTATCCGCTGAAATTGTATCAGCACCGTTCATATGTCGTGGCAGCAAGCGGTGCTCCCGATGTTGGCGGAATGTATCTCGAAGATAAGGAAGACGGTCTGTCCTTCAGAAACTATAAAGACCTTCTGCTGGTAAGCGGCGGTGATCACAGAACAGGCAAAAACGGCGGCGGATATAAGGTTCCCGAGGACTTCTGCAAAAAGCATTTCCCCGTATCAAAAATCGAATACCGCTTTGCAACTCAGGACTGCATGAGCCTCGACTCCATTCCCTACATCGGAAAATACAGCAAAAGCTCCGAAAACCTCTATGTGGCGACGGGCTTCAATAAATGGGGCATGACCTCTTCCGTCGTTGCCGCCGAAATCCTCGGCGATACAGTAACGGGCAAGAAAAACCCTTGCGCCGATGTTTTTTCTCCCTCGCGATCAATTATTCATCCGAAGCTTTTTTCAAATATACTTCATTCCGTCACGGGAATCATCACGCCCACCGCCCCGAGATGCCCCCACCTCGGCTGTGCGCTCCGATACAACAAGGAGGAACATTCATGGGATTGCCCCTGCCACGGCTCACGATTCGACGAAAACGGCGAACTCCTCGATAATCCCGCCACCGACGACCTGAGCTGAATTCGGGCT
>JAZSPN010000086.1:0-5903 GCA_045537495.1 Acutalibacteraceae bacterium
AACAACGTTCTTCTATGGTAAGATGTGTATAACTCATATGAATCCTCCTTGGTTTTTGTTTTGTAGCAATTACATTATACCATGGATTTATATGAGTTACTTTATTTTCCTAAACTGTTGCACTTGATAGTATAATTCACCCACAAAAAGAAAAAGTAGACACTTTTTTGTGTCTACTTTTAGTTTACTCTTTCAACGGCAAGTGCAAATTTTTTTGTCAGCAGTGCAATGAACTCTGTCGCCCTGTCGCATCCGTAAAACATAAATATCGCAAGACCTGCACAGACGATTCCCGCACCGACAAGGGCAATTCCCGAAACCGACCTTCCCGTAAGTGCCGTTACCGTACCGCCGAGAAGACCGCCGACGGCACAACCGATAATGCCTGCAAAAACGCACCACAGTGATATTATCAGTGACCACATGACGGCATATGCCAGTATCATGAAGGCGAAGAACATTAAAAGCAAAGACAGCCATATGGGTGAGCCGAGAATCAGAAATACCGTTTCCCAAGCACGAAGCTCATGCTTCGGCTGCATCTTCTCTTTCATGAGTCTGTGAAGCGGAATGTCCGATATAATCTGTGACACGATTTCACCGACCGAACCGATTTCGGCGACTGCCTCCTCCTCGGAAAGACCTTCCTCGACACGGTCATCGATGATTTCGCCGTAGAAATCAAGCCGCTCGTTCACCTCGTCCTTCGGCAAGCCCGACAGACCTTTTTCAAGCTGTAAAAGAAACTCACGTTTATTCATTGCCGTCATCCTCCCTTGTGACAAACCGATAGATTGTCATAATTTCTTTCCATTCGTTTTTGAAATCCTCGATGCGTCTTATTCCCGCATCGGTGATGTGATAGTATTTTCTCAGTCTTCCGCCGTGTTCCGCAGTCCTCACCGTCAGCATTTCGGCATTTTCCAACCGTTTCAGAATTGTGTACAGTGTCGATTCCGACAGCTCGATATACGGCTTCACGTCTTTGATTATCTTGTAGCCGTACGAATCCTCGCTCCTGATGGCTGCCAGAACGCAAACGTCAAGAAGTCCCCGTTTAAGTTGTATATCCATAGTATACCTCCCCTTACGTTATACATCATATCACGAAGTATTGTTTTTGTCAAGTAGAAAATGAAAAAACCTCCCCCAAAGCGGGGGAAGTTCTCTTTGTCAATCGATCAATTTGTCTGTCATTTTGCTGTACAGCTTACCGTCCTTTGAGTATATGCGCGGATTTTCGGGTGAACATTCGTAATTGATTTTTACGATATAGAGGACCTTGCCGTTTTCGTCCTCGAAATATTCCTCGTATACAAAATCTCCAAAACGACGTATATTCTTACCGAGCTTTACGGTAAAGGTGATTGTTTCGGTGTTTTCGTCTGTTTTCCCTTTGAGTTCTGCACTGTGAGCGACCGACACCGCTCCTTCCTTCTTCTCCTCCGGTAATTGCACGAAGAAAAGAGTCGGCGCTCTTCCGACGGCTCCGCCGAGGGATTTTATCGGCACTCCTTCGAATTCATCGGGTACCGTAAATACCGTATTCGAAGGATTTCCGTCCCACTCGAAGTATGCCGCCATACATTCTCTCGTAACCTTGTTGTAAAACACTGTCAAGGAGTCAGCCGTTCCGCTTTCCCATGCTGTACCTGCGATAATCACGGAAGCGATAAGCAAAACACCTGCGCAAATAAGCGACAGCAACGAAATTCCGAGTGCTTTCAGGATTTTCTTTTTCATGTCAATTAATATACACGGAATGTTCTGATTTCGAACGGCTTGTATGCGATTTCGCCCGAGCACTCTTCGATGTACTCTTCAAGCGGAGAAACCTCTTCGATTTTCTTGCCGTCCGCAACGGTGAGAACGGTTTTTCCGGGTACGCCGTAGGGCTCATACATACGGACAATATATCCGTTGCCGTCCTCGGCGGGCTTTATGCAGTCAATGATAAGGCCTTCATTCGAAAGAGAAACAACAGCCTCTTCGTCGCCTTCACCGTCAAATACGATGAACGGAGAGTTAAAGAGATAACCCTGCTGTGCGACTCTGCCCGCGGATAAGCCTCCGACGTGGGGAAGAATCGAATACGCGAAATCGTGTTCGCCCGTATCACGGAAGCGTGAAGGATTGTCGGTATTGCGGAAAAGCGTCATGATCATGTCGTTGTCGATGACGTAGTGTCCGTATTTGCAGTCGTTGAGAATCGCAACACCGTATACATCGTCGGACAGATCGGTAAATCTGTGTGCGGCATATTCATGCTTCCACTTTTCGGCGGGTGTGTTGGTGTGCGTATTACGCTTGCAGATACCGTATGCAATTTCGTAGCTTGCCTGCGTTGCGGTAACGTTTACGGGGAACGATACCTGAAGAATCTTGTATTTTTCCTGCCAGTCAATGTGCGAAACAAAGTCCACTCTCGCAATATTCGCATATGCGATGATGTCCTGAGTGAGAACTGTGCCGTTGTGCTTCTTTTCAACTCTTACGGTAACACGCTCGTCGTTGGCATCGACGAGTTTCACGGTGTTTTCCCACTTCATGTCAACGGGACGAAGTCTGTATTCCTTGTCGATATTCCAGGCATCCTCGTTTTCGGGGCCGTCCTTGTGCGTAATAAAACGGTTGAGTTTATCACCGACGAATCTGTCGGCACGCTTGTCGAAGAAATTGCCGAGTGTACCGTCGGCACAGACCTCGAAGCTGAAATGCGGAGTGTCGATAATAATCTTTCCGTCCGCTTCCTTTGCGGAAATTGAATTTTCACTCTGAACAGCCTGTACGGCGTAATACGTTCTCGACGTGAAGCCATCGAGATTCTCAACATAGAAAATGCAGTTGCCGTCGGCATCCTCGATGACATTCCCGGTATCCTCGCCGTCGGTAAGTGCCAGACCTTTGTATTTCCCGTCAACCTTTACATATGCACTGCCGACGAAGGAGTTGGGGTTGTAAACGGTAACCTTATCGCCCTCACCCGAGAGAAGTGCATCCGCAACAAGCTGTTTTTCCTTTTTATCCGCGAATGCAAAAAGCTCTTTATATATCTTTTCGGCATCATCGTAAACCGTATCTATTGAGCTTCCCGGAAGGACATCGTGGAACTGGCAAAGAAGAAGATCCTTCCAGTGCTTCACGGTTTCCGAGTAACCGGCCTCCTTGCCCTTGAGGTCGGCAAGAACGGAAAGGAGATCGAGTCTGCGGAATGCCATTTCGGCATAACGGTTGTTTCTCTTCACATCGGCAATTGTCGTGTAGGTACCCTGATGCGTTTCAACACAGAGCTCCCCCTTCCACACGGGAAGACCGCCGCGTTTTTTGTCAAGCTCCGCAAAATAATTCTCCGCTCTCGTAAGTCTTACCTCGGGCATACCGGGTACATCGGCAAGAAGATGGTAATTTTTGAGCATTTCTTCGGTTGCTCCTCCGCCGCCGTCACCGTAGCCGTAGGACATGAGAACATGGTCGAATACCTCTCTTTGCTGGAGTCTGTCCGACACAAGACGTATGTTTTCGTTGTCGATGGAGTTGTTGTAGCAATCTCTCGTAATCGGTACCGAGGCATAGAGATTCGATCCGTCGATTCCTTCCCAGACAAAAGCGTTGTACGGGAATTCGTTTGCCGTCTGCCAACGTACCTTTGTTGTGTAGAAGCTCTTCGTTCCGCATTTTGTGAAAATCTGAGGAAGCGATGCCGGGAAGCCGAACGAATCGGGAATCCAGCATACGTCGCTTGTTTTTCCGAATTCCTTTTTGAAAAACTGATGTCCGTACAAAAATTCTCTGATGAGCGATTCGGCACCCGAAATATTGAGGTCGGATTCTACCCACATGGGACCGATAAGACGCCACTTACCGCTCTTAACACGTTCACGGATCTGCTCAAAAACATCGGGGTAAACTTCCTTGATATAGTTATAAACCGAGGGCTGGGAGAGGGAGAATTCGAACTCGTCATATCTGTCCATAAGACGAAGCTGATTCAACGCCGAACGTCCCGATTTGCGGATTGTATCCTTGAATCGCCACAGCCAGGCGACGTCGATATGAGTGGATGCAACGCAATCGACGGTACAGTCATCGTTACCGATCTTCAACGCCTTCAAGCCGTCAAGAAGCTCGTTGTGAATTGTCATGACGTTTTCACGGTACTCGGCACCTTCCAGCGAAACGTCGCTCTTGCGTATCGTGTTTTCGAACAAGGCGATAACCTTTGCTTTTGTATAGTCGTTTTTGATGTAATTTATCAGATCGTCGACAAAATCCATGCAATAGGAAAAATCGGCCAGCGCCTTATCGGCAATGACGTAAGAGGGATTGTCAAGAGGCTTTACGGTTCTTTCCGCTTCACAGAAGGTGCATGCGTAAATTTCAAGCTCAATCGAGATTTCTCTGTCATACATCGAATCCTCGAGATAGACTCTGCAACGCTGAGTGTCGTTGTCGATACCTGCATAGCGTACACCGTCGATCGAAACGAAGGCTTCGCAGTTTCTCGGAATTCTGAGCTCCAGGTAGGCTTCCTGAGTTTCCGTCGGTCTTTTCGGAGTAAATACTGTTTTCATCATGCAGGTTTTGCGATCGTTAAAAACAACACTGTCCGTAAAATCTGCCCAGTCGGAAAGAGGGATATACGTTTCTCTGTCCGTATAGTCAAGAATTTTGTACTGCCACGCACCGATGGGCTGTCTGTCCGCAATTGCTCTGTTGCGGTACAGCCACAGATTCTTTTCTATTATTGATCTGACCATAGTTTTTTCTCCTAACGTTAAAATTGTTGAATCCAGTGTACCACATCCCATTAAATATTACAATAAAAAACAGATAAAAAACGGAAAATAATTACTTTTTACTTTTTTCGAATTTTCGGCAAACGCTATTTACAGCATCCTCTTTTTATGATATAATTATTTTTTGGTGGGGTAAAAATGATAAATTATATAAGGAGTGACGAAGTGTTAAAATACGAAGCAATTAACAATCAGAAGGAAGAATGGGTAGTTTTTGTTCACGGCCTCGGCGGCAGTACAAAAACATGGAAAAAGCAGATGGATGCGTTTTCCGAGAATTACAATTTACTGTTGTTGGATTTACCAGGTCACGGATCAAATGCCAACAAAATTATTCATAAAGTCAATCCGCGGCTTCTCCACAAGGGAATCAAGGACACCATGGATCATCTTCATATCGAAAGTGCGCATTTCGTAGGTCTTTCCCTCGGAACAATTGTAATCGCCAACTTCGCAATATGCTATCCGAATTACGTAAAATCAATCGTTCTCGGCGGCTCCACACTTAAAGTAAGCGGCTTCAACAGTGCAGCCGTCGCCCTTGCAAATAAAATCAAACGTGTTGTCCCCTACGAGTTTTTATATAAATTCTTCGCCTGGTTCATGATGCCTAAAAAACATCACGAAAAATCGCGTACGATTTTCCTTCGTGAGGCAGTAAAGCTCGACAAGGAAACAATGTTTGCATGGATCGAATACATCCAGGTATCGCTTCATCCCGAAAAGATTCTGAGTAAGCTCGATTCCATCGGAAAGAAAATCCTCTTAATCTCGGGCGACGAAGACCACTGTTTCCTCGACGGTGCAAAATTCCTTGCCAACAAGATAAAAGGCGCTCATATCGAAATCATCGAAAAATGCGGACATATCTGCTCCATTGAAAACTGGCGTTCTTTCAACAAAATTTCATTAAAATATCTTGCATCGGTTGTATAACGATAAATTAAGGCACTTGCGTTTGTTTCGCAAGTGCCTTCTCTTATATCAAATCCGCTTTAATCGCATTATGGATGTTCTCACGCATCCGTATAACCTCCGAATATCTGTCCTCACCGTACTTCTTTACGGTTGTAATTGTGGCATCGGAGAGTATAATCACATAAAGTC
>JAZSPN010000032.1:0-13300 GCA_045537495.1 Acutalibacteraceae bacterium
GTTTATGAAGAAAAAACCGTAACGGACACGGATGATCCGAGATACACGGCGTATTGTCTCGCCTGGGTGCATAAACCGGGTGAACACTGTTATTGTTCGCCATCGCTTACTTGTGACAGCTCAAACTCTCATCCGACAAGATCCTGTTGGTGGTACAAGAGATATGTGTATCAGGATAAGACAGAGGTGAAGTACTACAAATTTACCAAAGAGAGCGGTTGGACTGATAAAAAAGATAATACGGCTACAACCGTTGAAATCAGATATAAGCTGAAAGATCACGAGTGTTCATACACGTCGTCGGTCACAAAGACGGCTACTTGCACCGTGGCGGGTATCAGAACATTTAGCTGTTTGTGCGGAAAAACGTATACGGAAAGTATTCCCGTTTTGGGACATTCTTATAAATCGACCGTAACACCGCCGACTTGCACGGAGGAAGGCTACACAAAGCATACCTGTTCAAGATGCGGTAACAGCTACACCGACGGCAAGACTCCCGCAACGGATCATGATTTTGCCATCAGCATCAAGCCTCCGACGTGCAGTGAAGAAGGAAAGGTGACATACACTTGCGACTGCGGATATGAATATTCTGCCGATGTTCCGAAGTCGAGGCATGTCGAAGGAGATTGGGAAAACGGCGAAAACGGCAAGCTTGTCAAAAAATGTTTTGTTTGCGGAACAGTTCTCGAAACAAAAAATGCGGAGATTACTGTTTTAGACAACGGTGTAGCCGTTGAAACCGTTACAACAAACAAGTATGTCGGATTTATGTTGACAACGAAAATTTCGGAAGAATATAAGAATGCAAATATTATATGGGAATCCTCAGATCCGTCGGTGGTGACCGTTGACTCGAAAGGTAATATTTTCGGTGCCGGAATAGGTACTGCAGAAATAACGGCAACGATCGAGGGAACGGATCTTTCCGACACGGTAACGGTAAATGTGAAATATTCGTGGTGGCAGTGGATTATTGTTATTCTGCTGTTCGGTTGGCTCTGGTTCTAAATATAAACAATAACAAAAAGAGTTGCTTCGGCGGCTCTTTTTTTTGTGTTTCAAATTATGATTTGACATAATATGATGAGTTGTGGTAATTATTGCCATAAAAGCACAAAATACTGTGCTTTATCAACTTTTTCCTTGACGTTCGGCACAAAAAGTGGTATAGTTATAAAGAAAATGTATCGGTATAGGTATATGTTGTTGCGGCAACTTTCGTACATTAATTAAAATTGGAGTGAAGATGATGAAAGTAAACAGTTCCGATTCGTATGATTTCGACATCATTCAGATTGCAAAGCTTTTGCTTCGCAAGGCGTGGATGATAATTTTATGCGGAGTGCTTGCTGCCGTTATAGGTATTTCGGGAGCATATTTTTTGGTTACACCCAAATACTCGTCAAGCGTCATGCTCTATGTCAATAACCGATCAACCTCTGCATCGGTTGAGAAGATTGCGGCGGGACTTTCTTCCTCCGATCTCAGTGTTGCGCAGAGCCTTGTCGAAACTTATATTGTAATTCTCCGCACAAGAAACACGATCAACGAGATCAAGGATAAGGCGGGTGTTGACTTTTCGTATGAAGATATCAACGAAATGATCAGCGCGGAGTCGGTTAACGGAACGGAGGTTTTCCGTATTACCGTAACGAGTGAAAATCCCGAAACGTCGAAGCTTATAGCGCAGACGATCGGCGAGATACTTCCTGCAAAGATTGCAAATATCGTTGTCGGTACGTCGGCGAAGCTTGTTGACAGTCCCATTGTCAACAAAAAGCAGGTTTCTCCCAACTACATAATCTGTATCGCGCTTTCGTTCATCGTCGGAGCGTTTATCGGTTGTGCGGTTATAATTATCAGAGATATTACCGACGATATTATTCACGGAGAGGACTATCTTCTTCAGACATTTGATGCACCCGTACTTGCGGTTATACCGAATCTTTCCGCGGAGTCACATTCGTCGTATATGCGAAGATATGCGAGCAGCGGTGACGGAAAGGAGAATGAATAATGAAAAAGAACGTACTTTCTTCGCTTACGGCGACTTCACGCCGTAAGAAAGTTATCAACAATCCTTCCATGGTGCGTGAAAAGGAAACCAATATCTGTGCAAATATGAAATTTACGGCGGCGGAGGCATACAAGCTTCTCCGTACAAATCTCATGTTTACTCTTCCTGCCGACAAGGCTTGCCGTATCATCGGAATAACGAGCGCACTTCCCGGCGAAGGAAAGAGTATTACGTCGATTAACCTTTCATACGTTTTTGCGGAAAGCGGCAAGAAGGTTCTTCTCATCGATGCCGATATGCGTCTGCCGAATATTGCACGACAGCTTGATCTTGAATCGGATCGCGGTCTTTCCAACGTTCTTGCGGGACTTTGCGAGAGCGAAGCGGTGATCCGCGATTCCGGAGTTCTCGACACGTTCAAGGTTCTGACGGCGGGCGACATTCCTCCCAACCCTTCGGAGCTTCTCGGTTCGGAGCAGATGGAATCGTTACTCGAAAAGCTTTCGGGCGAATATGATTTCATCATCGTTGACCTTCCGCCCGTAAACATTGTTACGGATGCTCTTACGATTCTTAATTTTATCGACGGCATCATTGCCGTGGTCAGACAGGATTACGGAAGCAGAAGCGCACTCAAAAAGTGTATGCGTCAGCTTTCCGTGAGCCGTGATAAATTCCTCGGATTCGTTCTTGCGGATGCCAGGGAATCGTCCAAGGAATACGGCAAGTATAATTCGTACGGTAACTACAAGAAATGATATTCAGAAAAAAATCAGATCCGGAAAGAGGCGCGCAGCTTCTTTCGCGGTACGGAATTTTCGATGTACACACACATATTCTCCCGGGTATTGATGACGGAAGCGGAAGTGTTGAGGAGAGTGTCGCGATACTTTCCGAAATGTCGAGGCAGGGAATATCAAAGGTTGTTGCGACACCGCACTATTATCCGTCGCAGATGTCGCCCGATGTCTTTTTTGAAAAAAGAGAGAAGGCGTTCGAGCTTCTGAAAAAAGAGCTTGACGGCACGGAGCCCGTGATTTTGCAAGGGGCGGAGGTGCTTTACTTTCGGGGAATAAGCCGTTTGGAGTCGCTTAAAGGACTTTGTGCTGAGGGGACACATACGCTCTTACTCGAAATGCCGACGGATACATGGAGCGAATACATGCTTCGCGAGATATCCGAAATGGCGCTTTCGAATAATATTGACGTTGTAATGGCACACATTGAGCGCTATTTTGAAAAACAGCCGTCGGTCTTTTTCGGAGAGCTTCTTTCAATGGGTGTCAGGTTTCAGATCAACTCATCGTCGTTACTCGGAAAACAGCGTCGGAAGCTCATGAAAATGATTTCCGAAAATCAGATACATTTTATCGGATCGGACTGTCACAATATGACGACAAGACCTGTCAGCATGGCAGAGGCGGCGGATGTTATAAATACTTATGCGGGTGAAGAAGCACTCGGAAGAATGGCGAAAAACTGTTCGGTGTATTTTAAATAATTGTGGGATGTTTTATGTATAAAAAGTGCTTCAAGAGAATTATTGACATTACTTTATCGGCTATCGGTATCGTCTTGCTGGCGGTGCCTATGGCGGTAGTGGCACTTATCATTGTTATCGATTCTCCCGGTCCCGTATTCTTTAAACAGAAGCGTTACGGACTGAACAAAGAGGTTTATACAATCATAAAGTTCCGCAGTATGCCGACACATGCACCCTCCGATGTTCCCACACATCTTTTCAATGCGGAAGATATGCTGAGCAAATGGCAGAAGTTTATCAGAAAAACGTCGATTGATGAGCTTCCGCAGTTGTTCAATATTTTTACGGGCAGTATGAGTATAGTCGGTCCGAGACCTGCAATTCTGACACTGACGGAGCTTGTCGATGAACGTGACAGGTACGGTGCCAACGGAGTAAAGCCGGGGCTTACGGGTTGGGCGCAGATCAACGGACGTGATGAAATATCAAATGAAGAAAAAGCGAAGATGGACGGCTATTACGCAAATAATCTGAGTTTTATGCTTGACTTGAAATGCTTTTTTAAAACAATTCCTTATGTTTTGCGTCGTGACGGAGTGGTCGAAGGCGGAACGGGTAAAATAAACAGACGAAAATGAGAAGGCGATATTGATATGAAATATTCTGTTCTGATGTCAGTATACAAAAATGATGAAGCGACTTTCCTTCGTGAAGCGCTTACAAGTGTATATGAGAAGCAGACCAGAAAACCCGACGAAATCGTTGTGGTTTTTGACGGTCCGTTGACAGAGGAGCTTTACGAGGTTCTCGACGCTTTCGCACAGGATAAAAAGGACATAGTGAAGTATTATCCGCAGAGCGAAAACAGGGGACTCGGGCAAGCCCTTCGGATCGGTACGGATTATTGTACGGGTGACTACATATTCAGAATGGATTCCGACGATATCAGCCTTCCGACACGTTTTGAAAAACAGATTGAATACATAGAGGCGCACCCCGAAACGGATGTTCTCGGAACAGATATAGCGGAGTTCAACGAAGATATCAATGAAAAGAATAAAAGAGTCCGCTCATGTCCCGCGGATCATGACGGAATAGTAAAAATGGGTAAACGGCGTTCTCCGACAAACCATGTAAGTGTCTGTATCAAAAGAGCTTCTTTGGTTTCTTGCGGCGGATATGAATCGCATCCTTACGTTGAAGATTATTTTTTGTGGATGAAGATGATTGCAAACGGTTGCAGATTCGCGAATATGCACGAAACGCTTGTTCTTGTCAGAGTCGGCAACGGCTTCAATTCAAAGAGAAGCGACAGTGTGCGTGTCAGAGAATGGAAATTTTTGCAGAAGTTCATGGTTGAGAAAAAGCTGATAAACCGTTTTGAAGCACTTATAAATATGCTGCTCATACGTGTGTTTGTCAGTATTCCTCCTAAAATGAAAACAAGACTTTACGATATGTTTTTGAGAAAGAAAAAGGATTCTGACGGACGTTATTCGGATGAAGAGCTCAAAAAGCTTCAGGCGATTGAAACGGATGTCCTCGCGGAGATAATCCGCGTATGCGAACAGGAAAATATTACGTATTTTGCAGTCGGCGGAACGGCACTCGGCGCCATGCGCCATGACGGATTTATTCCGTGGGACGACGATATCGATATAGGAATGCTTCGTCCCGATTATGACAGATTTTTAAAGCTGGCACCTTCCGCTCTTAAAGAAGGATATACGCTTCAGCATTTCAGCAAGGATCCGAAAACGGCTTCGTACTTTGCAAAGGTAAGAAAAGACGGTACCCGGTTCGTCGAGGACAGTGTAAAGCACATCAGGATGCACCACGGTGTTTTTGTCGATATTATGCCCTACGACGAGATTCCCGCAGACGAAGAGGAAAGAAAGGCGTACAGAAGCAGGTGCAATTTCCTTATGCAGCTGTATGTTGCGAAATCTGTCAGAAAAGCTTGCATAACGCAGGACAGACGTAAGCAGATGATAGCGGCGGTTGTCAGAAGCGTGCTTCATATTATGCTTATTCCGATACCGAAAAAGCTGTTGTTCAAAAAGCTTGACGAACAGCTTCAGTGTTACAACGGAAAAGAAACGGGATTTGTTTCAACGAGAGGACTTGTCGAGGTTGAGGCACCCGTCAGTGATCTGATACCGACCGTAAAGCACAAATTTGAAAGTATAGAGATAGATCTGCCTGCAAAGACTGATACCGTGCTTCGCAGACAGTACAGGGACTATATGCAGCTTCCTCCCGAGGACAAGCGTGTGAATCATGCGCCCGTTGTGCTGAAGCTTTAATTTGATTTTGGAAGTGATTGTTATCAAAACGGTAATCACATACGGTACTTTTGATCTTATCCATTACGGACATCTGAATCTTCTGAAGCGTGCAAGTGCACTCGGCGACAGACTTATAGTCGGCGTTTCTACCGACGAGATGTGCGAAGGCAAGGGGAAGACGCCTGTTTTTTCACTCGAAAAGAGAATGGATTATATAAAGGATCTTCGTTATGTTGATCTTGTAATTCCCGAACACTCAATGGCACAGAAGGTCCAAGACATCATAAATTACAAGGCGGACATTTTTCTTCTCGGTGACGATTATGCGGAAGCCTTCAAACAGATGCCTGAATACGAGGCGATAAAGGATATATGTGAAATCGTATTTCTGCCGAGAACTCCCGATATTTCGACAACGGCGCTGAAGGAAAAGCTTCGGAAGGAAGAAAGACAGCATGATTAAGATTTTGCAGGTTGTTTCAAGTCTTAATATAAACGCAGGCATGATGAGTGTCATAATGAACTATTACAGACATCTCGACAGAAGCCGTATCAGATTTGATTTTTTGTACTTTGCCGAGATGGAAAAAAGTCACGAAGCGGAAATACTCTCTCTCGGAGGACGGACCTTCTTTCTCGGAAATGCTTCTTTTTCAAAAGATTACAGAGAAAAGCTGAAAGCTTTTTTTGACACTCATAAGGGCGAATATACGGCGGTTCACTGTCATCCCATATGGGCGGCGGCACTCGTCGGAGGTATCGCGAGAAAAAGCGGTGTCGAACACGTGATATCTCACAGTCATTCGACAAAATACAGTGAAAAAACCGTTTCTGCAATACGAAACAGACTCATGATGCCGATCATCCTTCGAAATTCGACGGATCTCGTGGCGTGTTCACGTGATGCTTCGTCGCTTTTCGGAAAGAATAAGAAGGTTTTTATTTTACATAATGCAATTTCTGTTGACAGATATATATTTAACAGAGAAAACAGAGAAAGGATCCGTTCCGAGTTGAATGTTTCGGACGGTGAAATTCTGATAGGACACGTCGGACGGTTTTCTCAGGAGAAAAACCATGCGTTTATGATACGCACGTTTTCGGCTGTTCTTGAAAAAATCCCGAACGCAAGACTTCTGCTTGTCGGTGACGGGGTGTTACGTCGGCAAACCGAGGAGCTGGCAAAAGAGCTTTCCGTCGGTGATAAGGTTATATTTACGGGAAAGAGAAGCGATATTCCCGAAATTCTTTCGGCGATGGATATTTTCTGGCTTCCGTCACTGTTTGAGGGAGTGCCCCTTTCGGTTGTCGAGGCGCAAGGCTCGGGACTTCCGTGTGTGCTGAGCAGTCCGATTACGAGGGAAGTCGATTTCGGATCATGCGTTTATGCGGATCTTGAAAATGAAGATGAGTGGATTGAGGCTTTTTGTCGTCTTTCGGAAAAAAAGTCCGACAGAGAGGAAAACGGTAAAAAGCTTCTTAAAAGCAATTACGATATAGAGAGCGAAACAGTGAAGCTGTTTGAGTATTATTCTGAGTTTTAAGATTGAGGATTATTTATGAATTTTGAGCTGTGGCTATCAAGGACAATGCTTATCGAACGCCTTTCGGGTGTGTTCGTCTATGTCCTTGTGACTCTTTACGGTTACAGCAGAATAATGCACACGGAAAATCCGCAGAAGCTCCGACGTATTTTTGCGTGTGTGCTGGCGGTTATCGGCGTCATGGGATTTTTATATATTCCCGGAGATGCCGCCGACCTTTGCGAATGGCGGAATATGTACGATTCGTATTGGCAGCACAGAACGTTTTTCGAATTTCTGAAGGGCCCCGTTCTTAATTCAAGCACTCCGATTTCTTATATTCTTATATACCTTTGTCAGAAAACGGGGTTGCAGGGTGTATTGCCTTGTGTTGTGGCACTTATATTCTTCGGTTTCGTTTTTGCGATTTTCAAGGACTGTGCAGTCAGGTGTAAGCTTGAAAATCATACTCCGAAGGTAACAAACAGCCTCATAAAAAGTGAAGTCAACGGCAGAACGGACACGGCCTGTGCGCTGGCACTGACGTTTTTGTGCTTTATGGCGGCAGGCGAGTTTCTCGAGGTTATATCGGGAGTACGCTGTCTTACGGCACTGGCGATAGTTGCTTATTGCATATATACGGAAACGGTCGGCGACAGATCACTTCTTAAAAATATAGTCCTTTACGGTATAGCGTGTCTTATGCACCTTGCCGCAATACCGATATTCGGCATAAGACTTATGTATCTGCTTTTCGGTCAGCTCGGCAGCAAAATGCCGAAGATCGGCAGCTACATAACGGCAGTCATTCTTTGTGCCGTAGGACTTACGGTCGGCGGAGGATACATTACCGCTGCCTTTAACAAGGGCGTCAGCTATATCAACAATAACTGGTACAGCTACACGTGGGAGTACATTATCGGATTCATACAGCTTGTTCTGATAATTTATACTCTGATTCAGTATAGAAAAATCCGCAACGAAGACGGTCTTTCCGGGCTGAGACCTCTTGCACAGTTTAATGTTATCATGTGCGTTATCGAGGTGCTTCTTTGCTTCGAATATACGATATTCCACAGATTTATAATGTTCAGTTCGATAATCATAATTCCCGTTATGTATACCGTTCTGCAATATAAAATGCAAAAGGAAGATTACCGCTACGTAACGTTTGTTCGTGTTCTGACGCTTGCAATGTTCTTTGTGGCTTGTGCAAGAGGAAATCTTTGCGGTTATAAGTTCTTTTTGCTTGATCTTTGAGGGTAATATATGAGTCGGAGTAAGGGTTTAACATTAATTAAAGACATTTTCATATTTGCCGTCGGAAGCATCGGATCGAAGCTTATTCTGTTTTTACTGGTTCCGTTGTACACAAACTACATGACCACCGAGGAATACGGTACTGCCGATCTCGTTTTTACGGTTTCTCAGCTGCTTGTGCCGTTTGTGTCGGTCGTGATTTTCGATGCCGTTGTGCGCTTCGGTCTTACAAAAAACGAAAAATCGGAAAATGTCCTTCTTTGTGCGTTCGTTGTACTCGGCGCAGGCACGGTTCTGACGGTTATGCTTACACCGCTTCTGAGGTTTTATCCTGCAATCAGCGAATGGAAATGGTATTTCTGTATTTATACCGTTCTCAATATGGTGCTTCCCGTCGAGATGAATTATCTTAAAGTCAGGAACAAAAACTCTCTTTATGCCGCAGGCGGCATTACCCAGACGCTCATTCTTGCAGTGCTCAACATAATCCTTCTGACAAAATTCCGTATGGGCGTAAAGGGTTATCTTATTTCGAACATTGTTGCAGGTGCGGTTGTCGCAATAATTCTGTTTTTTGTCGGCGGAGTAGGAAAATCACTGAAAAAAGCAGTTTTCAGCAAAAAGCTTCTTTTTGCGATGACGGCATTTTCGGCACCGCTGATACTCAACAATATTTCATGGTGGGCAATACATTCTTCAAACAAGCTGATGATAGAGCTCATGCTGTCGGCTTCGGCACTGGGAATATACACGGTAGCCACAAAAATTCCGTCACTTATCAATGTCTTTATCAGCATCTTTTCTCAGGCATGGGGAATTTCATCGATAAAAGAGGCGGAGGACGGCGGCGACAAGAGCTTTTATTCCGAGGTCATGACGGTTTACAGCACACTTGCATTTACGGCGGCAACGGTGCTTATCCTGATAATAAAACCGTTCATGTCGCTTTATGTCGGTGACGATTTTCAATCGGCATGGCAATATGTACCGTTTTTGCTGGTGAGTGCGGTATTCAATGCAGTATCTTCGTTTTACGGTTCGATTTACAGCGCACTGAAAAAAAGCAAAAACAATATGATGACCACCCTCATAGCGGCGGTAGTCAACATAGGACTCAATTTTGTGTTCATCAGAATTTACGGTGTCTGGGGCGCGGTCATCGGTACGGTAGCGGCATACATTGTAATTGCCGTTGCAAGAATAGTTGATATTCAGAGATTCGTGAAAATCCGCATAAACTGGGTGGTATTTGCTCTGAATTGTGCAATAATTCTTTTGCAGGCGGCGGCAGTATCTTTCGAGTGGCACGGATATACGGTTTCGGCAGTTTCCGCATTGATTATCCTTGTGATGAACGGCAAGCTGTGGTTGTCGCTTATCAAAAAAGTGTTAACAGGCGGTAAAAAACTCTTATCTAAGGGGAAGAACAGATGACAGATCTGCAAAAAAAAGAATTCGAGCTTTTAAAGATCTTTATTGATATCTGCAATGAGCTTGAGCTTGATTATTATCTTGTGTGCGGAAGTGCACTCGGTGCAATAAAGTACAAGGGCTTTGTCCCGTGGGATGACGACGTCGATGTGGCGCTTCCCCGTCCCGACTATGAAAAGTTTTTAAAAGAGGCACCGTCAAGACTTCCCGAGTGGGTTTTCCTGCAGAATTACAGAACAGATCCCGAATATCCCGGAATGGGAAGTAAACTCCGCAATAAAAATACTACGTTCATCGAACAGGAAGCTTCAAAAATTCCGATGAATCACGGTGTTTTTATAGATGTTTTTCCGCTTGACGGATATCCCGAAGGCGAGAAGGCACAGAAGAAATTTGAGAAAGAAAAATGGAAGCATTACAGAAAGCGTTATACGGCACTGATTCCGTTCTATCACAAGGATCTCGGCCTGACAATCAGAAGTGCGCTTCGCAAGTTCTTCGGAATTTATTCAAAAACGTGCAAGGCGTGCAGGGCGGCAGAGGAGCTTGCGATGAGCAACGATGTTATGACGAGCAGGATCTGGTGCAACTTTGCGAATTCGATGAGGACGAATGAGTATTTCGACAGAGAGGTCTACGGAAAATCGGCAGAGGCAGAGTTCGAGGGCATGAAGGTTCGTGTGCCCGAGCAGTATCACAAGTATCTCACTCAGAAATACGGAGATTATTCCAAGGATCCGCCAAAGGAAAAGCAGGTTGCATCTCACGGGCAGACGGTAGATCTTGAAAAGCCGTATACCGAATATCTGAAATTCTGAGAGGTAAAAATGAAAAAGTATTTAATCACATTAATGTTCATCGTTTCATTGACGGCACTGCTGATGGCGGGCTGTAACGGAAATTCGGGTTCTTCCGCGGAGTCTTTGACGGGAAGCGAAACAAAGACGGAGGCTGTAACGGAAACGACGACCGAGGATCCGTTGACGCTGAATCCGAGTCTTATGGGAATCGCAACAAAATACGGCGATTTGCTTTATCCCGGAAGATGGAGGGAAAATCTTCGTACCAACGTGACGGAAAAAGACGGAGTCAGCACCGTTGAGTTTTATGCAACTGTCGGCGAACACGAGGAAATACATCTTTACGATGTACTTTTTGACGGTGACGACGGTGTATGTGTCGGCGCCTTTGAAGCAGACGGAAAAAAGGTCTATGTAAATATTGTTTCATACGATTCGGATATTGACGATTCATGGACGGAAGAAGAAAGATTGACGCTTCAGGCGATGAAAGAAGATATAAACTATCTTATTGACGAATTGAACTGATTGTAGTATTCTATTTGTTGGGGATTGTTTGTCTTGTAAAGGTGATATCTGACGCCGTTATCGTTTTTACGGCAGACAATTTTCAGCGAATTGAAAAATAAAAAAAGGAGATATCAAAATGAAAAAGAACTTCAAGCGCACGCTCTCCGTGTTGATGGTTCTGGCAATGGTACTCAGCACTCTCTGTGTATCGGTATCTGCAGCAGCATCCGTTTATGATACTTCCGTATCAAACGGCTACTATCAGATTATTGCTCAGAACAGCTACACACTTTGTCCCGGCGCAACAGAAACGGAAATCATTCTGAACAACTCCGATTATTCACGCAGACAGGTTGTCCACGTAATCGAAGTTGACGTAACGAATGAAAACGTCGAAATCGTTCCCGGTTATTACGGAATCGACAAGGACACAACGCTTATTCAGAATCAGCAGTCGGCGAAGCTGACAGACATGGCAGCTTACTACGAGGAAAACCTCGGATACAACATTGTCGGCGGTATGAATACTGACCTTACCTATTCTTCACAGGCTCCCCGAGTTCTTGTTTACAACGGCAAGGTCATCGGCACAAGCGGTCCTTCCACCATGCTTTGCGTTTACAAGGACGAAGACGGCAACGTTTCTTGTGAAATGAGAAGCAGCCTTCGCGGTGACGAATGGCAGGCAGTCGGCTGTTCCTTCGGTTTTGTTGTTAAAGAAGGTCAGCTCGTAAAGAAAGAAGAGCGTACATCTGCAGCAGCTTCCCGTTCCATGATCGGTGTCAAGGCAGACGGTACTCTCGTTATCTGCCAGGTTGACGGACGTCAGGCTCCCTACTCCGTAGGTCTCAGTGACTACGAAGAAGGCGAAACAATGCTTGCTCTCGGCTGTGAATGGGCAGTTAACTGTGACGGCGGCGGATCTTCAACATTTATCACACAGCGTGAAGGTGAAGACGATCTCGTTATGCGTTCCAGCCCGTCGGACGGCTCAGAGCGTCCCACAATCCACGGCGTTTTCGTAGCTTCGAATGCAAAGCCCACGGGTGTTTTCGATCATGCGAACATCAGTGCTGCATACGACTATTTTGCACCCAATACAACTTATACATTCTCTGCACAGGGTATTGACGGCAACGGATATGCTGCTGAAATCCCCGCAGAAGCAGTATGGACACTTTCCGACAGCGACTTCGGTACTGTTGCAGACGGTACATTCACATCGAACGGCACTCTCGGACAGGTTGACATTCAGATGGAATATGACGGTAATGTCGTAGGATCAAAGACGATCAACGTTGTCAATCCCGATGCTATCTCGTTCAGCCAGGCTGAAATGACTCTTCCCTACGGAAAAGCTCTTGCTCTCGACATTACGTCGACATACGGTGTATTCGATGTTTACTGTCAGGCAGATACATTCGATATTACTCTTTCAAACGCATCGGCAGGTACTGTTGACGGTCTTGTATTCAACGCTACATCGGATGAAAGCGTTTCGGGTACAGATATCACGGCTACATATAAATATTCAACAGAACTTGCACCCATCACAATCGAAATAACATTCGGCAAAGGCTCCGAGGTCATCTGGGACTTTGAAGAAGAAAATGCTATCGACGATTGGCGCGGTGTTGACAATATCGGTGAATGGCTCGATGCAAATGCTCCCGAAGCAATTTATCCGAAGGAAACAGATGCTAAGAACTACAGCAACTACGCTCCCAACGGAACAACTTCCAGCGTATTCCTTGCTTCCAGGGAAAACGGCGGACAGGTTAAGAACGGCGAATACTCTCTCGGCGTTAAGTTCGACGAGGTTCACAATGCAGGTGTAGGCTCATGGACGTACAACTATGTTTACTACGTAGGCGAACACGTTACATACCGTGATGTAGCGGCAGGCAAGAGCCCCACAAGCATCGGCATGTGGGTTTACGCTCCCGAAGAGGCTGTAGGCACATATTTCCGTCTTACAGACT
>JAZSPN010000114.1:0-10692 GCA_045537495.1 Acutalibacteraceae bacterium
GCTAATGATATGTGCTCACTTGTCGAGAAGCACACGGGTATATCGAAGAATGATGTCGTTGTAGCTTCGACGGGTGTTATCGGACAGCCCATGGTGATTGATCCCATTGCAGAGGCTATGGAAAATCTTACCGCTTCTCTCGGCGAAAACAGCAAGGATGCGGCTCATGCCATTATGACCACCGACACTAAGCTCAAGGAAATAGCGGTTTCGTTTGAGCTGGACGGCAAAAGATGCGTTATCGGCGGAATTGCAAAGGGATCGGGCATGATTCATCCCAACATGGCGACCATGCTGTGTTTTATAACGAGTGACGTTGCCATATCGACGGAGCTTCTCGGTAAAGCTCTCAAAGACAACGTGACGGAAACGTTCAATATGATAAGCGTAGACGGTGACACCTCTACAAACGACATGGTGGTTGTTCTCTCGAACGGCATGGCGGGAAATACAACGATTACCGAAGAAAATGAGGATTTCGAAACCTTCAAAAAGGCTCTTTTTGCAGTGTCGGAGCATCTTTGCAGATGTATAGCGGCAGACGGTGAGGGTGCCACCAAGCTTCTCGAGTGTAAGGTGTCGGGGGCAAAGGACGGCGAAACCGCAAGACGTGTTGCAAAATCAGTAATATGCTCAAATCTTTTCAAGGCTGCCATGTTCGGTGCCGATGCAAACTGGGGCAGAGTACTTTGTGCAATCGGATACAGCGGTGCCGATGTTGATGTCGGCAAGATAGACATAACCTTCAAGTCGGCATCGGGCGAAATTGCTGTATGCCAAAACGGTGCAGGAGTTGATTTCAGCGAAAAAATCGCAAAGGAAGTCCTTCTCCGCAGCGAAATAATCATTGATGTAAATCTTAACGACGGTGATGCAAAGGCTTCGGCATACGGATGTGACCTTACGTACGATTACGTAAAGATCAACGGCGATTACAGAACCTGATACGGAGTGTGCAAAATGGATTTTACTAATTCACAAAGAGCAAAAATACTTGTTGAGGCATTGCCTTACATAGAAAAATATTACAATAAAATCGTTGTTATCAAGTACGGCGGAAATGCCATGATTAACCAGCAGCTTAAAAAGTCGGTCATGAAGGATATCGTGCTTCTTTCGACTGTCGGAATCAAGGTTGTTCTTATCCACGGAGGAGGTCCCGAGGTTACGGGACTTTTGAAGCAGGTCGGTAAGGAGAGCGAATTCGTAAACGGACTTCGTGTTACCGATAAGGAAACTGCCGACTATGTCCAGATGGTGCTTGCCGGTAAGGTAAACAAGAGCCTTGTCAATATTATAGGAAGCTACGGCGGAAGGGCTGTCGGGCTTTCGGGTATTGACGGACAGATGATTAAGGCTACAATGCAGGATGAAGCACTCGGTTATGTCGGCGAAGTGACAGAGGTTAATCCTCAGATAATCCTTGACACTCTTGAAAAGGGTTATATTCCCGTTATTTCAACGGTGGGCTGTGATGAAGAGGGGAATGTCTATAACATCAATGCTGACACGGCGGCGGCCGAGATTGCAGGTGCTTTACAGTCGCAGGTGCTTATTTCCATGACGGATATCAGCGGTGTACTCCGTGATGTCAACGATCCCGATTCGCTTATCAGCTTGATTACTCTCGACGATATCGAGAAGCTTAAAGCCGAAGGCGTAATTTCAGGCGGCATGATTCCGAAGGTGGAATGCTGTGCCCATGCGCTTCGTTGCGGTGCAAAGACGGTGTTCATCATCGACGGCAGAACGGAACATTCTATCATTATGGAAATGCTTACTGATGAAGGTCTCGGTACGATGTTTGTGATGTGAGGTAAAGTATGAATATAAAGGAACTTGACAATAAATATATAGCAGGCACGTATGCGAGAGCAGACGTCGTTTTTGTAAGCGGTAAGGGATCTCTGCTCTTTGACGATGAGGGCAAGGAATATATTGATCTCGGAAGCGGTATAGCCGTAAACGGACTCGGAATTGCCGACGACGGCTGGATAAAAGCTGTTACCGAACAGCTTTCAAAGTTACAGCACGTTTCAAACCTTTACTACACCGAACCGCAGGCGAAGCTTGCTCAGATGCTTTGCGAGAGAACGGGGCTTCGCAAGGTTTTCTTCGGAAATTCCGGAGCGGAAGCCAATGAAGCCGCTATAAAGTGTGCCAGAAAGTATGCCTCCGACAAGTACGGCGACGGAAAAAGAAGCACTATCATAACGCTTAAAAACAGCTTTCACGGCAGAACGGTAACGACTCTTTCCGCAACGGGACAAGACGTGTTCCATAAGGACTTTTCACCGTTCACCGAGGGTTTTGTTTTTGCTGAGGCAAACAACTTTGAATCCGTCAAGGCTCTCTCCGAAGAGAATGAGTGCTGTGCCGTCATGATGGAGCTTGTCCAGGGTGAAGGCGGAGTGCTGGCATTGACAAAAGAATTCGTCGAAAGCGTATCGGCTCTTTGTGAAGAAAAGGATATGCTTCTTGTTATCGACGAAGTACAGACGGGCAACGGCAGGACGGGTGAGCTGTACGCATTTATGCACTACGGAATAACACCCGATATCGTAACAACGGCAAAGGGACTCGGTGCAGGACTTCCTCTCGGATGTGCCATGATGGGCGAAAAGGTCGAGAATACATTTACTCCCTCAAGTCACGGCTCAACCTTCGGCGGAAATCCCGTATGTGCGGCAGGTGCCGTTTATGCACTTTCACGGATTGACGATGAGCTTCTTCTCGGAGTCAGAAGGAAGAGTGAGTATATCATCAAAGAGCTTACGGGACACAAGGGTGTCAGGAGCATCAGCGGTATGGGGCTTATGCTTGGAATCGAAACGGAACGTGATGCTAAGGAGATAGTAAAGGACTGCCTTTCGAAAGGTGTTGTCTGCCTTACGGCAAAGACAAAGGTGCGCTTGCTTCCCGCGCTTAACATAACGGATGATCAGCTTAAAAAAGCAATTGAAGTTTTAAAAGAATGTCTTTAATTTTAACTCCCTGCTGAATCGGCAGGGAGAATTTTTATGAAAATTCATATTCTGAAACATTGAATATAACAGATTTATGTGATATAATTATTTTGTATTATAATAGTTTATTGTGAACGGAGGAAAAATTTTGATTAAACGAACAGTTTCACTCTTCACTGTCCTTGTCGTGATGCTGTCGGTGTGCTTCACCGTATCGGCGGCAGAGCTGCCGTTTGACAGTATCGAAGGAGCACCCGAAAGGCTTCATTTTGTATTTTCTTATCCCAACGAGGGAAGCGAGAGCATCGAGGCGGTGTTTACGGTGCCCGACGAGCTTTGCCGTTTGAGGTCAAAGACATCGGACGAGCAAGAAAAGTATTACGGCTCAGCATATGAATGCTGTGTGCAGTATGACTGGTCTTTGGATTCAAACGATGGTTGGCACTATAACGAAACATGGGAAACTGCCGAGGGCGACTATCCCTTCCAGCGGCTTACGGGCAGTTTTGTCGAGAAGCAGGAGGTTTTCTGGTTCAAATATGATGAGGCTGCCGAGCGTTGTAAAGGTGCCGTTACAGGTGAGCAGACAGAGTACGAAGGTGAAAACGTAACCGTCAGAAGATTTGATTTCTCATCTCACGAGCTTTATGTACGTGCGAGATTTTTTATCTATGAATATTCTACGGGAAAGTGCTATGTCGGCGACTGGTCGGACACGTATCTCGTCAACGAATATTTCGAGGGCAAGTCGGCAGGCGAATATAAAGGTGCCGAAAAAGGAGTAGCCCCCGACATTTCATCAGTCAGAATGAACGATGACAATACGGTTACTTTCGAAATCAATTTCGACGACAGCACAAAGGAGCAGGCATATCTGCTTAAATGCTCAGGAAATCCCGATTTTACGATTGAGTCGCAAGTACGCATTGATGACGGTGAATGGAGCTACTGGATTACGGGTAACGAGCTTTATCCGTATCTTGTCGGAACAAACAGACTCAGATTCAACGATTCGCACTTCGACAGCAAAATCGAGTACAGATGCAGAGTTATTCTCAGCGGTGTCAGTGATCTTCCGGACTATAATTCCGGTTGGAGCGATATAGTAACTGTTGAAAACGGCGAAGCGGTTATAATCGAAAATGACGATCCGTTCTCGGAAAAGGCGCAGGATCCTGTAAATGAAACTTCCGACAAATGTGCCGTATGCGGAATATGTCCGTTCCATCCGTTCGGAGTATGTATGTTCATATGGATCGGAATAGTATTGCTTGCAGCTGCCGTTATCGTATACAACGTAGTGTCATCGGGTAAGAAGAAAAAGAAGATGGCAGAAGTTCTCAAAAGGGAGCAGGAATCAAGAAACAGCGATGAAAAGAAAGAAGAAAGTATAATCAATATCGACTTAACACCGAAAATCAAGAAGGATACAGATTCAGAAAACGGAGGAGAATAAAATGGGATTTGATTCAATAGCGACAAAAGCCGTCAATGCGCTTGCAAGACACGAAGGTAAAAAAATGCTCAGAAAGAACGGTAAATCTGCACCCATGGAAAAGGTACAGCCCACCGTCATGAAAAACGGTAAGGACAATAAATTCCGTTGCGGATTTTCGAGCAAAATTACAATGCCCGACGATATCGGCGAGAAGACATATATTTTAGCAGGTCACAAAACCGGCAAAACGGTTGAGGGAGTTCTTGATCCTCTTACCGTCAGTGCAGTATGGCTTGACTGCAAGGATGACGGCGGTATTGTCATTATCGGTGCCGACATCGTAGGACTTGCAGGAATGGAGATTAACGAAATCAGAAGACGTCTTGCGGATTTTTCAAAAAAGACGGGATGCAAGTCTGTAAATGTTGCGTGTACTCACAACCATGCGGGAATTGACACACTCGGTTACTGGGGAAAACCTCTCGTCGGTCCCATTCCTTCAAACGGCAAGGACCCCGAGTACATGGAGCTTCTTTTCAAGAATATTGTTGATTGCTGTTATGAGGCGTATGAAGCGCGTAAAGAGGGTACTGTCAGCGTAGGTAATATTCATGTATCGGATGCGGTTTTCCGCAGAAGAGAGCCCGTCGTGGCGCGTGATGTTCTGACGCGAATCAAATTCACGCCCGATGACGGAAGCGAAGAAACATGGATAATAAACTTCGGCGCACACCCCAACACCATGGGCGGCGCAAACAGAATGGTCAGTGCCGAATATCCGGGATATCTCAGAGCGAAGGTAAAGGAAGCAAACGGAGCCAACGTTCTTTTCTCGATCGGAGCCATTGCCGCGGTTGATCCCGGTATGTACAGCGAGGATGTTTACGAAAGAGCGAAAATTGAAGGCGAGAAGCTTGCCGAAGCGGCACTTTCAATCGACAACGACAAGGAGATGCCTGCCGAGATAACGGTGCTTCGTCAACCCTATTATGCACCTATCGAGAACGGCGTACTGGCTCTTATGGGCATTATCAAAACAGTAAACTACGACAGAGCGCACTGTGAAGACAGCTCACTCGGAGTAGCGCTTAAAACCGAGATGACATATATCCGCATAGGAACTCAGCAGATACTTCTTCTTCCGGGCGAAGCGGCACCCGAGTTTGTTTTCGGCAACTATTCAACGGCGGAAACGTCTGCAACGGGAAAAGGTCCCGAGATCAATGCAAAACCCCTCGTCGAGGTTGCAGAGGATCCGAATCTCGTCGTATTCGGTGTAACGAATGACATGACGGGCTACATGATACCGCTTAACGACTTTATACTTAACGAAGAAGCACCGTACATGAACAACGGCAGGGACAGATTCGGCAACAGCCATTATCATGAAACCAATTCACTCGGCATTAATACCACGCAGGTGGTTTCCGACGTTTTTGCAGGCATCATGGAAAGAGTTAAGGGGTAACGGCTTGTCACGAAAACTTGAATTTTCGGTACCGAAGGAATACGACGGCAGAAAGCTGTCAGCTTTCATACGCGGATATGCGGGGCTTTCGTATTCTCTCTATGCGACACTGAGGCACACCGATGGTGCCGTACAAAGGGACGGCAAAGTTATCCGAAGCATCGACAGAGTGCGAGAGGGTGACGTGATAACGGTGACTCTTCCCGAAAGGGAAACCGAAATTGTCCCGACCGAAATGGAACTCGACATAATTTACGAGGATGACGACATTCACGTGCTTAATAAATCGGGCTTTATCGCGGTACATCCCTCACACGGTCACAGAGAGGATACTCTTGCCAACGGAGTTGTGCACTATCTTCTGTCAAAGGGCAAGAGCGGATCCTTCCGTGCCGTCGGACGGCTTGATAAGGGCACTTCGGGAGTTGTTATTTGTGCGCTTAATACGTACAGTGCTTCGAAGTTGTCAGGCAAGGTTGATAAAACCTATATTGCGATAACGGACGGTCTGACAGAGGATGAAGGCACCGTCAGTGTGCCGATTATAAGGCCCGATCCCGACAAAACGCTCAGAGCTTGCAGCGAGGACGGGGAGAGTGCCGTGACGCATTACACGACGCTTGTAAGGGGCAACGGAAAGAGCCTTGTGAAGCTTGCACTTGAAACGGGCAGAACACATCAGATACGGGTGCACATGGCTTATATCGGTGCGCCGCTTACGGGAGATTCTCTTTACGGTGAAGAAAACGGTCACGGCAGACATATGCTTCACTGTTACCGATGCAGAATGATTCATCCCGTCAGCGGAAAAGAAATGGTGTTCGAAGCACCGTTTCCGAAAGAGTTTTCGTCTGAAATCGAAGCCCATTTTAGCGAATTCGCAAAAAATGATTAAAATTGTCTTAATTTGCTTGACTTAATACAGAATTAATGTTAATTTATTTGTCGTCAGATAAAATATTTGGAGGTATTTTGAATGTTAAAGAAATGGATAGCTGCAATAATGGCAATCACACTCGTTTTTGCCCTTACAGCTTGCGGCGGAGCACCCGAGGAAGAGTCCACAACGGAAATCTCCACCGAAACAACAACTGAAGAAACAACCGTCGAAACCACAACCGACGTAACGGAATCCACATCCGAGATTTCAACGGTACATAACTGTGAAGAGAGCGGACATCTCTGGAACAACGCCACGTGTAAGGCGCCCAAGACCTGCTCCGCTTGCGGACTTACCGAAGGCTCAAAGGGCTCTCACTCTTACAGAAACGCAACCTGCACATCGCCGAAGAAGTGCAGATACTGCGGACTTAAACAGGGCGAAGCACTCGGACACGATTTCAAAATAGTGAACGGTGTCAACAAGTGCACACGTTGCGGAAGCGGCTCAGGCTCTGCCAACTGTGACCACGTATGGAAGGATCCCGACTGCAATAATCCCCGTACCTGCACACTCTGCGGAAAGATCACGGGACTTCCCAACAAGCACAACATGGCGGCTGCCACCTGTGAAAAGCCTTCGACCTGCAGAAACTGCGGACACACGGAAGGCGAGCCTCTCGGTCATAAGTATGTAGGCGGTGTCTGTGTACGCTGTAACCCGACAACCACCACGACGACTACCACAAAGCCGACAACGGATCCCACATCGACGACCGAGTCGACAACGGCATCCACGACGGAGTCGACAACGGCGACGACCACGACTACTACTACAACTACGACCACAACCACTACTACGACTACGACTACGACAACAACCACCACAGAGCCCGTAGTATTCGGTTAAAAATAGACACAGAGGAACTTTGATTAGTTTCTCTGTGTTTTTTACGTTATTGCCTCCTCACCTTAATGGTGGGGAGTTTTGAGTTTTAAGTATAATAAGGGTTGATTTGTTTAGTAGAAAAACCTCTACAACACGAGCATAGATTATTTGCTTGAACAGACGGACAACCCGAAAAGATACGGGTGATAAAGCTTCTTGACGAAATATTCGGTATATGATAAGATTTTTACGTACAGACAAAATAAATTTACGGAGGCGAAGCTATGTCAAAGATAATAGGAAAAGCTCTTCCAAACATCCCGTGGGAGGACAAGCCGGAGGGGTACAGATACCCGGTGTGGCGTTACAGCGGTAATCCCATCATCACGCGTGACAACCTCTTCGGAGCAAACAGTATATTCAATTCGGCGGTTGTGCCGTTCAAGGACGGTTTCGCGGGAGTTTTCAGAGTTGACGATATCAGCAGGGATCATACTCTTGTAGTCGGTTTCAGCGATGATGCAATCAACTGGAATCTTCGCGAAGAAGTGATTTTTGAGGGCTTCGATCCGAGAGTATGCGAGATTGACGGAAAATACTATCTCTCATGGGTAAATTTAAGACCGAAGGGAACAACGATAGGGCTTGCCTATACTGAGGATTTTGAAAGCTGGACTCAGCTTGAGGATGCTTGTTATCCCGTGGCGAGAAACGGCGTCCTTTTCCCGAGAAAGATAAATGATGAATACGTGCTTTTTATCCGTCCTTGTGACAAGGGACACACCCCCTACGGAGATATCTTTTTGAGCCACAGTAAGGATCTGACATACTGGGGGAAGCACAGATTTGTCATGTCACCCGAAAAGAACTGGGAAAGAACGAAAATCGGCGCAGGACCTACTCCCATTGAAACGGACGAAGGCTGGCTCATGTTCTATCACGGAGTACTGACAAGCTGTAACGGTTTTACATATGCCATGGGCGCGGCAATCCTCGACATCGAGAAGCCCTGGATAGTCAAGCACAGAGCGGACTGCTTCCTTTTGGCGCCGCACGAAACGTATGAATATGTAGGCGACGTACCGAATGTAGTATTTCCCTGTGCGGCGCTTACAGACAGCGAAAGCGGAAAAATTGCAATTTACTACGGCGGAGCAGATACCGTTGTTGCACTTGCGTTTACAACTGTCGATGAGGTTGTGAAGTTTATAAAAGAGCATGATCTCATGAAAGGAGATAAATAATGGACAACATGAATGAAGACGTTTTGAAGGAATTGGAAGCGCTTCTCAGCGAAGCAGGGGACGAGGGACTCGAAGATTTTGATTTCAGCGATCTCGACAATACAATTATACTTACCGATGAAAACGGCGAAGAGGTTGAATTCGAGTTTATCGACATGATTGATTATGAAGGCGGAGAGTACGTTGTACTTATCCCGAAAGAAGATATTGAAAACGAAAACGATGACGGCGAAGTTTTCATCATGAAAGTCGAAACCGATGGCGAAAACGAGATTTTCAGCGACGTTGAAGACGAAGTGACCGCGACGGCAGTTTTCGAAATCTTCAAAGAAAAATTCGAGTCCGAGCTTTCCGATCTTTTGGAAGAATAATTTATAACGGCAGATTTCAGCTTGCGGAATCTGCCGTTTCCTTTTTTATAAATGAATAAGAAGATGATCTTGATTTTTTCGGAAAATGTGTTATAGTAGTATTACAAAAGAATAAAAGCAGATCATCTGAATGGCAACATTCAGTTGTCGGATATACTGCCGGACGGTATATTCGGGGACAAGGAAATAACGGTGAGAATCCGTAGCAACAGCCATTACCGTATCTCTCGCTTTATGCGGTCAAGTCGGAATGCTTGTCGGTTTGCGGCACATAAAAGTCTCTCGGGCAGCAGGGGAGATTGTGGTGATTTTGTCAGACCGAGTATCTGATTCTTTGACGTGGCAGGACGTTGATATTGACTACAAGTACCCTTGGAGGGTACTTTTATTTTATCCTTTTGCATATTACAGAAAGGATGAAAAACATGAAGAAGGTAATTAATTCAGCTGTATCTGTCTGTCTTGCAATCGTATTTGTTCTGTCATTTACTGCTTGCGGCGACAGAATGCAAAAAAACGGTCTATGGGAAAATGCGATGTATCTTAAGGATACGGAATTCGGTGACGGTGAAAACACAGTTACCGTCGAGGTTAAGGCGGAGGATCAGTCGGTTACATTCACAATTAACACCGACAGCAAAACCGTCGGAGATGCTCTCATGGAGCACGGGCTTATAGAGGGAGAAGAAGGTCAATACGGATTATACGTCAAGGTTGTAAACGGGATGACGGCTGACTATGACATCGATCAGAGCTACTGGGCATTTTATGTTGACGGTGAGTACGCGGTTAAAGGTGTGGACAGTACAGAAATAACGGAAGGTGTAACGTATCAGCTTGTCTGCACAAAACAATAAAAGAACGGGTGTTGCGGAGCTCGTCGTCTTTTCAATGCTGGGAACGATTATGTTTTGCTCAAAAATTATCATGGAAGCCTTGCCGAACATTCACCTGCTCGGAATGTTGACAATGGTTTATACAATCGTTTTCAGAGTGAAAGCACTTATTCCGATCTATGTCTATGTCCTGCTCAACGGACTGTATTCGGGCTTTTCTCCGTGGTGGATTCCGTATTTGTATATATGGACTGTGCTGTGGGCAGTGACTTTGCTTTTGCCGAAGAAAATGCCGGACAAGGTTTTACGAATCGTATATCCGGCTGTCTGTTGTACGCACGGACTGCTGTTTGGCACCTTGTATGCACCGGCACACGCGATTATGTTCAAGCTCAATGCCGGGCAAACGTTGGCATGGATAATAGCGGGACTGCCATGGGATTTAGTGCACGGAATCGGAAATCTCATTGTCGGGATACTGATAGCACCGCTTGCAAACTCATTATCAAAAATTAAAGAAAGTATATAATTAAAAACCGACTTGTCAAATCAGGCCGGTTTTGTAATTGGTTTTATGTTCTCATATTAAATAAAATAACCA
>JAZSPN010000135.1:0-2136 GCA_045537495.1 Acutalibacteraceae bacterium
GCCGATTGAAGCTGTTTATCCATTCACTCTCGCACCCTTCATCATTTCTTCGATCTCACGTTTTCTGCTTTCTCTTTCCAGCGTCGCGTTCTGAAGTCTTAATGCCAAGGATCGCTTATATTCCTCAACCTTTTGCGGATCGTCAAGCATCTCCTTTGCCGCAAAGGGCATCACATCTTTTATTTTTCCGATCTTTTTCATCGTATCTTCCGTCTGCTGACGGTAATTAACGGTTTTTTCTCTGACGGAAATCTCCTCAAGCGTCGCCTCAAAACTGTCATAGACTCTCGATACCAAAAGCCAGTCTTCCGTAAGCTCGCCGTCCTGTGCTTGTGCAAATTGAAGC
The DNA here is from genome assembly GCA_045537495.1 of Acutalibacteraceae bacterium. Lineage (GTDB taxonomy): Bacteria > Bacillota > Clostridia > Oscillospirales > Acutalibacteraceae > UBA1425. Next base: position 347 of record JAZSPN010000135.1, read on the forward strand.
TCACCCATCACACACTCCAGCTCTATTGAATCTCCGAGAGTGCTTATGAGCATATCGTAAATGAGCTCCAGCGCGGCAAGATCTCTGTTTCTGTACGCCTCCTGCGCTTTTTCGAACAGCTCCTTTTGTGCCTGCGTCATCTCCGTGTTTACGCCGGGATGAAAATTCTTCACTATCTCACGGTATATTTCTCGCATTTTCTCGTCATTTTCAGACTCTGCCGCTCCGTAAGGTACCATTCCCTCCGTGTCAATCTGAGCTTCTTCAATCATTTTGTCACGGTCCTCTTCAAGCTGCGCGTCTATCGCCTTTTCATCAATCGGCTCACGTCTGTTGATTGCCGCCTGAATCAGCTCTTTTTTCTTTCGCAAAAGCTCACATTCGATTTCTTCCTCGATAACCGTCTGTTCAAAATCTCCGACAAGCTCCATATATTTACTTCTGAGCCTCGTGCCTTCCACATTCACAAGCCAGTCACGGTGCTCATACGCCGAAAGAAGTGCAAGCTTCGATGCCGTTTCCTCTTTTCTGAGCCAAGTCATGAATGTACTGTCCGTCATCATATCGCCTCCGCCGCACTCATAATATCTTCAAGTGTAAGCTCTATGAGCTCTTCATCGGTTATGTCGCTGTCCAGCACAAGTCTGTTCGCCTGATTGTTTATTGCGTGTTCAAAAAGATTTCTGACTGATCTCGCATTTCCGAAATGCTCTTCGCGGTTTTCATAGACTTTATCCAGTCTGTTTCGGATATACTGCAGCGAATCCTCGGACAGCCGATATCCGTTGATCGCACAGAATCTCTCAAGTATCCTCATCATCTCCTCACCGCTGTAATCGGGGAAGTGAAAAAACTTGTTGAATCTGGAGCGAAGTCCCGGGTTGGATTCTATAAAGCGGTGCATCAGCTCATCATAGCCCGCAACAATTACGACAAGTTCGTCGCGGTGGTCCTCCATGGCTTTAAGTATGGTTTCGATCGCTTCCTTGCCGTAGAGGTCCTCTTCATCGTTGGCAAGCGAATACGCTTCATCTATAAACAGCACTCCTCCGAGTGCCTCGTCGATAACCTTCCGCGTCTTTATCGCCGTCTGTCCGAGATATCCTGCCACAAGTCCGCTCCTGTCGGTTTCAATAAGCTGTCCCTGCGGAAGAATCCCCATAAGGTAATAAAGCTTCGCCACCATACGGGCAACGGTAGTTTTTCCCGTGCCGGGATTTCCCGTAAACACGAGATGATACGACACCGTAGGCACCTTCATGCCTCTTTGTGTTCTGAGTCGGCATATCTTGATAAAGTTCATAAGCCCGTGAACATCCGCCTTGACTTTTTGAAGACCGACAAGGCTGTCAAGCTCCGCAAGAACACTCTCAAGCGTTTCGCCTTCATCTGCACATTTTTCCTTTTTCACCGAAACAGGCGGTTTTTCCGATACTTTATTCTCCGTCAGCATTTCGCCGTTTATTTTCAGATTGATATTTATCACCGGCTCGGAAGGCGATGTGTTTTTCGCCGTCACGTCTTCCTGCTTCATGACAGTTTTTTCCGCTTCCTTGCCGACGGTTTTTTCCGTCTTTTTTATTTCGGAAAACTCATGATAATATCCGTTTTTGTTAAGAGGTGTTATTATATCCGAATAATCCTTTCTTCCTCTGCCTTTTTCTATATCCTTTTCATCACAGTACTGTGACAGAGTATCTCCGATCGTCTGCAATTCTATTGCTTCTTCAATCGTGAAATCATCATTCACCAGTGCGGCGGAAGACAAAAAGGTTTCCAGCATGACGATC
>JAZSPN010000004.1:0-2600 GCA_045537495.1 Acutalibacteraceae bacterium
AATTAGGTCTGATATAGCCCCAATAAGGATTTCCAAAACCATTATAGGGAACCGTGGTCACTCTCTCAACATAAGGATGAGAATAATAATTTTGATGATATGTTGAGTAATCAGATTCATAAATCGCAACATGTCCGTAGGGATTTTGACTATTGCCGGAATAAACAAGAATATCGCCTGCTTGCGGTTTTCCGCCCTGAACTCTCGACCATCCGCTCGGAAGTGAGTTCCAAGCATAATCACAACCGTTACCCGAAGAACGACCAACGCCGAGGTAATCATAATATGCGAGAATCAGATCTACACACTGGTTTCCGTATACTCCATCCGCATCAATACCTCTTCCTACCTGATCCTTTACCCATGCAATCGCATCACTCTGAGTTCTGTTCGTTGCCATAGCACAAAGAAGTACCATCGGAATCAACGATAAAGCACAAAGAACCACTGCAACAGTCCTTATTACCTTGTTCTGCTTTTTCATTTTCTTTCCTCCTTTTTTCTTATAAAGCTTGAATCCAAGCCTACGACACGCATTATACACCACATCTGATGTAAAGTCAATACATCACATCAGATGTGTAATAAACTGTTTGCGGAGGTATTTTTATGAAAAAATATTATGATATTATCCGCGAATTACGTGAAGACAGGGATCTCACACAAAGTCAGATATCAAGCCTTCTCGGCACCACTCAGCAAGTATATTCCCGATATGAAAACGGTATCAACGAAATACCGCTTCATCATCTCGTCACACTTTGCAGATATTATAATGTTTCCGCCGACTATATACTGGGACTTATTGACACTTACAGACCGCTCTGATCGGTCTTATATTTGTTGACTTCTATTACGTTATTCTGTATAATAAATTCAGTTTGATGTGAGGTGACTGTATGCTGAATTATGAAAACCCCATAATCCCCGGCTTCTATCCGGATCCGAGTATCTGCCGTGCGGGCGAGGATTACTATCTCGTCAACAGCTCGTTCGAGTTTTTTCCCGGCGTTCCTCTCTGGCACAGCCGTGATCTTTTCAACTGGGAGCAGAAGGGCTATGTTCTCAACCGCAAAAGTCAGCTTCCTTTGAAAAATTCCGGCACTTCGGGCGGTATTTATGCCCCTACGATACGTTATCACAACGGTCGTTTCTACATGATAACAACCAACGTCACCGACGGCGGTAACTTCTTCGTATGGACCGATGACATAAACGGCGACTGGTCCGATCCCGTATATATCGACCAGGGCGGTATCGATCCTTCGATTTTCTTCGACGACGACGGCAGAGTTTACTATCAGGGAACTCACCGCGACGAACTCGACCGCAACTGTATCGGTCAGTTTGAAATTGATATCGAAACGGGAAAACGTCTTTCCGAAACCCGAATTCTGTGGCACGGCACGGGCGGAAAATGCCCCGAAGGCCCCCACATGTACAAGCTTTTCGGCTACTACTACCTTCTTCTCGCCGAAGGCGGTACGGAATACGGTCACATGGTAACGATAGGTCGGAGTAAATCGGTATGGGGACCGTTCGAATCGTGTCCGCACAACCCCATTCTTACCCATCGCAACCATTCAAAACGCACTGCATTCTTTCACGCTCTCGGTCATGCCGATATCACGACCGATACGGACGGCAGATGGTGGATGGTTTTCCACGGCATCCGCCCCGCACTCGGACAGCTTCACCACATCGGACGCGAAACGATGATTGCGCCCTTCGTATGGGATGAAGACGGTTGGCCCGTTGTCAACAACGGCAATATAATCACCGAAAGGATGTCGGTTGAAGGCAGCGGAGATTATTCCGTCAAAAAATGCTGGACGGACGATTTTTCTTCTTTGACGCTTCATCCGCGTTGGTCATTCCTTCGGGATTACGACGAATCCTCCTACATCCTCCGCGGTGACGGCATCACACTCCGCGGCACCGAAGAAACCTTCGACGGCGACAAAAGCCCCACCTTCCTCGGTGTACGTCAGCAACAGATAAATTCCGTATATGAAACCTCTCTTTGTACAGAAGAAGGTGACGGATATGCGGGAATTGCCATATTCCACACCAACAGACAGCATTATGAACTGCTTGTCCGAAAAGCTTCCGACGGCTATTTTGCGAAGCTTCGCCGACGTATCGTGGATATGGAAATGATCTCCGAAGAGGTATTTTTCGAAAACACCGAAAAACTGATTCTCCGAATCGTTGCCGATAACAGAAAATACGTATTCCTTGCAGGTCCCGACTCCTCTTCTCTGACGGAAATCGGAAGCGGATGTATTCAGCTTATGGCGACGGAATGTATGCCGAGCACTTTCACGGGTTGCTTCTCGGGCATCTTTGCACAAGGTGATGTAACCGCAAAATTCAGTTACTTTCTCACAAAAGCATAAAGAAGATATAAAGCAGGTTAATTCATGGGCAAAAGGCGGTTGCAAGCTCAATGAGCTTGCAGATTAAAATCAGCGCTGTAAAAAACTCACGTTTTTTACAGCGCTCAGCGTGTCGAAAAACGCAAGTTTTTCGAACACGGTGTGACTGCCGAGAAAGGAAGTCAGATGCCCCTTTCTTTCGCCCGAAGCAGTACAAAGGTA
>JAZSPN010000023.1:0-13919 GCA_045537495.1 Acutalibacteraceae bacterium
GGTCGGGACTCCCCGACCGTTTTTTTGCGCACGCTATGACTTTGAGAAAGAAAGTCGGATGCAAACGGAACAACGCTTCTTTTCGGAAACTTCAAGCCGTGCACAATTGCGATAACGAATGCACCGACCGAAACGGATTACAAGACGTCGTTCAGACTGAGCGCACAGCTCATAAACGGCACGGGCGATGAAAAGGTCACTTGGTCTTCATCAAACGAAAAAATTCTGAAGGTCGATGCAAACGGCAACGTGTCGGCAGTCGGCAGAGGCACTGCAACGATAACTGCCGCGGTGGATGGCACCGACATTTCCGACTCCGTGACAGTCACCGTAAAATATACATGGTGGCAGTGGATTCTTGTAATTATTCTCTTTGGCTGGATCTGGTATTAAACCGAAAGTCGGCGCTTCAAAGCCTCACCTGTGTAAGGGGAGGTGGCAAAAATCTTTGATTTTTGACGAAGGGGTTGTCGTATACAGCTTTATTCGTCTGTTGTTTTCTGACAACATCAAAGGCTCGGATGCAGAATCTGCATCCGAGCCTTTTGGGGCTTTGGACCCCGATATATTAAGCGGACAAAAGGCGAAAAGTCGGTCGGGTTATCAAAATCAAAACCCTTGCAAAAACGGTATGAAAATGAGAGAGTCATTGTCTTACAGCATTTTATATAACCGTTTTAAAAGCCGTTTTGCTGTCCGCACTAATATATTGTGTCGGGGAAACGGAAATATTCTTTCCAAATTATGTTTTTTTCAATTCTTTTATAAGACGGGCAACGGGAAGTCCGACAACGTTGAAATAATCTCCGCATATGCCCTTTACGAGAGTACAGCCTCTGCCCTGGATTCCGTACGCGCCGGCTTTATCCATGGGCTCATTTGTGTCGACGTAGTTTTCGATTTCTTCCTTTGTAAGCTCAAAAAACGTTACATCGGTTTCTTCGAAAAATTTATTTGCCGCACCGTTTCTGATAATACATACTCCCGTGAAAACCTTGTGAGTCCTGCCCGAAAGAAGCGAAAGCATATTTACGGCATCCTCTTTGTCGTGAGGCTTGCCGAGAATTCTGCCGTCGAGGGTGACAACGGTATCTGCACCGATTACGGTATCGTCGGGAAATTTTTCGGCTGTTGCAAGAGCTTTTCTGTATGAAAGCTCAACTACGGCTTCGGATGCCGTGATACTGTCGGGCAACGTTTCGTCGGTGTCGGAAACGCATACGGTGAAACGAAGTCCCGCCGTTTCCATAATCTCTTTGCGCCTCGGTGAAGCGGAAGAAAGAATCAGACTCATCCTTTTTCCTCCTCGTACCATGTGCGCATCGCCATTTTAAGCACTGCCGCCTGTGTCTTGCCGTCGGGAATTTCATTGTTGAGAACCATTTCAACCGCGGTTGAAAGAGGGATTTTCACGGCTTCGAGAAATTCGTCATCGTCGGGATCGGGATTTTCGAAGGTGATACCCGTAGCTCCGTAAAGATAAATCGTTTCTCCGCAATACCCCGGTGTGGGATAAAACTTTCCGAGATCGATGTATTTTGAAGCAACGGCACCCGTTTCCTCTTTAAGCTCACGTATGCCTGCTCTGAAGGGATCTTCGCCCTTTTCAAGCTTTCCTGCCGGAAGCTCAAGGACAACCTCGCCGTAAGGATATCTGAACTGCTTTACAAAAAGAAGCTCACCGTTATCCGTCAGTGCAGCAACGGTAACTCCGCCGTTATGCTCAACAACTTCACGTGTGCAGGTTTCTCCGTTGGGAAGCTCCGCCTTGTCAACACGAAGGTTTATTATTCTGCCGTTATACTTGTATTCCTGCTCGAGAGTTTTTTCAAAAAGATCCATGGTTTCCTCCGAAATTCAGTTAATATTTATATAATATACCAAAATGACGGTATTTTCAACCTTGTAAATTTAATTGCGGTATGATATTATTAATTTGTAATATTGTAAATTTATATTAAGGATAGGTGGTGCCGATATGAAAAAGCTCTTTTCGTTTCTGACAGTCCTTTTGTTGGCGATGACGGTTTCATTCAACGCGTTTGCGGCAGGTACACTTTCCGTCGACTCCGTTTCGGCAAAGAAGGGCGATGTGTTTTCCGTTAGAATAAAGCTTTCGGGCAACCCCGGAATTATTGCAACGAGAATCATGATCGACTACGACAAAAATTATCTTTCACTTAAGGGGGCGGAAAACGGCAATGTTTTTCCGCAGTCAAAAGCACTCTTCGGAAAGGATTATTCACAACTGCCTTACAGTGTGATATGGGACGATGCTCTCGGTACCGATATTACCGCAAACGGTACGCTGGCTGTGCTTGAATTCGAGGTAAAGGCAGAAGCTCCCTCGGGTAAAACCGACATTAAAATTACCGTCGACAAGGGCTCGACCTTCGATGAAGAATTGAAGGAAAAAAGCATTTCGGGAACGGTATGCACCGTTAGTTTTCCGACTGCCGAAACTACCGTGAAGCAGACAACGGAAAAAGCTTCAACGACCGTAAAAGCGGAAACAACAACCGAAAAAACAACGACGGCGACAACTACGGTTAAATCGACAACGACAAAGAAGAATACGGATATAACTTCTCCGACAACACCGACGGCAAGTGCCGTGCAGGAGGAGATTCTCGGGATAAAAGATCAGGTTACATCGAAGACGACGGTGAAAGACGGTATTTCGGAAACTGTCACGGTTAAAGACGGCAGAAAGCCTTCTCGGAATTCCGAAACGGAAACGGAATCTTTTTACGAGGAGAGCATTTCAAAGGTTTCTGATAGTACGGAAGAAGAAACCGTTATGGCGGCAGAAATCATAACGGAAGAAGATGCTGAGTTACAGAAAGAAAAAACAAACAAGCGTTACCTCTGGTTATTGACGCTTATCCCCGTTGCGGCGGTTGTAATAATACTTATAAAGAAGAAAGAGGGTATGGCAAATGTTGGATAAACTGTTTGCATTGATTATGGCGGTTATTTCATTTTTGTTCCCCGTTTCACAGATTGACGGCGGTGTTGCCGTTTTGGCAGACGATGAAGCTGTTGTTGCACAGGAAGCACCCGCGCAGGGACTCATCAGAGTCGAATCGGTTACAGGAAAGGCGGGGGAACCCGTTGAGGTCGGAATCTATGTTGATGAAAACCCCGGTTTTGTCGGACTTCGCATTTTTGTCGGATATGACGGCGAGGTTATGACGCTTACAAATGCCGTTGACTGCATGGGGGAAAACATTTCAACCTTCGGCAAGGATTATTCAATGAATCCCTACACTCTTTTATGGGTTGATTCTCTTCGTGAAACCGACTACACGGCGACGGGAAAAATTGCATCGCTTACGTTTGATATATCCGATACGGCAGCTTCGGGAAGCTACGAAATCAAAGTTACGATTGACGAAGGCTCAACCTTCAATGTCGATCTTGACGATGTAAGCTTTGCGGTCGAAAACGGAACACTGACCGTTGAAAAGGCGGATGCTCCCGTAAAACTTGTGCCCTCTGAAAATGCAACAACGGTTATCGACGGGGAAAACGGCTACATATACGGTCTTGCCACGGGACTTGATGAGGAAACCTTCAGAAACAGTTATGTCGCGGTTGAAGGAAACGGAGAGCTTGCGATTTCATACGTTTCGGGAATAGGCACGGGCTCCGTTGTAACTCTCAGGGACAGCGACTCCGGAGAAACGGTTGCAAGCTATGAAATCGTTATTTTCGGAGATTTCAACGGCGACGGAAACATAACGGCTACCGATGTGACGGCGCTTAAAGGAATAATCGGCGGTTCGGCAAGTGTTGAGGATGATTCTGCACAGAGCTTTGCACTCGATGTCAGCGGTGACGGGATAATCACTTCGACGGATCTTGTTATCCTTAAAGCGGTTGTCAGCGGTGCCCGAGAAATGGATCAGATTTTAAAATGATAAAAAAGGCTTGACTTTATTGAAAGTTCTGCTATAATTAGTAAATGCCGTCATTTTGTTCGGCATGCGGTAAATTTTCTGCCGCAAAATGCAGATTCCGCGATTGATCTGCGATCCTTGCCACGGATAAGTGGCCAAAAGACCAGAAGGAGGTGCTTGGAATGTCAGCAAACAACTATGAGACCATGTTGGTTTTCTCAGTCGCAAACGGCGAGGAAGGCGCACAGGAGCTTCTTGCAAAGTTTAAAGAGCTTATCGAGAACAACGGTACTCTTGAGAGCATCGATGAGTGGGGCAAGCGCAGACTTGCATACCCCATCAACGACGAAACAGAAGGCTACTATGCAATCTACAACTACCAGAGCGGTCCCGATTTCCCTGCTGAACTTGAGCGTATCGTAAAAATCACCGACGGTGCATTACGTTCGCTTGTAGTCAGAAAAGCGTAAGTTAGGAGGAAAAATTTATGCTTAACTGTGCAGTAATCATGGGAAGATTAACGGCAGATCCCGAACTTCGTACAACGGCGTCGGGTATATCCGTTACATCATTCAGCGTTGCAGTAGACCGCAGCTTTGTGCGTGCCGGAGAAGAACGTCAGACAGACTTCATCAATATAGTCGCTTGGCGTCAGACCGCCGAATTTGTTACTCGATTTTTCCGCAAGGGATCGATGATTGCCGTTCAGGGATCGATCCAGACGAGAAACTATGAGGATAAAAACGGAAATAAACGTACAGCATTTGAAATCGTTGCAGACAATGTCAGCTTCTGCGGATCAAAAGCAGAGTCGGGTACGGCTGCCCGTAACGACATGCCTGTAAACAGTCAGCCCGCTCCCTCATTTGCGAGCGGAAATATGGGAGATTTCTCCGATATCCAAGAGGATGACGAGCTCCCGTTCTAATATCTGATAAGGAGGTTAACTTTCATGGCTTATGAGAAGAACGACAGAAGACAGAATAAGAAAGGCCGTAGAAAGGTCTGCTCTTTCTGTGTCGATAAAGTCGAATGTATTGATTATAAGGACGTCGGAAGACTTCACAAATTTATTTCAGACAGAGCGAAAATTTTACCTCGTCGTGTGACAGGTACTTGTGCAGCTCATCAGCGTGAGCTTACAACAGCCATCAAGCGTGCACGTCAGGTCGCTCTCCTGCCCTATACCAACGAATAATAAGGAGGATGTGCGATAATGAAAAGAACGTATCAGCCTAAAAAGCGTCATCGCAAGATGGAACACGGCTTCCGCAAGAGAATGGCCGACAGAAACGGCCGTAAGGTACTTGCTCGCCGCAGAGCAAAGGGCAGAAAGCAGCTTACCTATTAATAATCTGTAATAGGGACTGATAATTTTGTCCAACGTAATTACCATTAATAAAAATGTTGATTTCCGTCGGGTGTATGCCCGGGGAAAGTCGTTCGCAAACCCTGTGTTGGTTTCCTATTGCCTGAAAAACCGCACAGGCGTTTGTCGTATCGGGATAACAACAAGCAAAAAAATCGGCGGCGCGATCGAAAGAAACCGTTGCCGCCGTATTATTAAAGAAGCGTACCGCCGCCTTGAACCTTGTTGTGAAGGCGGTTGGGATATTGTATTTGTTGCACGCTTCAAAACGTTGCGGGCCAAGAGCACGGATATAGAAAACGTTATGCGAGAACACCTCGGAAATGCCGGTGTCATTACGGAAGGCCCGTTACAGTGATCGTTATTTTATTAGTATGAAAAAATTTCTTGTTGGCGGAATCAGATTTTATCAAAAACATATTTCGCGGCACTTACCGCCGATGTGCAGGTATTATCCGACCTGTTCGCAGTATGCCGTTGAGGCGATCGAAGTTCACGGACCGCTGAAAGGCTCACTTCTTGCAGTCAGACGGCTTTTACGCTGTAATGTACTGTTTCCGGGCGGATTTGACCCGGTACCGCCAAAAAAGAAAAAGAATTAGTTTTGCATTTATTAACGGAAACTGTTTCCGCGGAGGTTTGTAAATGTCTTTCTTATATAATATTTTCGGCTACGTGCTGAGAGAACTGTATGATTTCGTAGGAAATTACGGAGTTGCACTTATTCTGCTTACGTTGATTGCCCGTCTTGTGATGCTTCCGTCATCGATCAAGCAGCAGAAGGGTACTGCAAAAATGCAGAGAATGCAGTCGAAAATCCGCAAGATTCAGCAGCAGTACGAAGGCGATCAGAAAAAAATACAGGAAGAAACGCAGGCTCTTTACAGTCGCGAGGGATACAATCCCATGGGCTCGGGATGCCTTCCGCTTATTTTACAGCTTCCGATCATTTACGGTCTTATCGGTGTTATTTACAGGCCTTTGACCTACGTTTTGCGTATTCCGGAAGAAACCGTTGCCACGTTGACGAAGGCGGCCGAAACCGTACTTGAAGTTTCAACGAAAAACAGCAGAACAGTCGAGCTTCTTATTATTGAAAATATCGACAAATTCACCCAATATATTCCCGAGGAAATTTATAAGACGATCAGTGAGTTTGACTTTGAATTCCTTTCGATATCTTTGGGACAGATTCCTTCAATTAAACAGTTTAATATTCTCTGGATCGTTCCGATCCTCTCTTTTGCATCTAACCTTGCAAGCAGTCTGTTTATGTATTTCAGACAGAAAGAAACAAATCCCGCAATGGCAAAGAATCCGTCGATGGGATGTATGACATTCGGTATGCCGCTTTTCTCGTTGATTTTTACATTCCAGTTCCCTGTCGGCATCGGTGTCTACTGGATTGCATCAAGCTTCATTGCATTCATTCAGACGGTAATTCTGAACTTTGCTTACAGCCCCAAGAAAACAATGGCAAGACTTTTGATTGATGAAACCGTTCAGCGCAGATCCAAGGAAGAAAGCGTAAAGCGTACGGTTTCGATGGTAAATGATAAAAAAGACAGAAAATAATAGGTGGTGTCACTTTTGATTAAAGAAGCAATCGCTACCGGTGCTACTGTCGAAGAGGCATTCGAAGCTGCAAAGCTTGCTCTCGGTGCACCGGAAGATGCTGAAATTCAACAGGAAATTTTAGAGCTTCCCAAGAAAAAGACTCTCGGTCTTTTCGGCGGAAGTCCCGCAAAGGTAAGAGCTTTCTGTGAGCTTTCACCGTTTGCAAATGCAGAAAATTATTTACGCAATATCTTAAAGGGTATGGGTGTTGAAGAGGCAAATATTGAATTTACAACATCCGAAGATACCGTGATGATCCAGCTTGATTGCGAAAACGATCAGGGAACGGTTATCGGTCGCAGAGGCGAAACGCTTGATGCTATCCAGTATCTTGTACGTCTTATTATCAACAAGGATTCCGACGGATACAAGAGGGTTTCCATCAATGTGGGAAGTTACCGCGAGAAGAGGGAAGAAACTCTTCGCGAGGTTGCAAAGAAGAATGCGGCACGTGTTAAAAAGTACGGAAGAAATGTCGTGCTTGATCCCATGAATCCGTATGAGCGCAGAGTTATTCATACGGCGATTCAGGAAATCGAAGGTGTTGAATCTCACTCGGTCGGTTCCGACAGTGACAGAAGAGTTGTTATCACTCTTTCCGAAGGCTTCGTTGCTGAAAACGGTGTCGAAGGCGGCAAAAACAACAAGGATTTCCGTGGCGGAAAAGGCGGTCGTGGCGGAAAAGGCGGTTATCGCTCAGGTTCAAGAGGTAAGGGCAATTCATCCGCGGCGCAGTCCCGTCCGTCCCGTCCTCCCCGTTCGGATAACGCATCGGCATCCCTCTACGGAAAGATCGAGCCTAAAAAATAATTATTTCTGCGGTGACAGCTCAGACTGTTTCCGCAGTTTTTTGTCTATTTTTCTAAATTGATATGATATAAGCTGTTTTATGTGATATAATATAATATATTTTGTTGTAACGGTGACCTATGAAAGAAAAGGGAGATAATTGGAATATTTATTATTGCGGTGACGACGAATTCCGTCTGCCGAAGCAGGAGCCGTCGGATACGCATGAAAATGTCAACTTGGAGGAGCATATTCCTGCCGAGGATATTCCCGTGTCAAAATACCGCCGTTACGATACGATAAGTGACGATGTACAGTATGTCGAGGAGTGTTCCGACAAGGAATATTACGCCGATCCCGAGAAGCGTAAAAGAAGAAGACGGAAGATCGTGCTGGGTGTATTTCTTGCAATTGTCATCGTTTTCCTCGTGGCAGTATATCTCGTGATTGACGGAAAGCTCAATCTTATAAACTATGATGACGGAATAAATTTTGACAATGCCGACCAGACGGTTTTTTACGATGAGGACGAAGAACTTGCCTTCACACCCGTTCACGATGTTACCGATGCACATTCCCTTAAGGACTGGCTTAAAAAATGGGCAACAAATGAAGGGGAGAAAATGTACAGCAAAAATGTCGTAAACTGTCTTTTGTGCGGTGTGGATACGCAGGAGGGCTCTGCCGGAAGAACGGATGCGATGATCCTTGTTTCGATAAACAAGAAAACTGACAAAATCACGTTGGTTTCCTTTATGAGGGACAGCTATACCTATATGGATATCAACGGGAAGGACCGCTGGTATAAGATTAACTCGGCATATAACTGGGGCGGACCGATGACTCTGGTTGAAACGATAGAAAACAATTACAAAATCGAAATAGATAATTATATAATGGTGGACTTCGATACTTTCCCGAAGCTTGTGAATGCCTTGGGCGGAATAACCGTCGAAGTACAGCCCTACGAAGCAAAATATATCAACAGAACGACCGTTCATACCATTGAATCGGGCAAAGAGGTTACTCTTGACGGCTGGGAAGCCTTGGTTTTCGCAAGAATTCGTTATTCCGATTCGGACGGTGATATAAGCAGAACGAGAAGACAGCGCCAGATAGTAACTTCATTTATCAATAAGGCGAAGAGTGCATCCATCGGTCAGCTTAACAATCTGACGAATCTTGTTCTTCCGTTTGTTAGGACGAATCTTCGTAAAACGGAAATACTTTCACTCGGAACTCAGGCGCTGATGCAGGACTGGGTAAGCTTTGAGATGAATCAGATAACATCTCCCGTCATGACAGTGAGTGAGGACGGGAAACAGCCTCAGACGGGCAAGGATTCGTATATGACGACGGGTTACGGAAGTAAGCCTGAATTTGTATGGATAGTTGACTATCAGCTTGATGCGTACAGAGTGCAGACGGCGCTTTACGGAACGTCGAATATCGAAATTCACGATGCAAGGGAAACTCCGTTTAACTTCCTTTCGGGAGGAACACAGACCGAAACTCAGACTCAAACGGAAACCACGGAACCGGTATCGGGAGAAGATGTGTCGGGATCGAACGTTGTTGAGGGGATCTTCGACTGGCTGACAGAAAACAACACAACCTCCGAATACAGCGAGGGAGATATCGGCGAAAGTGAGTATTACGATTACACATTGCCGTACAGTTCCGATTTCGAGGAAAAAACCGAATCACAATATATGGTGGATTTGTTTTGAATGAACACCGATAAATCGTATGGGGTTTATCGGTGTAATAATTTTTAAGTGAAAAAGCAAAAAAAACTTGACATGAACGGCGTTTTATGGTAAATTAGTAGTACCTCTGAAAGAGGGCTATTTTTTTGTGCCTTCTTTTACGTTTAGTCAGAGGGAGGTAAATAATCCAAATGGAGGTGCCGTTATGAGAGTAAAAATCACTCTTTCCTGCACGGAGTGCAAGCAACGTAATTACAATACGATGAAAGACAAGAAAAACACACCGGACAGGCTGGAGAGAAACAAGTACTGCAGATTCTGCAAGAAGCACACTCTCCACCGTGAAACAAAGTAAGCGGAGGAAAGAAGAATGGCTAAGAACGAAAAATCTGCAGCTGCTGAAAAAATCGAAAAAGCTGAAAAGACCAAGGCGAAGAAGCCGAAGTCAGACAAGCCGAACATTTTCATTCGCATTTTTAAGGCGATCGGTCGTTTCTTCAAGGACCTTCGCGGCGAAACAAAGAAGATCGTATGGCCGGATGCAAAGTCTGTACTTAAAAGCACAGGCGTAGTTCTTGCAGTTGTTGCCGTATTTACGGTCGTTATCTGGTTGATCGATCTCGGACTTTCAAAGTCAATCGACCTTCTCAGCGATGCAGTAAGAGGTACAGATGAAGTTGTTACAGAAACAGCTGAAGATGTTACCGGAAGCAATCTGCTCATCGAAGATGATGATACAGAGGCAGTCGAAGAGGCTGCAGATCAGGAAGCTGCTGAAGAAGAAGCAGCCGAATAATAACTGGAGGTAAAACGATGTCTGTTAACTCCAGATGGTATGTAGTACACACATACTCAGGTTACGAAAACAAAGTTAAAACAAATATCGAAAAAGTAGTTGAGAACAGAGGAATGCAGGATCAGATCCTCGAGGTCAAGATCCCTACCGAAACGGTAACCGAGATCGTCGGTGAAAAGCGCCGTGAGGTGGAAAGAAAGCTCTTTCCCGGTTATGTTCTCGTAAAAGTCGCCGTCGTGCTTGACGACGATGACCGCCCGTCCATGAGCGATGAAGCTTGGTTTGTAATCCGCAATACCCGCGGTGTTACAGGTTTTGTCGGTCCCGACAGCAAGGCGCTTCCCCTCTCCGAAGAAGAAGTTTATAAACTCGGAGTCGAAAAGCGTTCGGTCGAGGTTAACTATGCCGTTGGCGATACAGTCAACATCATTGATGAGATTTTCGACGGCTTCACGGGTACGGTCGAGGAAATCGATGTCGAGAACAATCTTGTTCGCGTATCTGTTTCCGCCCTCTTCGGTAAAGAAACCAAGGTTGAGCTTGAGCTTGATCAGGTAGAGCCGATTGAGGATTGATTAATTTCACAAACAACTGGAGGTAAATAAATTATGGCACAGAAGGTAGTAGGCTTAATTAAGCTTCAGATTCCTGCCGGTAAAGCAACTCCGGCACCGCCCGTAGGACCTGCACTCGGTCAGCACGGTGTCAACATCATGGGCTTCACAAAGGAGTTCAATGAAAGAACAAAGAACGATATCGGACTTATCATCCCCGTCGTTATCACAGTATATGCAGACCGCACATTCTCCTTCGTTACAAAGACTCCCCCCGCGGCAGTCCTCATCAAGAAGGCTTGCGGTATTGAAAGCGGTTCCGGCGTTCCCAACAAGAACAAGGTCGCTTCCATCACTACAGAGCAGGTAAGAAAAATTGCTGAGCAGAAGATGCCCGACCTCAATGCTTCTTGCGTAGAAACAGCTATGAGCATGATCGCCGGCACAGCTCGCAGCATGGGCATTACAGTCACAGACTGATTTTGTGCATGTGTGGGAGGAAACATCCGATTAACCACATCAATGGAGGAAATGTATAATGAAACACGGTAAAAAATATAACGAAAACGCTAAGCTCGTTGACAGAGCTAAGCTCTATGATCCCGATGAAGCACTTGCAACTGCTATTAAAACAGCAACTGCAAAGTTTGACGAAACAGTAGAAGTTCACGTACGTCTCGGCGTTGACTCCCGTCACGCAGATCAGCAGGTCAGAGGCGCTGTTGTTCTTCCCAACGGTACAGGTAAGACAGTCCGCGTTGCAGTATTTGCAAAGGGCGACGATGCTAAGGCTGCTGAAGAAGCAGGTGCAGAGGTCGTCGGTGCAGAAGACCTTGTAGCTCGTATTCAGGGCGAAGGCTTCATGGATTTCGACGTTGCAATCGCAGCTCCCAACATGATGGGACTTGTCGGCCGTCTTGGTAAGGTTCTCGGTCCCCGTGGCTTGATGCCCAGCCCCAAGGCAGGTACCGTTACTCCCGATGTTGCCAAGGCTGTTACAGAAGCTAAGGCAGGTAAGATCGAGTACCGTCTTGACAAGACAAACATCATCCACTGCCCCATCGGCAAGGCTTCTTTCGGCGAGGAAAAGCTTATGGAGAACTTCTCCACATTGCTTGACGCTATCGTAAAGGCAAAGCCCGCTGCAGCAAAAGGTCAGTACATCCGTTCATGTGTTGTTGCTACAACAATGGGCCCCGGTGTCAGAATCAACCCCACAAAGGTTTCTGCTAACGTCTGATAAAAAAGTGTTGACACAAGAGATTTCTTGTGATATACTGTTTAAGCTGTCCTACTGAAGACAGCAGGTGTGCAATGCGCATAATGGGTTTTCCCGCCTGCCGAGGAAAGGATTATAAGCGTTGATGCGTTTATTATGCCCTTTTCCGGTTAAACGGGAAAGGGTTTTATTTTTGCAGGATTCGTGAAAGTTAGCTTTCACCTTTAAATACCTGATTTTACAGAAAAACTGGAGGTGAATTCATGCCGAGTGTAAAAGTACTTGAACAGAAGAAGCAGGTCGTTGCAGAACTTACTGATGTCCTCAAGGGTGCTTGCGCAGGTGTTGTTGTTGATTATAAGGGTATCAACGTAGCAGATGACACCGCTCTCCGTAAGGAGCTTCGTGAAGCAGGAGTTAAGTATTCTGTAGTTAAGAACACGCTTCTCGGTCTTGCCGCTAAGGAAGCAGGCCTCGAAGGTCTGTGTGATGTTCTCGAGGGAACAACAGCTATCGCTACAAGCGCAGAAGACTATGTTGCAGCTGCTCGTATCCTCTGCAAGTTTTCAGACAACCACAAGACATTCGCCGTAAAGAGCGGATTCCTTGACAACGATGTTATCAGCATCGAAAAGATCACAAGCCTTGCTAAACTTCCGTCTCGTGAGATCCTTCTCGCAACAGTCTGCAACGTATTCAATGCACCTATCGCATCTTTCGCACGTGCAGTTCAGGCTATCGTAGACAAACAGGGCGAAGCAGCTCCTGCAGAAGCAGAAGCATAATTACTAAATTTTTGGAGGAAAATTATCATGGCATCAGAGAAAATTACTGCTATTGTTGAAGAATTGAAGACTCTCACAGTTCTCGAGCTCTCCGAGCTTGTACACGCTGTTGAAGAAGAGTTCGGCGTATCCGCTGCAGCTGCTGTTGCAGTTGCTGCTCCTGCAGAAGGCGGCGCTGCTGCTGCAGAAGAGAAGACAGAGTTCGACGTTATCCTTGCTGACGTTGGCGCAGAGAAGATCAAGGTTATCAAGGTTGTCCGTGAGGCAACAGGCCTTGGCCTTAAGGAAGCAAAAGATCTTGTTGACAACGCTCCCAAGCCCATCAAGGAAGCTGTTTCCAAGGAAGACGCTGAAGCTATCAAGGCTAAGTTCGAAGAAGTCGGCGCAAAGATCGAAATTAAATAATTTCACTTACATTGATTCGGTCGTCCCAATAGGGGCGGCCGTTTTTCGTTTGTAAAGAGCGACCTTCAAGGATTATACTTTTAATTGACTTTTTGTCGCCGATGCTTTAATATTGTTGTGTCACGATATAAATTTGAATGGAGATTTTCAGATGATACTGTCAGATAAAACATTGTTTAAAATGCTTGAAGAAAAAACTCTTGTCGTTGAACCGATTGAAAAGGAACAGATACAGCCCGCAAGCATAGATATTCGTTTAGGTAATACATTCAGCATAGTTGAAGATACTTCGACGGGTATTATTAACTTGGAAAATAAAATTAATTATAAGACGATAACAAGCGACTCGTACATACTGTTGCCTAACCAGTTTGTGTTGGCAACCACCATGGAATATTTTGAATTGCCCGATGATCTGACGGCGTTTGTCGAAGGAAGAAGCTCACTCGGCAGAATGGGATTATTTATTCAGAACGCGGGCTGGGTTGATCCCGGATTCAAGGGGGAGATTACGCTGGAGCTTTATAATGCGAACCGTTGTGCAATCGAGCTGAAAGCGGGCAGAAGAGTAGGGCAGCTTGTTTTTGCAAAAATGGACGATACGGCGATTAATCCGTATAACGGAAAGTACCAGGGACAGCGCGGCGCAACGGGATCAAGAGTGTTTATGGATAAAGAGATCAATTGATTTCGACGTGGCGACTTTCTCGACAGTGTGACTGCCGAGAAAGGAAGTGAGAAGTGCAGCTGAAACAACTGATTCACCTGATTATG
>JAZSPN010000020.1:0-4777 GCA_045537495.1 Acutalibacteraceae bacterium
CATCGCAGGCCACAAGGAGATCGCAAAGCTTGCTCAGTTCATCGCTGACGTAAAGGCTGAGATCGGCGTTCCCAAGGTTCCCTACACCGAGGTTGAGGTTGACCACGACCTGTTCGAGGCTGTTAAGGAATTTGCTATCGACAAGGTCAAGTTTGCACTTGATACCGACGACAAGAACGTTCGTGAAGAGCGCCTTGCTCCCGTTGTTGACGAGATCCACGCTGAGTTTGACGAGAAGTTCCCCGAGCTGGCTTACCAGATCGACGAGGCTATCTACAAGCTTCAGAAGTTCATCGTTCGCCGCTGGATCCTTGACGAAGGCAAACGCGTTGACGGCAGAGGTCTTGACGACATCCGTCCTCTCGCTTCCGAGGTAGGTCTTATCCCGAGAGTTCACGGCTCTGCTCTCTTCACCAGAGGCCAGACCCAGGCTCTTACCATCACCACCCTTGGCCCCATCTCCGACGCTCAGCTGCTTGACGGCATCGACACCACCGAGACCAACAAGCGCTATATGCATCAGTACAACTTCCCGTCCTACTCGGTAGGCGAGACCAGACCTTCCAGAGGCCCCGGACGCCGCGAGATCGGCCACGGCGCACTTGCTGAGAAGGCTCTGCTGCCCGTTATTCCCTCTGTTGAAGAGTTCCCCTACTGCATCCGTCTTGTTTCCGAGGTCCTTTCTTCCAACGGCTCAACTTCTCAGGGCTCCGTTTGCGGTTCGACTCTTGCTCTTATGGCGGCAGGTGTTCCGATCAAGGCTCCCGTTGCAGGTATTTCCTGCGGCCTTATCACGGAAGGTGACCGCTTCATGACGATGGTTGACATCCAGGGACTCGAAGATTTCTTCGGCGACATGGACTTCAAGGTTGCAGGTACAAAGAAGGGCATCACCGCTATTCAGATGGACCTCAAGGTTCACGGTCTTACTCCCGCCATTATCCGTGAAGCTCTCGACAAGACGTATACGGCAAGATGCTACATCCTTGACGAGATCATGCTTCCCGTTATTCCCGAGCCCCGCAAGGAGCTTTCCAAGTATGCTCCCAAGATGCTTACAACGAAGATTTCGCCCGAGAAGATCGGCGACGTTATCGGTAAGCAGGGCAAGGTTATTCAGAAGATCTGTGCAGAATGTGAATGTAAGGTTGACGTCGAGGAAGACGGAACGGTATTCATCAGCGCCATTGATATCGACAATGCAAAGCGCGCTCTTACAATCATTGAAACCATTGCAAAGGATCCCGAGCCCGGCTCATTCTACAAGGGCGTCGTAACGCGCATCATGGACTTCGGTGCTTTCGTGGAAATCGCTCCCGGTAAAGAGGGACTCGTCCACGTGAGCCGTCTTGATGTCAAGCGTGTCGAAAAGGTTGAAGATGTTGTTGCGGTCGGTGATGAGGTTATCGTAAAGGTAACGGAAATCGACGATCAGGGCAGACTCAATCTTTCCCGCCGTGACGCACTCATCGAGCTGGAGGGACTTACTCCCGAATACAATCCCGATGAGGAAAGACGTCCCAGAAGAGACGGTAATCGCCGTCCCGCAGGCGGACGTGACCGCAGAAGAGATAACAGAAACTGATTAAGATTTATTTAAGAAGTATCGCATTTTTGCGATACTTCTTTTTTGATATATACTTTTTCGGTTTATCTGTTATAATACTGTTCGGTGATTGATTTGTATAAATTTGAAATGCACGTGCATACTTCGGAATGCGACAAGGTGGCGATGGTCGATGCCGCCGAGATGGTCAGAATGTACCACGGCGCCGGTTATTCGGGGATGGTTGTAACGGACCATTATTTCGCCATGTTCGAGGAACGCTTCTTCCCCGAGATTAAGGACGTTCCGCATAAAGACTTTGTCCGCCGTTGGCTGAGAGGTTACTATAATGCAAGAAACGAAGGCGAAAAGCTGGGCTTTACCGTTTTGTCGGGAGCCGAGGTAAGACTCGACAGCGTTGTCAACGATTATCTTGTCTACGGTGCGGAAGAGAGCTTTTTTTATGAAGCACCGAGGCTCAACAGACTCGGCAGCGTAGAGGAGCTTGTTTCCGTCTTGCCCGGGGATGCTCTGGTCGTGCAGGCTCATCCTTTCAGAAACAACATGGTTGTTCGCAGTCCCGAAGAGGTTTTCGGGATCGAGGTGTTCAACGGGGGTACGGAAGATTTCAGGAATGAAATGGCAAAGCTGTTTGCAAAAAATTACGGAAAACCGATGACGTCGGGTTCCGATTACCACGGAAAGAAAGCCTTTGCTTCGGGAGGAATCGTAACCGAAGAGAGGATTCTGACTCAGAAAGATCTGGTAAAAACGCTGAAAAGCGGGAATTATAAAATAATAGAAAAGGGAAATATATGAGTATTTTAAAATCAACGTTGCTGATAAGAATTCTCAGCTTAGCGCTGAGCGTTCTTTCTGTTCTTTCACTGCCGACAAAGACGGTTTCCGATGTTTTCGAAGCATCCCTTAACGGCTGGTTCCTTAAATACAGTGCAGAGGAAAGAGCCGATATGATTTCCGAAATGCTGCTCCGAAACGAAAGGGAAACGTTCGAAGAAGAAACTGCCGTATATGCAAAAGAAATTATTCACGCGGTAATACTTCAGTTCGCCGACGGCAATGCCGATTCGGATGCCGTCACCGATGTACTCAAAAAGCTTCCTCGCGAAGACAAGGTGAGGGAAGAAACAAAAACTTATGACAGTGTACTGAGTCCCGAAACCGTCAGAAAAATAGCATCCGTGTTCGAAGGTGATATTAGCGGTATCGTAGAAGGGCTCGGCATGGGAATTCACGACCTTTATGTTTATTTCGGCGATACGGAATACGACGGAATAGATGAGTTCAAGGGCAGCTATGTTGACTGCGAAGGTACGGTTCACCATGTGAATACGGGAGTGTACTACGATACTGTGTCGGGCATGGTGTACGGCAAGAATAATGACGGAGTTTTCGGTATCGGATACGACTACGATGCGAAGCAGTATATGCTTCAGAATCCCGTTGACTGCTGGATGCGTAACATGGGTTACAACATCGGATACGACATTCTCGGCAAGTTGACCTTCATGAATACGGGAACGAAGCGTATTAAGTTTGAAGCTTGCGGAAAAGAATGGATGATTCAGGTCTGGAAGGGTAATTATACCGTTCTTTCAAACGGTGCCGAAATAGGGCTGTATTATCTCGAGGACGGAAAACATCTCAGCTATACCTGTGCAGATGACGAAGATATGCCCGTAATGGAAATGAGCATCCGGAACGGTGACGATGTTCTCTTTGAGAGAGGTGCGACGACTCACTGGTGGCTGAGTGCTTTTCAGATAGGACCTGCCGTATATCACAAGGATATGACGTTGAATGCAAAAATCACATTTAACACGGAAGAAATGAGTGATGCTTTTTCGAAGGCATTGATTGAAAACGGCATTACTCCCGAAACGGAGGGTACGGCTGTTTCGTTCAGTTGGAAATAAGTGATAAAAAAGGGATGTAAAAAAACTTTCGTTTTTTACATCCCCTATTCGTTTTTATATGCCTTTGAAAATGTGTAATATTGCGTTGAATAGATATCTGAAAAATTCACAGAATCCGTCGAGAGCGATCATATTGTCGGTGCCGGTTGCATCTTCGAGATTGCCCATTCCGTCAATCGGAGTGCCGTCGTAATCCGATGTGTGGCTTGACAGCCATGAAATCATTCCGTCGGGATATGTAAGAGTTACTGCTTCGCCCTTGCCGTTGACGGTTGACATGTAGTGATAAGACTCGTTCGAATCGGTGAACAAATCGTAGTTGACGGCGAACCAGGCATGATGACTGCTGGAGGTTTTCTTGCCGTCCTGGTAGCAGACTTTTGTGAGAGTTGAGAATCTGCATTTCTCGGGAACGGTTGAATTATTTATAATTTTTTCCCATGTCGGAGTAACGGCGAAAAAGTAGTTGACGAGAGGATCTCTTGTGCTTGACGTTATCCAGACGGGTACATCCTTTATGTGTTCGGTGAGCTTCAAGGACGGTGACCATGCGGGGCAGATGGGGAATGCTGCCGCAAACATTTCGGGATAGGCAATTGCCATTTTGAGTGTCATTTTTCCGCCCATGGAGTATCCGCCGATATAAATTCGCGAGATGTCGATGTTGTTTTTGTTCTTGACGATGAAATCGTCAATTGCGGCACGGAGAGGCTCTACCATGGAGTTGGTCCAGCAGACACCGAGCTCTTCTCTTGAACGTGCGACCATGATGAAAGCGCCGCCGCCGTTGAAACGTGACTGAAATTCATCGCTTGCCCAGTAGGCGATATTGCTTTTTTCTACGGGGGCACCTTCTTTTCCGCCGTCGCCGAGTCCGTGAAGCCAGATGACGAGGGGATAGGTTGCGGTGTCGTTTTCCTTTACGGGAGAAAAATAACGGTAGTCAACCGAGTATTCTCCGGTGAGGGGACCTTCGCCGGGAACGAAAAGAGTGCGAAGCTCTTCTATTGAATTCTGTAAGGGTACGGCGAAAGAGCCGATGTTGAATGAAAAAATGAGAATTGCGGCGATAAATAATGATAAGAATTTTTTAATCATCTGTTTTTCCTTTCATCAATAAAACGGAGCCGAAGCCGACTCCGTTTTTGATTAATAGTTTTCTGCCTTGATCTGGAAATAGCTCTGAGGATGTGCGCATACGGGGCATACTTCGGGTGCATTTTTGCCTACGACGATGTGTCCGCAGTTGGAGCACTGCCAGATCATGTCGCCGTCTCTTGAGAAGACGAGACCG
>JAZSPN010000080.1:0-41394 GCA_045537495.1 Acutalibacteraceae bacterium
CCTGAGTTTTTAACCTCAAAATAAAAGAACGGATATTTTCCTTTTTTCTGCTTGCCGACGCTCTCGCCGTTTGCAAAAAGCTCAACCTCAGCGCAGTTTGAATAAACGGTAACCTTTGTTACATCTTCAACACGGTCAACATAACGCTTGCTGCAGATATGGACCATCGGCTCGGGATTGAGCCATGCCTTATATGCATAGAATGAATCCTTCTTATATTTTCTGTCAAAGGTGACAAGACCTTTGTGATTCATTCCGTTTTCGCCGCCTTCGGCTCGTGCATCGGCAGCGAAGTCAAACATATTCCAGACATGAGTTGCCCAGATGTACGGACGGGTGAAAAGCTGTTTTATAAGCTCTTCGTGGTAATACGACTGGTATTCCTCCGTGTAATCACCCTGAACGGGATTCGAAGTATGCCAGTTAAGCGCTTCACAGCCGTATTCGCTGACACCGATGGGCTTCTTCGGATATTTCTTGTGGAAGTTGTCAAACCAAGGTCCGTTCATCGACGTTTCGCCGCCGTACCAGCCGAAATAATGATTATACGACACGACGTCGGATATGTGAACGTATTCCTCGTCAATCTTGCACATGGAAACGCAAGCAACCGTCGTAAGTCTTGTTTTGTCCATTTCATGAACAAGATCATTGAGAATTCTGTGATTTTCGAGAAGATCGGGATCCTTGGCGCCGCCCATGGTAATTTCGTTTGAAAGCCCCCAGACGACAATTGAAGCATGGTTGTAATTCTGAGTAACAAGCTCCTTCATCTGCGACACGGTATTTTCTCTGCCGTTCGGAAGATGCTTCGAAATGTACGGGATTTCCGCCCAGATTACAAGTCCTTTTT
Organism: Acutalibacteraceae bacterium; assembly: GCA_045537495.1. Taxonomy (GTDB): domain Bacteria; phylum Bacillota; class Clostridia; order Oscillospirales; family Acutalibacteraceae; genus UBA1425. Next base: position 854 of record JAZSPN010000080.1, read on the forward strand.
CGTCGCAAAGGTCATAAAAATACTGATCGTGCTGATAATGTGCAAGACGGATAGTCGTGGCACCGACCTCCATAATAAGGTCGATATCCTCCTCGTGATGCTCAGGAAGCAGTGCATTTCCGATGCCGAGTCTGTCCTGATGACGAGATACACCCCTGAGCGGATATTCCTTGTCGTTAAGAATAAATCCTCTGTCAGGATCAATACGGAAGCTTCTGCAGCCGAAGCGTGCAGATACTTCATCAAGCACCGCGTCACCTCTTTTGAGCGTGACTTTTGCCGTATAGAGGTACGGATCGTGTCTGCCGTTCCAAAGATGAACATCCTTCATGTCGAATGTTACGGTCTTTTTCGAGGTATCCTCGGTACAGACGGCATTTCCCTCTGCATCGAAAACCGTAAAAGTAAATCCGTCGTCATCACCGAGTAATGTTACATATGTTTCAATCTCGACAACGGCATTATCCCCTTTGACAACGGGTGTTACCTTGATACCGCTTCCGCCGAAATAATCGAGGTCGAAATGGGTATCCTCAACCGAGATTATATCAATACCTCTGTAAAGTCCGCCGTAGAAAGTAAAGTCCGCCATCTGGGGATATACGAAGTCGTTCGGGGAGTTGTCAACGATGATTGCAATTTCATTGTCCTCTTTCAGCTCATCCGTCATGTCGGCTCTCCATATGGAATAACCGCCGTCATGATGCTTTAAGTGTTTTCCGTTAACATAAAGATCCGCCGAGGAATTTGCCGCCTTTATTTCTATGTAGTGCCTTTTTCCGCTCGGAAGATCCGACAGCTTAAAGCTCTTTTTGTATACGCAGGATCCGCGGAAATAATCGTTACCGCCGTCGTGACCGTCCTGTGCATTCCATGTATGGGGAAGGTTTACTTTTGTAAAATCCTTCGCTATTTCGACAGTTTCCGCTCCTTTGCAGAACTGCCAGGAGTCGTTAAAGCTGATTCTGTTTCTCATAATTACCTCCGTTAAGCTTCCTTGGTTGCGTGCTTCTTTTCAAGCTCGCTGTTCATCTGTTCAAGCTTTTTCTTGTCAAGGTTGTAGATAAGCGCAAGACCGACAAACTGCAACACGGCACTGAAAAGATAAAGTGCGGCAACAAGATATCTCATGTTTGTTGCAACTTCCATGGTCTGGTTTCCGCCGTTCTCGCCGACATATCCGAGTGCATACATAACCACAAGCACAAGTGCAGGTCCGACACCCTGAGCAAGCTTGCGGAAGAAGGAGTGAATAGAATATACGACACCCTCTTCACGTGAGCCCGTTTTCCATTCGTTGTAATCGATGGCGTCGCCCATCATCGCCCAGCTTACGGTGGAGTAAATACCGAGTCCGAGGCTGTTGACAAGCTGACACAGAATATAAACGATAATACCTTTTGTATCGGGTGTTATGGGAACAATAAGCATCAGTGCACATGCAATGACACTGCAAATTGAGCCGAACACGGAAAGCTCTTTCTTGCCGAATTTTACAACCATCTTCCTCGCAAACGGCGTAAAGAAAACTATGGGAAGCATTGCAAAAATCTGGACTACGCCCGAAATTTTAACATTATTGAAGTATGACTGGAAAAGAACGGTAACGGCAGTCGTTCCGCCCTGCATACCGAGAAACATGCCCATGGCGGCGACGGTTGCACCCATGGCAGGTCGGTTTTTGAAGAAGTTGCCGAGTGCCTTGAAGAAGTTGAATTTCGGCATTTCTTCACCACAGGAAACATCGGTTTCGTTGCGGATGACGGTATTCTTTATCATGAATCTGAATGCGATGAATCCGAGAAGTCCCATGACGAGTGCCACGAAGAAAACTCTTTCGCCGATGATATTGTCGTCCTTGTCATAGATGATGTACGGAAGGACTGCAATGGGGATCATGTTTCCGACCATGGAGCCTACCGAACGCCATGCGGAAAGAGATGCTCTGTCGGCGGGCTCTTTCGAAATGAGAGAAAGAAGTGAGCCGTAGGGAACGTTTGCTACGGTGTAGAAGGCATCCCAGATAACGTAGCCCGCTATGAAAATAATCATCTGTGCAATGAGAGGTGCATTCGGTACGGGAAGGAAGCAAAGTGCACCTGCCACGATAAGACCGATTGAGCCTGCCCAGATGTAGGCGAGGAACTTGTTTCTTTTGTACTTGCGTTTGTCGGCATCGATTATGGAGCCGATGAGAGGATCGTTGATTGCATCCCAGACCTGAACAAATATCAAAAGCAACGAATACCAAAGCTCAAGTCCCATGTACTGCGTCCAGAAGATTGCCATTGTACTTTTGAGTGCGAAGCTCATGTTGCATCCGAAATCTCCCGCCGCATAGGCGACACTGTCACGTATGCCGAACTTTTTAAATCCGTTTGAGTCAAGCTGTACGTCTTTTTTACTCATAAAATAACCTCCGTCAGTTTTGGCATATTACACAAAATTCGCAATACGCTTCTTTGTATTATAGCACAATATAACAGTTTTGTACATACCTGAAATGTCATTATTTTATGTCAAATACTTCCCGAACGGCTTCAAGATATCCGTAGCCGTAGAGATCATCGGGCTCGAGATAGCTCGTTTCCGTCCATTCATTCCAGCTGTTGACAGTTATCAGCGGAACATCACAGTTTTCATCGCAAAACTTTTTTGCCTCGCGAAGTGCTTTTTTGAAGTTTTCGGGCGTATTGTTCCGAACAACATCGGCTCTGAAGGAAGTGAATCTCGGGTTATTGTCCCACCCTATCGACACATGAGGAAAGTACGGCTCGCAATACGCTTTTTTAACCTCGTTCCATTCCTTCACCATGTCGGGAATTATCTCTTCGTAGTCACGGGTTACATTCGTGAAATGTACCATCTGATAATGAGTCAGCGAATCGAATCCCATCCTCTTTGAAAGAGCGGGGTCGACCTCGACCTTTCCTTTGTCAACTCCCGAAAGATCGAGAGTCAGCTTCCCCCATTTTATAAGCTGGAAATGCACCCCGGGAAGTCCGTATTTCTTCGCCTTCTCCCTGAGAGAGTTCATACATTCCGCCGCTTCGTCGATCCCGCCGAGTCCCGTTATAAAGTTGCCGATATCATAAATCGCAACAACGGGTTTACCGTCGATTTTATAGTAGTTTTCCTTTGTAAAATACTGTTCCAGCCAGCGTGTTCCGATTATTTCGAAATCTTCCTTTGTTACTGCGCCAAGCCACACATCGGTATTCTCTGAGCTGCTGAGTCTGTAATCCCACGTGTAGTTGGCGTTGTGATTTGCCCACATGATGTAAAACTTCATGTCGAGGCAGTTATCCGCCTTTAAAAATCCGTCGTTAAGGCAGTTTTCGAGAAACGGTCTTTTGTCGTACCAGTACCAGTCGTATATGAATACGTTGACACCGTAGCTCTTTGCACATTGAATCTGCATCCTCATAACCTCGGGATCCGCTTCGTCAACGTAGCCCCAGAGCGGTTTTCTCGACCATTCGTAATCGCCTTTTTTGTGTTCCTTTTTTACCGTCTGCCATTCTCCGATTCCGTCGGGCCAGAAAATTCTGCTTCTGACTTCCTTTCCCGTGTATGACGGCCAGATGTATGCGGCGATATCATATTTTCTCATCGAAGCACTCCTTCTCTCAGAGGTTTTCCCAATCTGTTTTTCTGTCCCTGAAATAGTATTCTCTGTCTTTTTCTCCGATTTCTCGGAGTACCTTGCAGGGATTTCCGACGGCAACAACTGATGACGGAATATCCTTGGTAACGACGCTTCCCGCGCCGATTACGGTATTATCGCCAATTGTGATACCCGGTACAATTATTACTCCTGCGCCTATCCAGCAGTTTCTGCCGATACGCACCGGGAAGTTATACTGATACTGCTTTTCACGAAGCTCAGGCAGAATCGGATGTCCTGCCGTGGCAACCACTACATTCGGGCCGAACATCGTATAATCGCCGACATAGATATGCGTATCGTCAACAAGTGTCAGATTGAAATTTGCATAGACACCCTTTCCGAAATGACAGTGTCTGCCTCCCCAGTTCGAATGAAGCGGCGGCTCGATATAGCAATCCTCACCTATTTCGGCAAACATCTCTTTGAGCATCTCCCCTCTTTTCTGAAGCTCTGTCGGACGTGTCATATTGAAATCGTACAGCCTGTCAAGGCATCTGAGCTGTTCGCTCATTATCTCTTCATCACCAGGAAGATATAACTCTCCCGACTGCATTTTTTCGATTTTTGTCATCTTGTCTACCTATCCTTCATTCAATACTTCATACGAAGTGAGTATCTGAAAAAGTGAGTAAGCTTTCCTATTGCATTCATGTCGTCGAACTTCTGTACGAGTGACTCACGCTGTGACCATTTGTAATCGGACAGCAATTCACCGCGAAGCCATTCATTCGTTACCTTTACAAAATAGAAATCAGGCGACTTGATAAAGCCGTAAGCTCCGTATTCAGAATCGTAGCCGAAAACCGTAATGAGCTTCGCATTACCGCCAAGACTTTCTTTGAAATATTCACGGCAGGTTTCCTCGTTGTCGTAATGAGCATAGCCTTCCGCATTGACGTATTCGTTTCTACCGTACTGTCCGAGGAAATTTTCCAGCAAATCAAGATTGTAAGGACAGGTCTTGGGACTCATTGTCCAGCCGGGTGTGCAGTAATCGTTGATACATACCCATGAAGGCGGTCTTGTCGTGCTGTATTCTTCCGTGTGTGACGAAAGAGATACAATGTGTGAGAAAATCTTGTATTTCTCGATTCCCGCATCGTAAAACAGCTTACACGTAAATTCGATGTAGTCGGCTATTACCGTATACAAAAGCTCTTTTGTAAGCTCACGTGTGCTCATAAGCCTTTTACGGGCTTCTCTTTGAAGACTCTCCTCTGTATATCCGAGATTGTGAAGAGCGTGCATACCGTACTGAGTACGCTCAAAATCCTCCATCGACTGAGCGTCGGAATCGGTATAGTCGGGAATCTGTGTTTCCCATCCCGTATTGACTCCTGCAAACAGATATTCCCTGCCGTCTTCGGACAGTCTTTCAAGGTTCTCCGTAAGAGGCTCGATGAAGCCCTTCGTTATCTGATTTTTGTACCAGGCAAGATACTTTTCGGAATTAAAGCACGGGAATCCGCCCGCTGTCGCAAACGGTACTCCGCTCCAGTCACAGTGCCATCTCGGCAACATTCCGAAGCTTTCACCTCCGTAGCTTTCGCCCTCCTTCGGAAAAGCTACCCATTCGCACATCTCGGGATCGTCGTAAAACTTGCTTCCGTCTTTGTCGGTCACCGCTCCGTCGCCGAAATGCGTCGCATAATTCGTGCAGTCATCCATCTGGAAGAATACGGGAATATTATACTTTTCCGCAAGCGCAAAAACGGTATTTACCTCTTCCTTCATCTCGTCTGTCGACTGAGTGATGCACATAGGTCCGACTACTCCGAAAGCATACATTCTGTCGGAGGTCGGATCGTTTTCTCCGTGAAGACGTAACATTCCTTCAAGATACGGTTCAAGGTTTTTGTAGTAAATATTCGTGATCATGAACACCACGTACTGTCTGCCGTCATCGGCACTGACGGTGAAGTTGTCATTGTTTGCAGGCACTTCGTACCAAGGGAACAAAAACGAGAAAACCGTCATTACCGCACTGACAAAAAACGCTGTAATTTTTTTGATAAAATTCATAAAGCTCACCTTTCTTCTACTCAGTCTGATATGCGCCTCTCGCATAGAGAATCCATTTCGATCTGTCAAGAGGATTTACGCCTCTTCTTTCCGTTTCATGAATCAGTCCGTCACGGCACTCTCTGTATCCGTAAAACGACCTTGTCAGTGTCGCTCTGCCCGACGACAGCACGGCAAGACGTGTCGGAAGCTCCATCGATGTCGCAACGGGTACGATTGCTTCAAGAGTCACCGTATCGGAACGCATCAATGGTGACTCGTATTCTCCGCCCGTTTTTACTATCTCGGAAAGCAGTTTTCCCGACAGCTCCGACGGAGCGGAAATCCTTATTTTCAGAAGCGGTTCAAGTACGGTTGAGCCGAGTTCCGACAGACCGTTCATGAATGCCATGGGCGTACATACAAAAAAGTCGAGCGGATGCGTATGTATCGTGTGATGCTCTCCGCCTATGAGCGTGCACCTGAAATCCGTTACTTCCCAGCCGTAAAGTCCTTGCGCAAGACAGTTTTTGAAGGACGTTCTGATGTGTGACTGGTAGCGGTAAAAGCACTGATTCGACGGAAGTTTTCCGTGATACGAAACTCCGTATCCCCTTTCCATCGGCTCAAACATGAATTCAACCACTGCCCAGCAGGGCTTCGGCATGGTATAGCTTGCTCTCGCTATACCCTTCTTTGACGGTGTTTCTTTATAAATTACCGTCGGCGGTGAAAATGCCGTTTCCAGAGAATATCTCTCACGAAGCAGTGTTTCGACGACTTCAAGCTGTATCTTGCCCGTCGTATTTATCGTTATCTCCTGCTGTCCGTTTTCCCACTTTGCATCTATATACGGCTCTTCGTCGGAAAGCTGTTTCAGCGCCTCCGCCAGGTGCGGCACCTTCATCGGATCGTTGTCGGCGGGAGTGACTTTGACTCTCAGAAACGGATTTACAAGCTTCGACGTTTCGCTGACAGCCATTGAGCCGAGAAAATATCCCGTTTTCGCCGACGGCAATCCGCATACCGCGGCAATATCTCCGCTTCTGACAACGCCCGAATCGCTGTACCTCGACCCCGAAAACTTTTTTATCTGAGATACCTTTTCGAGAATTTTTATTCTTTCATCTTCACCCTCTAAATCACTGTCGGTCTGAACGGCGCCGTCGGGCATTATCAGCTCTACTTCGTCGCGGTTTTGTATCTCTCCGCCGAAAAGCCTTATATGCGACACCTTCCCGAGTGTCTTGTCATGCTCGATTTTGAACACTATTCCGCTGAGCGTTTCTGTCGCCCTTCTTTTTGCCGACGGCATTATACGGCAAAGTGTATCGGCAAGCTCTTTGACTCCCACGGACTTTTTCGCACTTCCGCTGACTATCGGTGTCAGTCTTAAAGCCGATACTTCCGAACGTACCATCTCATTTGCTCTGTCAAAGGGCAGCACCTCTTCGGAAAGAAAACACTCGGCCGCTTCATCGTTAATGTCGGCAAGCGCTTCCGTGGCAGAGTATCTGAATTCCTCTTCGCTCAGAAGCTTTATTTCGGGATTGTCAAGACCTTCGTTAAAAGTCTTTGTAAGATTCAGAAGGCTGTGTCCCGTCACGGATGACAGCTCTTTTATCACCCTGTTGACGTCGGCACCCGGTCTGTCGATTTTATTGATAAACACTATTCTCGGCAAATTGACTTCGTCGAGAGATTTCAGTATGTTTTCGGTATGCGCTCTGACTCCTTCAACTGCCGAAATTACCACGATGGCATAATCGAGTGCGCTCAATGCTCTTTCGACCTCACCCGCAAAATCGACATGTCCCGGAGTGTCGATGAAATTGAAGGTAATACCGTTCCACTTTGCCGATGCCGTCGATGTTCGAACAGAGATACCTCTTTGCTTTTCAACAGAAAGTCCGTCCGTCGTCGCCGTTCCCGAATCAACACTCCCCGCCGTTCGCACGGCGCCCATTAAATACAGAAGCTGTTCCGTAAGTGTTGTCTTTCCCGAGTCTACGTGCGCAAGTATTCCGGTATTATGAAACGTTTCCGCCATATAATCACCTTTTATCAAAACTCATAAGCTCTTCCGCCGTCGGCATGGACGCTGCCGCACCCATTCTGCCAACCGCGATGCTTCCTGCTCTGTTTCCCATGTCGCAAGCTTTAATTATATCGCCGCTCTTTATAAATTCCAGTGCCATTGCGGCAGTAAAGCAATCCCCCGCCGCGGTCGTATCTACCGCCTTCGTTCTGTACGGCGGCAGAATATGAAACTCTTTCCCGTCGTATACGGAACAGCCTCTCTCGCCGAGTTTAAGCACCGCAAACTTAGCTTCACTTCTCTTAATGAGTATTTCCGATGCTTTCAGTATTTCGTTTTCGCCGTCGGGATATATCCCCGTAAGCGCCTTAGTTTCGCTTTCGTTGGGTGTGATTACCGTGGCACCCTTCATCTTTTCAAGCTCAAACGCTTTTGCAGGTCCGCAGTCGATAACCGTTGTAATACCCTTTGCGACAGCCGTGTTGACACTTTTTACGACAACGTCCTCTGCCGTTTCGAACTGTACAAGCAAAAGATCGGTATCACGTATATTCTCCGCCGCTTCCGATGCGTTTATCTCGGCATTCGCTCCCTCATAGACGATGATTCTGTTTCTGCCGTCACCGTCGATTATTATGGCGGCAAGTCCCGTCTGTGTGCCGTCAGTCGATACACTGCTCGTGTCGATACCGTTTTTTCTGAGATTTTCCATGAGCTTTCTGCCGTTTTCATCGTCGGCCACCTTGCCTATCATACGAGTCTTTGCCCCGAGTCTTGACAGTGCCGTCGCCTGATTTGCACCCTTTCCGCCGCACGCATATCCGTAATTCGTTCCGACAACGTTTTCGCCCACCTCGGGTACTTTCACGGTTGTGAGGATGAAATCCATGTTTATACTGCCGACTACCGATGCCCTGATGTCCCTGTACACGAAAACACCTCCTTACAGCGCTTCTCTGAATTCTTTTACCGCCGTTTTTATATCCGTATCCCGTCTGAAAAGACTGCTTGTACCGAGAACGAATATCCCGGCTCCCGCCGAATAAAGCTTTCTGCCGTTTTCTAAGCTGATGTTTCCGTCTACCTCGACGAGAATATCTCTTCGTCCCGACTTATCGAGAAACTCTCTCGCATCCGCCGTCTTGCCGAATGCTCCCGAGAATATTTTCTGTCCCGCGAAACCGGGATTTACCGTCATGACAAGAAGCATATCTATGTTTTCGGTAAGGTAACGGATATTCTCAACCCCCGTATGAGGATTCAGCGCAAGGCCGGTTCTTACCCCTTTTTTCTTTATCTCGGACAGCGTTCTGCCTATGTGAATATCCGACTCATAGTGCACACACAAAATATCGTCGGCAGTAAGGTTCATTCTGTCCGTAAATCTCGACGGATCGTTTACCATCATATGAACATCAAGCGGTATGTCCGTTATCTTTTTAAGCGCATTTACCGTGTCGAAGCCCATGGTTATATTCGGAACAAACGCTCCGTCCATTATGTCGATATGAAGATAGTCCACCCCTGCATCCTGAAGCTCCCCGACGGACTTTTCAAGATTCAAAAGATCCGCACACATCATAGATGCCGAAATCAATTTTTTCATAATATCATTTCCTTCCCTTTTTTAAATCAGAATCTTGCACGAAGCTCCGTCACTTTTCCGACTATCGATACGGGTAAATCATGCACCTCTTCGTTTGAAAACATCATGGGCTCAAATTCCGAATTGAGAGGCATAAGAACTATTCCCGAATCCTTTTTGATGAGCTTCTTTATCGTTGCATCATTCTCGCCGACAAACGCAACCACAATGTCACCCGTATCGGCATCGTTCTGCTGTCTGACGATAACTGTATCTCCCTGGCAGAATCTCGGCATCATGCTGTCACCGACTATACGAAGTGCAAAATATCTGCCGTCACCGTGATTCGGACCGATCTTTTCATATCCGATTATATTCTCGACAGCCTCAACAGGCATGCCCGCTCTTATAAAGCCGAGTACGGGAATGAGATTCCTGTCATCCTGAGAGTCCTCGGAAATAAGGCTGTCTACACTGACTTTGAATATCTCGGCAAGACGAATAAGACTGTTTCTGTCAGGCGCCGTTCTGCCCTTCTCCCACTGGCTGATTGCCGTCTGGTGAACTCCGACAAGCTCCGCCAGACGCATCTGCGATAACCCGTTTTTCCGTCTGAGCTCTTTTATCGTCATATACGCCCCTCCTATCTGTTGTTATTATGAGTTATTCTATTGTATTTGTCAAGCGTTTTTAAATTTTTATGGTTCGCCTCTTGACAAACGAACGTTTGTTCGTTATAATAATAGTTGTACTAATATTTCAGAGGTGACCGAATGAACAGAAACAAACCGTCACGATTCTTTTCTCCGAACGGTCGGGCGCTGTGTGATTCAGACTGTTCGGAAGAATATTTATATTCTGTGCGATACAGACGGCTTTCCGAAATTTTACGTCTTGTTATAGAAAATGAGCTTTCTCAGACGGAAAGAGTCGTTGTCAGAAAGCTTTATTTCGAAGAAAAAAACATTACGACGACGGCACTCGAATTGAAGGTCTGCCCTTCTACCGTTTACCGCACTCTTTGCCGTGCCGAAAAGAAGATAGAAAAATACATGAAATACGCGTTATTTGCACTCGACGGAAGGCCTCCGTCCGATGACTTGAAGAATTTAAAGTAAAGGAGTTTTAATATGACACTCGAACAGCTTTCTCAACAGTATTACGATGCCGCATCAGAGCTTGAATCACTTATTGCAATCAACAGAAAACGTCTTGCAAGCGCTTCGAAGCGCTTTGACACCGACGAAGAATACAGGCTACGGTCCAAGCTTCAGAGTCTGTACACTCAGCACCGTGAGCTTCTCGATATAGCGGCACACTTAAAGCATTATTACAAATTTTCAAAAGGTGCATAGAATATTATCGGAGGTGTTGTATTTGTCAGAAACAAGAGGTATCGACGTATCGGAATATCAGGGTAACATCGACTGGCAGAGAGTCAGAAGCTCGGGCATTGATTTTGCCATACTCCGATGCGGTTACGGAAGATTCTCCTCACAGAAGGATGACAGATTTGAACAGAATTACATTAATGCAAAAAGAGCGGGTGTCAATGTCGGCGCATATCTTTTCAGCTATGCCGCATCCGTCGAAAATGCTCTCGAGGAAGCAGAAAACTGCCTCAACTTCATAAGAAACAAGCAATTCGAATATCCGATTTGCTACGATGTCGAAGCTCCGTCACAGCAAAGGCTTTCTTTGGAAGAAAATTCCCGTATTGCCGATGCCTTTTGCAGCACATTGGAGCGTAACGGTTACTACGTCAGCATCTATTCGAATCTCTATTTTCTCAACAACAAGCTATCAGCCGAAGTAAAGAGAAAATATGATATATGGCTGGCTCAATGGGCACCGACACCGACTTACGGCGGTAATTTCGGTATGTGGCAATATTCCGCCACGGGCAGTGTTAACGGCATAAACGGCTCCGTCGATCTCGACGTCGCCTTCAAGGATTACCCGTCCGTTATGAGAAGGAACGGTCTGAACGGATTTTCAACCGATACAACTCCGTCACCTGCTCCGATAATCGAAGCAGGCAGAAGCATCACGCTGTCGGCGGTGCCGATTTACTCGACTTCACTGACAAACAGAGTTTCGGCAAGAGTTTCGGGTACTTACTACATCTATGACGGTCAGGTTATCAACGGCAGAATACGCATCACGACAAGACCGTCTTTCGTAAACCGCCGTCCCACCCCTCTGTTCGTCACGGGCTGGATAAATACTTCCGATCTCGTTTGACATATCAAAAAAATTTGGGTATACTGAATTTATAAAACTTTTTGAGAGGTAAACCGTGAATAGTATCGTAAAAAAAGCCTATAATGTTTTTTTGAAGCTTGTTGAAGCTTTCTCACGTATTCTCCCCTTAAAGAAAAGCGTTCTTTTCATGTCGATACGTGCCGAAAACCGTCTGCTCGAAAATTCAAAATGCGTTTATGATGCTCTCGACTCAAAAAAGAGCGTCTTTTCTCACCGTATGCCCTTGAGCAGAAAGCTTCGTCCGTCGGCAATTCTTAAACTGCTCACTCACAAGGTCATTGTCACCGATGACTTTCTTCCGCTCCTTCGCGACATAAAGCTTCGCCCCGACCAGAAGGTTTTTCAGATATGGCATGCAGGCGGTGCCTTCAAAAAAATGGGCTTCGATGCTCCGTCAAGCCTCAATCCGCTTTACGGAACAAAAGACACAATTCACAGTCAGTACACCGCCGTAACCGTCACCTCGGAATACTGCCGTGAAGCTTTTTCGAGTGCATTCGGTCTTCCTCTTTCAAAGATTTTACCCTTAGGACTTCCGAGGACCGACAAGCTTCTTCGCGAAAATGAGCTTTCGAGAATAAGAAACGGTGTTTTCAAAAGACATCCCGAACTCAAAGACAAAAAGATTTATCTTTACTGCCCCACCTTCCGTGAAAACGGTAACGAAAGAGTTTATTTTGATCCGAAGATAGATTTCAAAAAGCTTGACGGCGATTTGTCGGATGACGAGCTTTTTGTTATTCACCGTCACCCCACCGTCACATACAGATTCTTCGATGAGCCTCTTTCAAAAGTTCTCGATCTCTCCGACAGCGAAAATACACTTTCTCTCATGGCGGTTTGCACTCTTCTCATCACCGACTATTCCTCCGTCATTATCGAAGGCTCGATTCTTCGCCTTCCGATGCTTTTTTACTGCCCCGACTTTGAAACCTATGAAAGAGGTTTTTATCTCTCCTATCCCGACGACCTTCCCGGCGACATGATAACTTCACCCGACTCTCTTCTTTCCGCCTCACGTTCCGCCGTGTCCGACAGAAGGTTTGACAAGGAAGAAAAATTCCGCCACAAGCAGACTGCTGCCTGTGACGGAAAGTCAACCGATAGAATTGTTAATGTGATAATGAGCTGGCTTCGAGAATAACCTTATCCGCAATTCTCTTTGCCGACATACCGTCCATCTCGCCGAAGTTCAGCTTTACAAAGTTTTTCAGTGCCGTTTTGTCGGCTTCCGCATCGGGAATTGCATTTATAAGCTCTTCAAACGTCTTCGCTACTTTGCCGGGGACGTATTTTTTATACTCAAAATAGAAGCTTCTGTCCCTTTCGTAATCCTCCAGGTCGAACGCATAAAAAACGCTCGGTTTTCCGACAAGTGCGTAATCAAGACAAATAGAAGAATAATCCGTGATAACCATATCGGTAGCTTTTATAAGATCGTTGACAGACGGATATTCCGTCATGTTGATGACACCGTCGGGAACGGTTATTCCTTTATTAAGCTGAGGATGAAGCCTTAACACCAGAAGATATCTGTCCGAAAGTCTTTCGTTGAAAAGCTCAAAATCGAAATTGTCGAGAAGTCGCGCATTGACTTTCGGATCATCTCTGAAGGTCGGTGCATAAAGAATGATTTTTTTATCCGTTTTTCCGAAAAGACGCTCTCTCTCTTTTTCGATATCCTCTTTATTCCCGCAAGAAACTATGTAACGGTCCGCCCTCGGTGATCCGAACGGCAAAACCTTCTCCTCTTCGACTCCGAACGCCTGTGCATATATTTCCCTGACCGATTCGGATGAGCACACAACGAAGCTAAGCTTTTTGTTTCCGTTTATGACTCTTTCCCGTATCTCGTCGGAAACGGCCGTATGAAGTCCGAAGCGCTTGAAAGCTCCCTCGGCGTGCCAGAGCTGAGTTATGACTGCCTCTTTTTTGAAATTGAGGTCTGACATCGGCATGAAGTTATCGTTGAGAAATACGAATTTCGACGTTGCAAGCCGGTATGCTCCGACCGTGAAGAAGCGTATCATGCGAAATATTGCCGAGAAAGTCAGCTTTTTCGGCTTTATGTCGCTTCCCGATATTCTGACCGTCTTGTAGCCTCTTTCGTTAAATTCTCTCTCCATATCTCCGAGTGAATCCGTAAACGATGCCATGTGCGGTGACAAAAGTGCCGCACGCTCACGAAGAGGTAAATGTGAGAATAAATTAAATATCAGCGCATATATGCGATATGCCGTATTGTTACCCATTTTTCTTTATCCTTACTGCCGTTTCCGCCATTCTGAACAGCGGTGTATAGCCTTCGTTTTTGATTTTTTCGGGTATCGGAAGACGTTCGATAAATCTGAACATCCTCGGATCCGTCTTTGTCGGTCTGTATATTTTCAATATCTTTTCGGACCTTGCCATTGCCTTTGCCGTTGCTCTGAAATCGTCGTCACGAAGTATCCGAAGATTCGGACACTCCTTCCATCTTACGGGAAATTCTTTCGTCTGAGCGATACTCTCCCTGACAAAAACCTCAAACCTCGGCATGGTCTGCATGTAAATGCTGTTCAGCGTTTCTCTGATTCCGTCTTCACCGACATCGAGAATTACGGATACAAGAGGATTTACCGCCATTTTCTTTCGGTCAAATATTATCTCTTTTATATCCGCGTTAAGCCTTTCGACCTTGCCCTTTGATGAGTCGGTCATTCTTTCAAGGTATCTCCTGTGACCTTCTTCTATAATTTCAAGCATGGTGTCGTCCGTCTGCCAGAAAAGACGGTAAAATTGCGAAATCAGCACATAGTCGCCCTTGTAGAGTATTTCCTGAAGGTAGTCTGTCCTCTTTTCTTCACTCTCGCTTCTGAGTGCTCTCTCTGCGGCAGAATAGATTCTTTCAATAGCCTCAAGGAAATCCTTTATCAGCTTTTTGCTTACCTTCTGAGAAACGGACGCATCCTTCGACGGATCGTGCCTTCTGTATTTCATGCAGGCTCTGTCCGTGCCCGTGATACCTTTCACTTCGTCGGACAGCACAAATTCCATAAAGAAAGCTCCCTCCTCGGAGTATCCGATATCGGGAAATTCCACCTTTGATCTTAAAAGTGTATCAAGTCGGTAACACTTGTTTCCGACAAGAAAGTTCCAGAGAAGTGTTTTGTTGAATTTATCAATCTTTTCGCATTTTGACAGCGACTCCGCAAAACCGTTGTACTTTTCTTCAACCTCTCCGAAGCTCTGTAATCTTCCGATTGCAACGTCGGCACCCGTTTTATCAAGTACATCCGAAAACGCTTCGAGAGATTCGGCAGTCAGAAGATCGTCGCTGTCAAGGAAAAGAATATATTTCCCCAAAGCCTCCGAGAGTCCTTTGTTTCTCGCCTTCGATACACCGCCGTTTTCCTTGTTGATGAGTCTGAATCGGCTGTCACTCTCGCAATACTTCGACACTATCTGCTCGGTCGAGTCACACGATCCGTCATTGACAACCAGCACTTCGATGTCGGAAAGCGTCTGATTTTTAAGACAGTCCAGTGTTTCGATTATATACTTTTCCGCATTGTATGACGGCACAACAACTGTTACAACAGGCATATCGCGCACTCCCTTCGTTTTAGTTTAACCAAAAATACCGAGCTGTTGCCCGGCAGAAAATTATTTTTTCTGATTTACTTTGCTGTCATAGATGTCACAGACCTCATTTGCGGTACCGTTCGCTATGAGTTTCCCTTTTTCGATAAGGATCGCCTTTGTACAAAGACGGCGCACCTGATCTGTGTTGTGAGATACGAAAATAACGGTTACGCCCTTGTCGAACATGGAACGGATCTTTGCTTCGCTCTTTTTCTTGAACTTGGCATCGCCGACCGACAGCACCTCGTCGAGTATCAGCACCTCGGGACACACTGCCGTCGCTATGGAAAATCCGAGTCTTGCCCTCATGCCCGACGAATAATTCTTGACGGGAACGTTCATAAAATCCTGCAATTCGCTGAATTCAATGATTTCGTCTATCTTTGAATCAATAAACTTCCGTGAATAACCCATCGTTGCACCGTAGAGATAAATATTTTCCCTGCCGGTATAATTCATGTCGAAGCCTGCTCCAAGCTCCAGCATCGGTGCTATGACACCGTTCACCTTGACGCTGCCCTTCGTCGGCTTCAACACTCCCGCAACGACCTTTAAAAGCGTACTTTTTCCCGCTCCGTTAAAGCCGAGGACACCGAGTCTTTCTCCCGGCATAACCTCAAAAGATACGTCGGTCAATGCCCAGAATTCGGTATAGTGAAGCTTTCTCGTAATAAGCTTTATAAAATATTCTTTTAAGTTGTCAATTTTTTCTCTGTTAAGGTTGAACAGCACGCTCACATTGTCAACCTTGATTGCAGGCAAGGAGTCTTTCATGACGTCCTCCTTAAATATGAAGAATGAATTTATCCTGTTTCCTGTAAAATACCAGTCCGCCGATTATAACGGTCAGTACCGAAAATGCCGTCGCATACAAAAACTGGTTCCAATCCCACATCTCGCCGAAAAGCACACAGCTTCTGAACATCGAAACGATGGAATACAAGGGATTTGCCTTGAGTGCCGTAAGGATTACCTTCGACTCGATATTGAGCTGCGACACATTGTAGAAAATCGGTGTAAGATAAAAAATCAGCATACAGAATACGTCGTAGAGATATTCGATATCCTTGAAGAATACTTCAAGCACCGACAGAATAAGACCGACTCCGATGCAAAGAGTGAAAAGTATCAGTATCGGCACGGGTGCCAAAAACATATACGCCGACACATTGACGGGATTGTCCGAAAAGAACTGAAAATACAATATAAAGCATACCAGTACAAGAAGTGAGATAAGGAAAGTAATCATCGTCGAAATTACGTTCGATATCGGATAAATGTATTTCGGTATATAAACTTTTTTTATTACCGAAGCGGATAACCGTATTGAACGCATAGCTCTTTTCGTCGATTGAGTATAGAATTCATAAAGAAGCCTTCCGCAAAGAAGATATACGGGATAGTTGAGTACCGCCTCACTGCTTCTGCCGAATATATTCGAAAATACAAGCACCAAAACAAGAGTCGTAAGAAGCGGTTGAAGAAAAGTCCAAAAAACTCCGAGTACGGAATTTCTGTACTGAAGCTTTATATTCTTCTTTACGATTTCGTATAGCAGATATCTGTATTTATAAAGATTCTTAAACATTTCTCCACCACTTTTTGAAGTAGTACAACATTGAACGTATCTGGACTATCATAAGACGAAGATTTTTCTTGCTTTCTCTGCCCCATACGTGATAAACGATCGCATCGGGAAAATAGACGGCACGGTGATTCTTCCGCACCGTTCTCGTGATATCGCAATCCTCAAAATACATGAAATAGTGACTGTCGAAGCCTCCTATTTCCCTGAAAATTTCCGTCCTTATCATCATGAAGCATCCCGTCGCATTTTCGATGTCGCACGGTACGGAAAGATCACAGTCAAGCATCGCATAGCTTCGCAAAAGCTTACTCGGTGAAGCGTCGTTTCTCAATCTGCTTGCCGCAAGATACGGAAGTGTCGGATTACGCTTGCCCAGTATCTGATCTTTGCCGTCGGGGAAGCATATTCTCGGTGACAAAAGACCTATATCTTCGTTTTCGTCAAGAAAGCTTGCCATCGAGGTTATCACGTCGGATCTTATTTCGATATCGGGATTTATGACGACGTGATAATCCGACTCAATAAGCGGAAGCACACTGTTCTGTCCTGCACTGAATCCGTCGTTTACCCCGCGTTTCGTGACAATGACTCTCGGATCTTCCGAAAATCTCTTCATAAGGAAATCGGGTGTTCCGTCCGTCGAGTCGTTGTCCTGTATGTATAATGTAAAATCTACGCCTTTCGTGTTATCGAGAAGCGTCGCTACCGTCTTTTCAATTGTACGCATATTGTTGTACGTTACGATACAACCTGAAACTGCCTTTACGGCCATATTGCACCTCTGTATGATTATTTCTTGAAAATTAGCGCCCTTATCAGTATTAACCGCCAGGCAAGCTTCTGTCTGAGTGACGTTTTGCCGCCCGTAACATTATTTCCGTGCTGTCGGTGAAGTATCAGTGCTTCTTTTAAAAAACAAACTTTTCCTTCACGTTCCGCCACGAGTCCTATCCATTGGTCATGCATGGGTATTCCCTTCGGGAACGGTACCGATTTGTCCGCAATTTCTCTCGTAAATGCCATACAGCAACCCATGTAGGAATTTCTGATAAAATTGCTCAGAAATCCCTGCCTGCTTTTATGAACTTCGAAATACGATCCGTCCGTAACGTTGAGATTTTCATCCGTCAGCTTCGCATCATGCAGAACAAGATCCGCTCCGCACTCTATCTCGGAAAGCACCTTCGGCACCTTTCCTATGCACCATACGTCGTCCTGGTCGCTGAGAAATATTACATCTCCCGAAGCCCTTCCGATCGCATTCTCGAAATTGCTGACTACGCCCTTTGAAGGCCCTTTTATATATATTACTCTCGGATCCGATGCTGCCGCTTCTCTGATGATACGTTCCGTTTCTCCGCCGTGTCCGTCATCGGAAATTATCAGCTCATCTCCGCTTGAAAGCTGCGGTAATATCGAATTTATCTGAGAAAGAATATACTTCTCTCCGTTGTATACCGCCATGCAAACGGATATTTTCATCGGTTCTGCACCCTTACCCATACTTAATTAGTATAATTATAACAGATTTTCCGTGAATTTACAAGTACTAAAATTCCTCATGCTTTCTCTTGAAATTAATTCCGATATATGTTAATCTAATATGTAGTTTTAATTCGTTTTCAGGAGAATATGTGTGAAAAAAACAGTCTTTATTTCAAGCAGTGCTCTGATAGCTTCAATGTACGTTGCACTCACTCTCGTTTCCAACGCCTTCGGACTTGCCAACGGCGCCGTTCAGCTTCGTCTGTCGGAGGCTCTCACCGTCCTTCCCTACTTCACTCCCGCCGCCGTCCCCGGACTGTTTATCGGCTGTGTCGTTTCCAACATCATTACGGGCTGTGCCTTATGGGATATAATTTTCGGCAGTATTGCCACACTTCTCGCCGCCGTCACAACTCATCTTTTAAGAAAATATAAATGGCTCGCACCCGTGCCTCCCGTCGTTTTCAATGCACTTATCATCCCCTTTGTCCTTCGCTACACTTACGGCGCTCCGGGAAGTCTTCCCTATCTCATCTTTACCGTTTCCGCGGGAGAAATACTCTCCGCTTACGTTCTCGGAATGATCCTTCTGTTTTCACTGAGAAAATACTCAAAACAAATTTTCAAAATGAATTAAGGTGCAGTTATGAGAAAATTTCTTCTGTTTCTTCCGCTGTTTTTTCTCCTTTTCACGTCATGCACAAATCAGTCAGAGGTCGAAGAGCCTTTTTCCGCCGACTTCACTTACAAGGACCGATCGTTTGAGCCGACAAGCATCGTTTTTGACAACGGTTACACCGGCGAAACCTATGTCTACACTTCCGATTCCGTAAATTATTCCGATATCGCTGCATTTTGCAAAAATACACTGTTCAGCTCTCAGGATTCCGCCCCGTCTTTGCTCTCGGGCGAAATAAAATTGGCACTCTCGGGCAATTTCACACCCGACGATGCCGAATCACTGAACGAAATTGTCGATACACTGAACAAAATCAATGCTTTTCCCGGTATTCGCGAAGTGACTTCCTCCGATGCCGACTTTGTAATCAACTTCTCCGACAAAGAAGGCTTCGACCGCCTGAGTGATCCCTACGGCTCCGTTATCGGTGCAAAAATTTTTATTCCCTCGGATTTAAGCATCGCTCAGCGTAAACAGCTTATGTGCAAATATCTCTTCTGTTGTTGCGGTTTCAACGGCTTTGTCGATACTCCTCTCGAATCCGTCATTTCCGCAAATCCCTCGGATTTCTTTTCCGATACAGATCTTCTCATTCTCGAAGCTCTCTATTCCGTCGGTAACAGCGATATGTCGCAAGACGAATTCCTCGTTGCTTTAGAAAACTATTTTTTTAATAAATATTAATAACACGGAGGTTTTATCATGAATGTAAACATTTGCAAGGATGCTGCCGATCTCGGCAAAAAAGCTGCCGCTCAGGCCGCCTCTTATCTCAAGGAAGTCATCGAAAAGAACGGCTACGCAAGAATCGTCCTCTCCACGGGCTCTTCTCAGTTCGAAACCCTTTCCGCTCTCATCGATTCCGACGTTGACTGGTCCAAGGTCGAAATGTTCCACCTCGACGAATATGTCGGTCTTCCCGAAACTCACATTGCAAGCTTCCGCAAATATCTCAAGGAAAGATTCATATCCAAAATCAACCTTCTTGATTATCACCTCGTCGACGGCAATCCCGACAGCATTCCCGAGCTCACACGTCTTCTCCGCGAAAAAGAGGTCGATCTCGGTCTTATCGGTATCGGCGAAAACGGTCACATCGCCTTCAACGATCCTCCCGCCGATTTCGACACAAAAGAAGCCTACATCGTCGTAAATCTTGACGATGCCTGCAAAAATCAGCAGGTCGGCGAAGGCTGGTTCCCCACCATCGACGATGTCCCGAAGCAGGCCATTTCCATGACTGTCTATCAGATTCTCAAATGCAAAAAAATCATCACCTGCGTTCCTCACGAAGTCAAGGCAAAGGCAATTTACGCAACGCTCAACAGCGAAATTTCCAACATGGTCCCCGCCACGATGCTCCGCACTCACCCCGACTGGTCACTCTACATTGACGAAAATTCCGCTAAGCTTATAAAATAAGCACTCGCAAAATGAAATTTAAAAGCCGATGAAAACTTTCAAAGTAATCATCGGCTTTTTATTTTTAATCTGCTATTGCGCCTTTTTTCATTCTTCTTTCGGCAAGCTCTCGTGTAATCTTTTCCTTTTTCTCTCCTACGATATCATAGAAGAATATCGGGATTGAACAAAGAAGCAAGCTGATACCCGGAACGAGAGTTACAAGTGAGAACATAGCAAAATTCTGTCCCGAAGTAAGGTCTGTCGCAAGAATTACGGCATTCTCGCTGTACATGCTTCCCACATCAAGATCGACCGCCATATACATCACGATGATAAGCACCGTCGTAAGCGCATTACCGAGCTTGTTGACAAACGACTGACACGCTCCGCCGAGGGCATTGTCGCGGTGTCCCGTTTCCCATTCCATATAGTCAAGACTGTCGCACACCATCGCGTACGAAACAACATTTATTACTCCGAGAGGAATACTTGCAATTATCATGAACGGTATGCAGATCCAGAGATTCTGCGTTGTCCAGCCTACGATGCAAGTCAGAACACTTGCCGCAAATCCGCCGAGGCAGGTATAAAGCATAAGCTGTTTATAGTTGAACTTCTTGTAAAGGAACGGAAGCACTACCATTGAGCCGAACATTCCTATTGCGGCACATGCCTGAATTATCATCGTCACCTTGGAAATGCTTCCCTGCACGGCAAGAACAAGCTCTTCCTCGGTAAGTCCCGAAGGATCCGGCCCCATGTAAAAGCCGTAACGTCCCACGTGAACGGCTGCCGCCTGAAGCATATATCTGCCGAAGCTTAAAACGCCCATCGTGACAACAAGCATAAGCGGTTTGCATCTGAATATTCTCGAAAGCGTCGACGGCTCGCCCTTCGCCTTCTTCTTTGTATTCGGAACATCAACACGCTCCTTCGATGCGAATGACTGCGTGGAGAATATCGCCATACCGACCACCGATGCAAACAGCGCCGTATAAAAATACTTGTTCGCTTCAACATCGGTTCCCGGCAAAAACTTCGCAAGCAAAGGACCTATAAGGAGCGGTAAAACGGTGGCTATTCCCGTACCGATTCCGCCCATCGTCTTTGCCCACGATATGAGTTTTCCTCGCTCGTCGGGATTCGGTGTCATAACGTTCGCGATTCCCCAGTAGGGAACATCACTCGAAGTGTAGAGCATTCCCCACAAAACATAGATGAACGCCGAATACACGTAAAGTGCCGTATCTTCAAGTCCCGGATTCCAGAACATGAGCACCGTAAAGACACCGATGGGTATTGCAGACAGTGCGGCATAGGGCTTCATTCTGCCCCATTTCGTCTTGTGTCTGTCCACTATCATGCCCATCATCGGATCGTTGACGGCATCCCACACTCTCGCAAGCAACATGAGAAGCAACACAAACATCGGCGAAAGCCTCAACACCGACATATAATAGTCGGTTATGTAGCTCGACATACAGCTGTAAACCAGACACTGTCCCAGTGCCGCCGTTACGTAAGTGTTGAATTCCCTTTTCGGTATGTAGTTCTGCATACCCGTTTTAACAGATTCTTTTGCCACGGTATCACTCCTCAAAGTGTATGATTATACCTTACGGCATATAGGGTGAGCTTCCGTCGGAAGACGCTTCTGCATTTCTTATAAACGGACGGATGAACTTGATTGTAAAGTCAACGCCCCACTGTCCGAGATCGCCCTGCCATACACTTGAATGAGGCTCAATCGATACCATTCCGTCGTAGCCCTTGATATAGAGGAGTGCCATGACGGGACGCCAGTTGATCATGTCGAGTCCTGCAGGCGGATCGTCGTAATGTATGCCGTTGATGTAAAGTGTGCCTTTAAGATGGAAATGATAAATTCTGTGTCCCCAGTCCATCATCTCTTTGAGGTAGTCGCCGTTTCTCGATATGCAGTGAGAAGGATCGTACTTGATACCAAGCTCGGGAAGGTCGTTGAGAACAACATTCCATGCCTCGGGAGTTACTACGAAGTTCTCCCAGTCACAGTTGTAAACGGCAACCTTTACCCCTCTGTCTCTTGCATAGTCGATAAGCTTCGAAAGGTAATTAACGGCAATTCTGCAATTCTCGGGGAAAGTCTTGCCCTCAACCGCATTACATCCGCAATTGTATACGGGGCAGCCGATTATCGATGCGGCATCGATTACATTATAATCTGCCTGAAGTGCCTCGGGGATAATATCGCCGTTTTCGTCAACTCTCTTCATTCCCCATCTGCCGATAGAGCCTACCGCTACGTTGTATTTTTCGGAATAACCCTTGATTTCTGTTGCCTTATCAAGGAATTCCTTGCTGTCATAGTTGTGATTTACGCAAAACTCGACTGCTTCAAGTCCCTTTTCCTGTACATATTTAAAACAGTCTTCCGTCCAGCCGTTGATAATACCGAGTTTCATAAATTCTGACTCCTTACCTGTAAATTCAGCGCTTTACGCTCAAAGAAAGTTTACTGCATCATTACAAAAAAGTCAAGCGGATTACATCAATCTTTTATGCTAAGTTAACAAAAAAATCGGTCTGCATCGGATTTACCTTTGCAGACCTTAACACATTATCTTACGATTTCATTTGCAAGCTCTTCATATGCCGCCATAAGCGTTGAGCCCGCATATCTTCCGAGTGAAATCATCTCCTGGTAGTGACTGTTGCCATTGAAGAAATCTTCAAATTCTTTCGCACTGAATTCGGGAAGGAACAGTGAGAAAATATAGTCATTATCGGGAAGCACATAGCCTATTGCATCGTTCATAAGTCCGAGTGCAATTGTGTCCTCGCCGAAAATCTCGAATATCGTCTTGCCGTCAAAATCCCTGTTCGCCACGGAGGTTTCCGCCTTGAGCGATGCTCCGCCGTATACAAGATCCTGACATATTTCGCCGGGCATAAGCACCATCTTCACATCGCCGAATTCCATGTATCCGATTTCTGTACGGATGTAGTACTTAAATCCCTTCTTCAATACATCGTAACTTGCAAGATTCAGCTTACCCGCAATCTGGATAAATGCGTTCGTTACGGGAATGTCGACCTCTTTAAGCGCAATGTTGAGTATCGGTTCAAGCTCTCTTTCTTCGGAAGGCTCCCAGCCCTCGTACCAGATTCTGTATTCATTTTTCTCACCCGATGCTTCTGCAATCGCCTTTTCCTTCGCTTCGACTTCATCGTTCGACAAGTATTCATCGTCGATAATCTGCTGTTCGGTAAGCGTGAGAGAAAGTGCTATTTTGCCAAGCTCCTCACCGTAGCGTTTCGATTTGTCAGGTCTTTCATTGATCGGCTGATAGTTTTCGGCATCATCTGTTTCCATGTAAATACCCGCAATGGCACCGTTCATAAACATGAAGTTATATCCCGCTCCGTTGATGATCTCACCCATGTGATACGGGTATTCGCCCGACAAAACTCTGCCCGAGTCCACACCGATAAATTTATTATCGCCATCGGTTGTTGCCATTCCCGCCACATCGGGATGTGCGGCAATGTTTACTATCATTGTCGGCTTTTCGTTTTCATCGAACGGAGTGAAAATGAATCTGTTCATATTCGTATCAAGCGACGATGCGGAAGGTCTGTTCTTGTTTTTGAAATATTCCTCTCCTATATCCTTTTTGGTAAAAGACATTGTACCTTCCGTCATGTTTTCGCAAGCCTCTATGATGCTGTCAGACACGGTATCATAAAGGAAATCCATATATTTCGGATCCGTGCCCGTTTTGAGCCTGCCTAAACGTGTCAACGCCATAAACAGATTATAGAAAATCTTTCTGATAACCTTTGTCCAGAGTCCTTCTGTATCGATACCGCTGTGGCTGTGCGTTGTACCTACATTGATAACGTCGAAATCGAATCTTCCCTGAGCCTTGTTCTTGACCGCCTCTCTGATTTTACGTATATCCTTATTCGTCATTCCGATCGAGTCAATAACCGCGAACACCTTGATTCCTCCGCCGTCACTTACGGCAATGACTCGTACCTGCATATCGCTGTAAATTCTCTCCACCTTGTTGTACAATATGTTCTTGGAGTTAAAATTGAAATATCCGCCGAGGGTATAATCGTATGTCTGCCAGTCGTCGGGAACAAGCGATGCCGTCGATGAGCCGAGTGACCACTGTGCACCTTCTTCCGGCTCTGTAAGGAACTCGTACGATCCCTTCATGAATCCGTCCTTATTATAATCATCAATATCATAAAAATTGGTTCCGTCGGGAATAATCGCACTGACAGCATTCAGCACAACCGCAACAAATGCTTCAAGACCTCTGCCTATGAATTCCTCTGCCCTTGTTTCGAAATCCTTTGCCGCAAACGATGTAATACCGACTGATGAGCCGATAATACAAATTACCAACAAGACCGATAACGCTTTCTTTGCTTTTAACACATTGATTCTCCTTTCAATTTTATATTTTGTGCCGCGCACGTTATAAGTGTATATCCGTATTTAACAAAAGTCAATCATATTGTTAATTACTTTTGTATATTTTACTATATAATAGACATTTTTCAAGAAAACGATCATTAATGCCTTTAAGCAAAAAAGCAGAGTTACCTCATACCGAGAGTAACTCTGCCGTTTTTAAACTGTTAACTTTATTGCGGTGGGAATCAGTTGCCCTTTGCAATTTCTTCGAATCCTGCCATAATTGTAGATGCAGTGCTCTTACCGAGGCTGATAAGCTCATGATAGTGATCAAATGCAATGCTCATGCAGTAATCGTTATCGGGAACAACATAGCCGATAGCATCGTTCATAAGTCCGAACGCAATTGTATCTTCACCGAAGATCTCGGCGATTGTCTTGCCCTCGAAATCCTTACCGCTGAAGGATGTTTCAGCCTTGAGAGATGTTCCGCCGACAACGAGGTCCTGACATACTTCACCGGGCATGAGTGCTACCTTGACATCGCCAAGCTCCATGTATCCGATTTCAGTGCGGATGTAATACTCTCTGCCGTCCTTGAGAATGTCGTAGTTTGCAAGCTTCAGCTTTCCGGCAATTTTGATGAAGGAATTTGTTACGTGAACGTCAATTTCCCTGAATGCGATATTGAATACGGGAGCGAGTTCCTTTTCGGTTGTGGGCTCCCATCCTTCGTACCAAAGATGATATTTGCCGCCGTCTGCTTCTGCAATTGCACGTTCTTTGGCTTCCGTTTCATCGTTGGTGATGTAGTTATCGTCGATGATTTCCTGCTCCGTCTTTGTAAGAGAAAGTGCAATTCTGCCAAGCTCGTTGCCGTAACGTGCGGACTGCTGTACTCTGTGAGTGAATACCTGACCGTTGTTTGTAACGCCTCTCGACATGTAGATACCTGCGATTGCACCGCTGAAATACATGAAATCATATTCTGCACCGTTGATTGTTTCGCCCATGTAGTAGATGAAGTCGCCCGAAATGCCTCTGCCGTTGCCCTGTCCGTCACTGGTGGGAAGTCCCGCTACATCGGGATGAGCAGCAACGCTGACGATCATTGTAGGTCTGATTTCCTTTGTGACAACATCGGGTGTGAATACGAAGCGGTGCATATCGGTGATAAGTGCAGATGCGGAAGAACGGTTCTTGTTGCCGAAATAATCATCACCGATGTCCTTCTTTGCATATGTAAGAGTACCGGGAACCATTTCTTTGCAAGCTTCAAGCATCGCGTCGGAAACCTTGTCATAAAGGAATTCCATGTACTTGGGATCGGTACCCTGATCAAGCTTGCCGATACGTGTAATCGACTTGAACAGATTCTTGACCGCCTTGCCGAAGATATTTGTCCAAAGACCTTCCGTGTCAATACCGCTGTGGCAGTGTGTGGAAGATACGGAAATTCCTGCAAAATCAAAATCGTCGCCCGCTTTTTCAACAAGCTTTGCTCTGATTTCACGGATATCCTGGTTTGTAAGTCCGATGGAGTCGATTGTTGCAAAAACAGCAACGCCCCTGTCCGTGTTGTCGCCGATTGCGATGACACGTGCTCTCATATCGTCGAGAATTTCTTCGACTCTGTTGTTCATGCCGTTTTCAAGCATGATGTATCCGCCGAGGAAATAATCGTATTCCTTCCAGTCGTCGGGAACAAGGGAAACCTCCGAAGAGCCGAGCATCCACTGTGCGCCTTCGGGAGCTTCTTCGACAAATTCGCCGTTGCCGTCAAAGAAGTCTTCATCCTTGTATTCGTCAACATCGTAGAAGGTTTCGCCGTCGGGAAGAAGAAGATTTACCGCACCGAAAACCGTGTTGAAAACAGCTTCGATTCCCTTTGCAAGACCGTTCTGAAGCTTTGTCTTCACATCTGCGCCTGCCGCGAAAGTTGTAAGACCGAGCGTAGATAAAAGCATACAAATTACCAGAACAACTGAAATTACTTTTGACATTTTTCTCATTTGTTACACTCCTTTTCGAATTGTATGTTGTTCATACCAGAATATAATACAGTATAAATTAACAAAATTCAAGTAAAAAATTTAAATTTTATATCTATTTTTTCACTTATAATTCGACAAACAAATTAAAAAAGGGTTGGATTATGATATAATATTTTTTATAAATCTAAAAGGAGTTGATTCTCTTGTCACAAAAGCTTCACGTTATCACGGGTGCCACGGGACATATCGGATACGCACTTTTGAAGGTGCTTGCCGACAACGGTGAAAAGGTCCGTATTCTCATCAGAAAGGATACCGATATCTTCAACGGCATCGACTGCGAAAAGGTTTACGGTGACGTTACCGATATCGAATCTCTTGAAAAGGCGTTTGACGGTGCCGATTACGTCTATCATCTTGCAGGCATCATCGATATAAACGCTTCCGACGACAATGCCGTATGGAACGTTAACTTCGGCGGTACAAAAAATGTTGTCGAGGCTTGCCGTAAATGCTCCGTCGGCAGACTCGTTTATGCTTCCTCCGTCGATGCTTATATTCCCCTTCCCGATAATCAGGTCATGAGGGAGGTCGATGTCTTTGAGCCCGACAAGCTTGAAGGTACATATGCCAAAACCAAGGCTACCGCGACAAATTACGTTTTCGACGAATTCAGAAAAGGCGGTCTTGACGTTGTGACGGTTTATCCCGGCGCCTGTATCGGTCCCTACGACTTCAAGGTTTCCAACGTCGGAGAAATGGTACGTATGTTCATAAAAGGCAGCTTCCCCGTTTCTCTCAGCTTCGGCGCATACAACTTCGTTGATGTCCGCGACGTGGCTTTCGGCATGTACAGCGCCGCTCTCAAGGGCAGAAGCGGTGAAGGCTACATTCTCTGCGGTGAACAGATTTCCACTCACGGCTTTATAAAGGCCGTTGCCGAGGTCTGCAACAAAAAGTGCCCCTCTCTCAAGATGCCCTACGGCATCGTAAGCTTTGCCGCCCCCGTTATGGAGGTCTACTACAAAATAAGCAAGACGACTCCCCTTTTCACAAGATATACAATCCGCAAGCTCATGTCAAACTGCAATTTCTCCATCGAAAAGGCACGCAAGGAGCTCGACTACAACCCGATGTCCGTCAAGCAGTCCGTCACCGACATGGTTGCCTGGATCAAAGAATACGAGAAGAAATAATTTTAATTTTTCATTAAATTAAAAATTTTAGTTGCATTAGTACCGTTATAATGATATAATGTAGCTGTTTGTGGCAACAGGATATAGTGTCACAAAAAAACATAACTGAAAGAGGTATTGAAATGAAAAAAATTTTAGCACTTACCATGGCTGCTATCATGGCTCTCTCACTTGCAGCTTGCGGTAACAATGAGGAAAAACCCGAAGCCGGCACAACGGAAGCTGTAGTCGAAAACGACACAACAGCTCTTGTTGAAATCGAAACAGATGCAGTTGTTGACACAACAGAAGAAACTGTTGAAGATACAACGGCAGCTGAAGAAGACACAACAGCAGCCGAAGCCGAATTCGACCTCAACACAACAGAGGGCATCGTAGAATTCTACAAGGCAGCAGCTACGGAAACAGACAAGAATCCTCCCACGGCTCAGGAAAAGATGTCCCTCGAAAGCCTTGACGGCGGTAAGGGTGCTATCGGTAAGCTCCTCAGCCTCTTTGAACCGATCGCAAGAAAAGCTCTCGATAAGAACTCCGGCACTGTCAGCAACATCACGGGCGGTTACGATAAGCTCACAGCTTCCGATGTTTCCAGTGCAAACGCTGTTGACGACGGCAAGTACACAACTATCACAATCAACCTCAAGAATCAGGTTGCAGGCATGTCCTCTCCCGAAAAGGAAGGCACTGTAGGTCACGGTATCACTACTCTCGGTGAAGTTCAGGATGCTATTGATGAGCTTGACGGTGTTGAAATTGACACTTCCAACGGTGCAATCACTCTCACTTACACAAACGCTCAGATCAATGTTAAGGTTGACAATGCAACAGGCAAGATCGTTTCCGGTACATGGAATTACAAGGTAAACGTTGCTATCGACAATGTTACTGCAAAGATCTCCTTCATCAGTGCAACTCTTGACGGTGCCAAGGGTGTTGTTGATTACCTCATCACTCTTTAATCCGCGATTAAACCTATTTGCCTGCACGGTTTCTCGCCGTGCAGGTTTTTCATTTTAATGAGATCTTAATCAATTTTTAATAATAATATTATTGTATTTATTGACAATAGTTGCTATAATCAATCTCCGGGGTGATATGTCACGGATAAGGAAGATAGATTTCTCTTAGCTTCAATCGAAGATAAATTCCGTCTTTGCGACGAATATTCTCTTTCGGCAAGCACCGATTTTCTCGATATGCGCCAACAGACTCTTGCCGAAGACCTTTGCAGACAGCTTCGTGCCGATTACATTTTCGACGGCGGTTACGACGATGCTGAACGAAAGGTCTGTATTTTCATTTCTGATTATTCTGAATCCGACTCCCCTCTTTCTTTTCTTCGTATCAGGGCAGTTTCTCAAAAACCGCTCACCCACCGCGATTACCTCGGTGCTTTAATGGGACTCGGTGTAAAAAGACAGTGCATCGGCGATATTCTCGTAAACGACGGCGGTGCAGATATAATTGTATTGTCCGAAATAGCTCAGTTTCTCCTTAATGAATTCGATAAAGCGGGCCACGCAAATCTCTCGGTCAGCGAAATTTCACGTGATGAGCTGTGCGTACCCGTTACGGCTTCCGTGATACGAAAAGATACCGTTTCCACGCTCCGACTTGACAGCGTTACGGCAAGCGCTTTTTCAATTTCCCGCACGACGGCCTGCGAATTTATCCGCTCGGGCAGAGTTTATATAAACGGTCGCCAGTCGCTCAAAAATGATGCAAAAATTTCGGAGGGCGACAAAATCGTCATCCGCGGTAAGGGTAAAGCCATTCTCCGCGAGGTGGGAGGCTTATCGAAAAAGGACCGTATTTTTATAACGACAGAAAAATTTTCATGATGAAAAGAGATATAAAATGAAGAAAACTTTTGAGAATTGGTTAGTCGTATCTGACATCGACGGAACCCTCCATAACAAAATGCGAAAGCTTCCGTCGCGTAATTACGAGGTAATCAAAAAATTTACCGACCTCGGCGGTAATTTTACTCTTGCAACGGGAAGAACGGTTTCTTCCCTTATCCGTCCTTACGGCAGTGTTCCCGCCAACCAGCCCGCAATAATTCTCAACGGCGCGGGTATCTATGATATGAAAAAACAGCGACTTCTCCACAGCCGTCCCATCGGCGAAAAAGGGATGAAGTTCGTCCGTGATATAATAGAACGGTACAGCAACACTTATTTTTCCGTCGATGTCGCCATCTATTGTGCCGACATGATTTATGTTGTCAAGAACGGTGTCCTCTCTCATGCTACAATGATGATTGACAAGTCGCCGCATACATTTGTCAAGGATATTGACAGTGTTCCTCAGAGCGGTTGGATGAGGGTTATGTTCTGGGGTATGCCCAAGGTTATTGAATATCTCACCAACTACATTGCCTCGGTTGAAAATCCCGATGCGAACTTTATGCTCAGCTCTCCCGTTACCATTGAAATGCTTCAGAAAGACACTCACAAAGGTGTCGGTGTAATGGAGCTTGCCCGTGATCTCGGAATACGCAAAGACCACGTTGCCGCCATCGGTGACTATTTCAATGACTGGGATATGCTCAAAACCGTCGGCCTTCCCGCCTGTGCAGGTCAGGCTCCGAAAAAAATCCAGCAGATCTGCAAATTCAAGGCGTGCCACTGCAATCAGGGCTGTGTCGCCGATCTGATTGAATTTATTATGTACAGAAACGGCGGATTACCCGAATAACGCATTCATCGGTTTTAAGACTCTTTGTATACTTCGTGTGTACGAAGAGTTTTTTGTTTATATTTATTTTAAAAAACTGTTGACAAAATCGATTTAAAGTAGTAAAATGAAAGCACTTTAATGAATAAAAGCTTTAAAGCGTCAAACGGAGGTTTCATTATGGCAAACACAACACTTTGGATTACGATAGGCGCATACATCGTCATGATGGTCGTCATCGGCATCGTAACGGGCAAAAAATCAAAAAGCATTGCCGATTTCACCGTCGGCGGACGTCAGGCAGGTGCATGGTTATCCGCTCTTTCCTACGGCACCGCTTATTTCTCGGCTGTTATGTTTGTCGGTTATGCAGGCGGCACAGGTCTTTCGTACGGTCTTTGGGGTATTGCCGCCGGTATCGGTAACGCCGTATTCGGCTCATGGCTTGCATGGAAAGTCCTTGCACGCCGTACACGCGACGTTTCCGCAAGACTCAAAATCAAAACCATGCCCCAGTACTTCGGCTACCGCTATGGCAGTAACGGTATAAAGCTCTTCGCCTGTATCGTTATTTTCATTTTTATGATCCCCTACTCCGCATCCGTCTACAAGGGACTCGCTTCCGTAGCAGATGTACTTCTCGGCATCGATTATAATATATGTATGATCATTATCGCCGTCGTTGCGGCACTTCTTCTCGTTCTCGGCGGATACCTCGCTCAGGCACGTGCAGACTTTGTTCAGGGCATCATCATGATGTTCGGTATTTCTCTGCTTATTTTCTTCGTTATCCGCTGTGACACGGTCGGAGGTTTCAAAGGTCTTGCCGAGTATGCAAAGACTTCCACAGGACTTCCTTCTCTCAGCTTCGATTCTGCAACAGGTCTTACAGCAACCGTTCTGATGACTTCCTTCGGCACATGGGGACTTCCTCAGATGATTCAGAAATATTTCGGTATCAAGGACGACAAGCAAGCTAAGAGAGGTATCAAAATTTCCACATTCTTCGCACTCCTCGTTGCCGGCGGCGGATACTTCATCGGCTCTCTCTGTCACCGCTTCTTCACACCCGATCAGCTTTCTTCAATGCCCTCTCCCGCTCAGGACTACGTTGTTCCCTTCATGCTCAAAGAGGTAGGTCTTCCCTCGGTTCTTCTCGGAATTGTTCTTGTTCTCCTCATCGCCGCATCCGTTTCAACTCTCTGCTCCATCACTCTTACGGCAAGCTCTACCCTCACAATTGATTTCATCAACCATGTCAAGAAGAATTCCATGGATGAAAAGAAAACTCACATTCTCACCAAGGTCCTCTGTGTTGTTTTCATCATCGCTTCCTATTTCGTCGCAAACACCGACACTCCGATCCTCGACATGATGAGCTACTCATGGGGCATTATCTCCGGTTCATTCCTCGCACCCTACGTTCTCGCTCTCTACTTCAAAAAGCTCACCAAGGGCGGTGCATGGTGCGGTATTCTCGGCGGCTTCATCACTGCAATTATTCCCGCTGTCAGCAAAATGGCGGTTCTTTGCGGAGCTTCTTCCGATACGGCGGTTATGCTCGCCGGCAAAGGCCCTCTCTTCGCCTGCATTGCCATGATCTTGTCAATTATCCTTTGTTTTGTCGGTTCGGCAATATTTAAGTGCGAAAAAGATAAAAATAACTCAGAATTTTTCTATAATTCTATTGTAGAAGTTGAATAATTGTGTCATAATAGTGTTTAACAATTACTCTAAGAGGTGTTCACCATGAAAAAGATACTTCTCGGCAACGAAGCCGTCGCCAGAGGTCTGTACGAGGCAGGTTGCCGTGTCGCTTCAAGCTACCCCGGCACTCCCAGTACGGAAGTTACCGAATTTGCAGCTACATACGACGATATCTACTGTGAATGGGCTCCCAACGAAAAAGTCGCAATGGAAACCGCTTGCGGTGCCGCCATTGCAGGCGCAAGAAGCTTCTGCGGTATGAAGCACGTCGGTCTCAACGTCGCCGCCGATCCGCTGTTCACGGCATCCTATACCGGCGTCAATGCAGGTATGGTCATCGTTACTGCCGACGATCCCGGAATGCATTCTTCTCAGAATGAGCAGGATTCACGTCACTATGCAAAAGCATCCAAAACCATGATGCTTGAGCCTGCCGATTCGGCAGAATGTCTGAGCTTCACAAAGAAGGCTTATGAGCTTTCCGAAAAGTTCGACACTCCCGTTATCATAAGACTTACCACACGTATTGCTCACTCGCGCAGTCTTGCAACTCTTTCCGACCGTGTCGACGGGGGCCTTCGTCCCTACGAAAAAAATCCCGGCAAGTACGTAATGATGCCTGCCATGGCAAAGAAAAGACACGTCATCGTTGAAGAAAGAATCGAAAATCAGATTGCATGGGCTGAATCCGATGCGGTAAGCGAAGGCATTAACACCGTTGAATACAACAGCCGTAAAATCGGCGTTATCACGGCGGGTATCTGTTATCAGTACGCAAAAGAAGCCCTCGGAGATAACGCTTCTTACCTGAAGCTCGGCTGTGTCTACCCCCTTCCCGTTGAGCTTATCCGTTCATTCGCAAACGAATGCGAAAAGGTTTACGTCATCGAAGAGCTTGACGACTACATTGAAACTCACTGCCTTAAAAACGGTATCAATGTTATCGGCAAAGAGGCTTTCACTCTTCAGGGTGAGTACTCCCAGTCAATGATAGCAAAGGTCGTTCTCTGTAATGAGAAGGCATCTCTTTCCACCGATCTCGAAATTCCCGCACGTCCTCCCGTTCTTTGTGCAGGATGTCCCCACAGAGGTCTTTTCTATGCGCTCAAAAAGCTTAACGTCACCGTAAGCGGTGATATCGGTTGTTATACACTCGGCGCTCTCGCCCCTCTCGGCATGCTCGACACCTGCATCTGTATGGGTGCTTCCGTTTCCGCACTTCACGGCAGAAACAAGGCCGATGAGGCCAACGCCGGGAAGAGTGTTGCCGTAATCGGCGATTCCACCTTTATCCATTCCGGTGTCACGGGACTTATCAATATCGCATATAACAAGAGCAATTCCGTTGTTATCATCCTCGATAACTCCATTACGGGTATGACGGGACATCAGCAGAATCCCACAACGGGACTTACAATAAAAGGTGATCCCACCGCCGCCGTCAGCCTCGAAAAGCTTGCCGAGGCCGTCGGTATCGAAAGAGTCCGCGTTGTCGATCCCTATAATCTTTCCGAAACGGAAAAAGCAATCAGAGAAGAGCTCGAAACAGACGCTCCCTCCGTCATCATTTCCCGCCGTCCCTGCGCTCTTCTTAAGAAAGTAAAGCATAATCCTCCTCTCAAAGTTGATCCCGACAAGTGCCGTTCCTGCAAAATGTGTATGCGTATCGGCTGTCCCGCTATCAGCATGAAGGACGGTAAGGCTGTTATCGATTTCACACAGTGCGTCGGCTGTAATGTTTGTAAACAGCTTTGCAAATTCGACGCCATTACAGACTGAGGAGGACGAAAATTATGTCAGTTAAAAGTATTATGATCGTCGGTGTCGGCGGACAGGGCACTTTGCTTGCCAGCCGTATCCTCGGTGAAGCTCTCGTTTCCGAAGGCTTCGATGTCAAGGTTTCCGAAGTTCACGGCATGAGCCAGCGCGGCGGTTCCGTCGTAACTTACGTCAAGTACGGCGACAAGGTCGCTTCCCCCATCATCGAAAAAGGCGAAGCGGATCTTCTTCTCAGCTTTGAACAGCTCGAAGCGGCAAGATGGCTCCCCTACTTAAAGCCCGACGGCAAGGTAATCGTCAACACTCAGTGTATCGATCCCATGCCCGTCATTACGGGTAATGCCGTTTATCCCGAAAATATCATCGACAGTCTCGTCGGTGCAGGTGCCGATGTAACAGCTCTCGACGCTCTTTCCGTCGCAGTCAGTGCAGGCTCTCCCAAGGCGGTCAACGTCGTTCTTATCGGCACACTCGCAAAGAAAACCGAAATCCCGAAGGAAACATGGATCGAAGCTCTCAAAAAGACCGTTCCCGAAAAGTTCCTCGACATGAACCTGAAAGCCTTTGAGCTCGGCTACGAAAAATAACTTTTCACTTTCTGTAACGGCAGTTCTTTCTGCCGTTATATTTTATCGTACAATATTTTAACAAATGTGTTTTTAGTATTGAATTTTAATTAATAATGTAGTATAATGCCTTTAATATACTTTTGGAGGTACATATGAAACTCGTTGAAATCAAATCAAAACTCTTATCCGCAGCAGCTCTCGTAA
Organism: Acutalibacteraceae bacterium; assembly: GCA_045537495.1. Classification (GTDB taxonomy): domain Bacteria; phylum Bacillota; class Clostridia; order Oscillospirales; family Acutalibacteraceae; genus UBA1425. Next base: position 35,732 of record JAZSPN010000080.1, read on the forward strand.
TCGCATCCACTGTTATCGTCTGCTCGTTTGCAGGTTGTAAAGGAAACGAAATCCCCGCAGACTCCACCACGGACGCTGTCGAAACTTCCGCAACATCCGAAGAGAATTCTACCGAAGTTATCACGGAAGCAGCCACTGAGGAAAATACGACGGAAGCGGAAACCACCGAAGCAGACACTACGGAAGCCGATTCCGAAAAGATGCCCGAAACCAAAGAAGAGGTTATCGCTTACTATAACGAAAACGCAAACAGAATCAAGGCTGAATGTAAGAGTATCGTCCGCAACTATGCTCTCAACACTCAGACGAGAGATGCCGTTATCAGCAACAAGATGCTCAGCGGTATCGCCAACAAGCTCATCAGCGCCAACATGGGCTATGACGAAAAGACGAGAGGCCAGGTGCTCACATCCGAAGCAGATAAGAATGAGCATTTCCCCGTCAAAGGTCAGACATGGGTAAGCAAGCTTACAACTGCCGATGTCATCAATGCCACGTGCACGGACAACGGTGATTACTACAACATCGTTATCACCCTCATTCCCGACACGACTCCCAACATCAAGCTCGGTCAGGGCCATGCGGGCAAGGCAATTTCCATCGTCACCAAGGATTCTATCGTTGAAGGTGCAGGCTCTCTCGGTATGAGCGTTATCGAAGAAGAGAGCATCTCGGTAACCTACAAGGATTGCAAGATCTCCGTCAAGGTAGAAAAGGAAACCGGCAACATCGTTACTGCCAACTTCTATCAGGACTGGACTCTTTCTCTTACCGCTATCGGCATCGACGTTACCGTTGCTTTCGGTATCGAAGACGATTATTCCATCAACTGGTAATCAAATTATACGGCCGACGATTATTCGAGAGAATTTTCGTCGGCTCTTTTTATTTTTATTGCTTTTTTACACTAAATATTGTATAATAACTGTATATCGAAGTTGAAAGGATTCTGTTCTATGAAAAAAACACTCAGCATTCTTCTTTGTATTTCAATTGTTCTTTCTTTTGCAACTCTCACCGTAGGCGCAAAAGATACCGCACCCGATCTTTCAATAGCAGTAGCCTCCGACCTTCATTACAATATTCCGCGTGAAGAGCTTGAAGGTCCCATTGATCACGAAATTTACTGGTATGCTAACCGTCGTGCCGCTCTCGAAGATGAAAGCGGATTCATCATTGATGCTTTTCTCAAAAACTGTGCCGAAGACGATTCCGTTGAATTTGTTCTTATCCCGGGAGATCTCGTCGATAACGGACGCACTATTGTTCAGGAGCATTACGATGTTGCCGCAAAACTCAAGGCTTTCGAAGAGGCAACGGGCAAGAGTGTTTTTGTAATTGACGGTAACCACGACATCGGTGCAGGAGAAAATGATACCGACGTCGAAATGTTTAAAGAGATATATGCAGATTTCGGCTATGATCTCGCTCTCACCGTTGATGAAGAAACCTGCTCTTACACCGCGAATCTCGGTGATAAATACCGTCTTATCGCCCTCGACTCATGTGATCCTTCGAAATCGACCGAGGACGGCATGAGTGCTTATCACATGAACTGGGTAAGAAAGCAGACTGTTGCCGCAAAGAATGACGGAAGATATCCCATTCTCATGATGCACCACAACCTTCTCGACCATCTTCCCGTTCAAAGACTTCTCAGCAGAAACTTCATCGTCAAATTCCACTATTCAACTGCCGATCTCTTTGCTAACTGGGGTATCAAGGTTGTTCTTACAGGTCATGAGCATTGCAGCGACGTGTCCGTCTATACAAGCACTCTCGGCAAAAAGATTTACGACTTTGCCACAACCGCTCTCACCATGTATCCCATCGAATTCCGCAAAATGACTTTTACCGATGAAGAAATCACCTACAAAAAAGAAACCATCAAAAAGATTGACACGGATGCTCTGACTTCGGTTGTAAGCGGTTTTACGGATGAACACATACGACTCATGAACGAGGATTTCAACGCTTATGCAAAGGGCTTCCTCAAGGAGGGTGTCAAATACCGTCTTGTACGCTCTCTCAAAATGGAACAGATGGGTATCGACGAGGGCAGTCCCTTCTATAACCTTGTTTATACCGCCGTTACCGGTCTTACGGATATTCTCGAAATGCCCCTCTACGGCGAAAACAGTGTTTCTGAGCTTGCTTCTCAGTACAGCATCAGAATTCCCGAAAGCGCCTACACAACTCCCTGGGATCTCGCAACAGAGCTTGTTTCATGGCACTATGCCGGCGGTGAGAAATTCCCGATTAACAGCACCGAAGTCACCATGCTTCTTCGTATAGTCAACCTCATTCTCAAAGACGATCTCTCAACCGTAAGTGATGAAGTATTCCTCAAGGGTGCGAATGAGCTTATCAAAAAGAACGATGCCGACGGCATTACAAAGGACATCGTAAAGAGCATTTCCAACACCTTCGGCCCGGTGAAGCCCGGCACATATTTCCTCGTCGCCCTCATATCTCCTCTTCTTTATGAATTTGCCTTTGACAGCGACGGAGTTGACGACAACAACGGCATTCTCGAAGGCTATAATTCCTCTGATTTCAACCCCATAGCCAACATTACCGATAAAATCGCCGATTTCTTCTCAACGATTTCGCTTTATTTATCTTTCTTCTTTGAAGTAGTCGGTAAGATTTTTAAATAGGCATCAAAAAAGCTTGTATGGTGAATGTCATACAAGCTTTTATTTTACCAGATTCAGATAACCGTGTAAATTACATATCCCGCGTAACCTGCAAGCATAACCGCTCCCTGCCAGCGACGGAATTTCTTTGTAATAATTGTCGGGATGACCGCAACCGCAATAGCCACCATACAGATAAGCATATCGGTGTGTACCGAGGAATACGATACTGCAAGTGCGCCGCTGCCCGTACCCATTGATACGAATGAACATATCGGAAGAATAAGTGTCAGGTCGATGATGTTTGCACCGAGTATGTTACCTACGGAAAGTGCTCCCTGCTTCTTACGAAGTGCCGTAATCGTCGTTACAAGCTCGGGAAGCGATGTGCCGATTGCTACCGCGATAACACTGATTACTCGCTGCGGAATATTGATTCTGACTGCAAGCTCGGTACCCGCATTGACGAGAAGCTGTGCACCGATTACGATGCCGACGGTTCCGATTGCGAAAAAGATAAGGTTACGCGTCCAGTCCTTCCCGGTCGCCGTTTCTTTTTCGGGAACAATTCCGTCCTCCGTCTGAATTCCGATGTTGTCGGGACTCGGCTCAATCTGAACTTCCTTGTTCTTCATCGATATAAAATTCTCAATAAAGAATACAATAAATACAATTATAAGAAGAATGAGTCCGTACGTGGAAAGACTGTGGAATCTTCCCGTTTCACCCGAGAAAGTTGCTTCATTGATATCCGTAAAAATACATCCTACAAAGATGAAAACAGATGCCAGCAACATGAGAATTGCCTTCGGTGTGAATTCCTTACGCTTTACCGCAAACGGCATACATACAATAAATATACCCATTATCATGGCGGTATTTGCCGTTACCGATCCGACGGCATTACCCGCCGCCATTTCGACATTACCCTGTGCCGTCGCCGATACGCTGACGATCATTTCGGGCAACGTGGTTGCAAGCGATACGATCGTTGCACCGATTACGAACTTGGGTACACCGAGAACTTCCGCGATCCAGCTTGCACTGTCAACAAACCAGTCGCCTCCCTTGATAATGCAGACAAGACCGAGTACAAAAAAGATTGCTGTAACGGCGGTGTTTGCATTCGAGAAAAACTCCGCTAAAAAATCCATATTCCTTCTCCTTTCAAATCAACTATTTAATTATAAACAAATTGTCGGGTTAGTCAAGTAACAATTCCGTCATAATTTTGATTATTTTCCAAAAAATCGGTTGAATTGAAGAAGTTTTTATGGTATTATTTAATAAGTTATTTTGTATAAGGAGTACGTGTATGAAAAAAATATTCATACTTGCAGTTGTTATAGCTATAATCGGCATACTTTGTGCTTTAATATTTAATAATCACGAGTCGGAAAACGATGTCAAAAATCCCGCCGAAAAGCCCTGGACTGTCGGTGATACCGTTGAAACCACGGAAACTCCGACCGAAAAAGCCGTTTTTGACGATGCTGTTATGTGCTTTTCCGATTTCATCAATACAGAGCTTCGCGAAAAATACACTTTTCTTGCCGAAACAACCGTTTACAGGACACTCGATTTCTCTTCTGCCGTCCTCGGTCTTTATGTTTACGATATCGACAGTGACGGCACCGATGAGCTGTCCGTTGTCTGTACCGACGACGGAAACATAAGGCTTGACGTTTATGAGTTTACCGACGGCAAGACGGAGCTCTCCGCTTCTCTCGACCTCACTCTTGACCCCGAAGATTCCGTTCTTTTCACAAAGGAGGTTACCGCGGATACCAACGTTGCCGCCAGAATGACTATCTACCCCAACGGGAACGAAAGAGCTTTCTGCCTTACTTGTGAACGTGCCGACGGCAGTATTTCCTACAATTCGTATACTGTTGTTTTCTCATATTCCGAGGGTGAAATTACTCTCCGTAACAGCTTCCGTCTTCGCACCGAAGACAACAGACTCTCTCTTGTCAACACCCTTGACGGTACTCCTCTCTACACGGTAATCGGCTCTTCGGCAGAGCCCGCGACCGATACCGAGATTTCGGAAGATGTTACCGAAGCGGATATAACCGTCGAAAGCGATTTTGAATCTCTCTCCGATGCCTTTAACAACGCCTTCAGCAATATCGGGCTTAAAGCTCCCGATGTTGCATCCGACGGCTCAGTTCTGACTAAAAATAAGGTCACTCCCGTCGAAAGTGAACAGAAGATATTTGAATTCGCAGGAGGTAACGGCGAAGTCATGTTCTCTGAAAACGGCTTCCTGCACAGCTTCATTCTCGATATATAATCACTTCCGCCCGTGGCGCAGTTGGATAACGCAGCAGATTCCGATTCTGAAGAGCGGGGGTTCGAATCCCTTCGGGCGGGCCATACAGTGCCTCTTGTGAGGCTAAAAGAAGAAAGAATAGAGAATAAATATTAAATAATAAAATTGTGTTTCGTCGCTGTTTGTATTATTATTTATTCAATATTCTTTTTTCTTTATTCTTTTGAGGTGTGAAATGAAAGAAAATATATTGTTAGACAAATCCTTGAAATTTGCCGCAAGAATAGTAAAACTCCATAAATATCTTGTTAGGGAGAAAAAAGAAACAATCATCTCAAAACAGATAGTTCGTTCGGGAACAAGCATAGGTGCAAATGCAAATGAAGCTGTTTACGGCGTTTCAAAAGCCGATTTTATAGCCAAGCTTCAGATATCTCTCAAAGAAACCGCAGAAACCGAATATTGGCTCAGACTTCTGATATTGTCCGAATACATAACAGAGCAGGAAGGCAATTCTTTGCTTAATGATTGCTTGGAAATAAAGAGAATTCTTGTTTCAACTTTAAATACGGCAAAAAACAGCTCAAAGGGATGATATGTTATGTTAGATTTAACAACAAAAATTAAACAAATTTCTATAGAAACCGGGAAACGTATTCTTGTTACCAGTGACATTCACGGTCATCTGTCTTATTTCAAAAAAGTTTTGGAAAAAGCTTCTTTTGGCGATGACGACATTTTGTTTATCG
>JAZSPN010000132.1:0-7606 GCA_045537495.1 Acutalibacteraceae bacterium
ATTTTTGTCACAGCAAGGCAAAAATCGGAAGAAATACGAGGCTATTTCAAGGATTTTTAACGATGCTGTGGCGGAAATCTTCCTTCCAAAACCATATTTATTCCTGTTTACAAAAGTATATTTTGTAAACAAAATACCCGCTTTCGAAGAAAGCAGGTAAAATCCTTTGCGGAGACGAGGATGCAGTACCCTCTTCTCCCGTACCTCTTATGCAAATAACGCTATGATTCAACATTGTGATATGGCATGATTAATTATTTGTTCTGGTTGCTCTGACTGTTCTGGTTATTCCGGTTGTTCTGCTTGCTCTGATTGTTCTGGTTATTCTGGTTGTTCTGCTTGTTCTGGTTGCTCTGGTTATTCTGGTTGTTCTTGCTGTTGCTGTTATTGTTCATGCTCTCACCTCCTAAACAGTTGCAAGGATAGTTTCCCTCATTTGCGGCAAACTATACATACAAGAAAAACCGAAAGGAGAAACATATGCTTTTAATCGCAAACGGTCTTTTGCATACAATGGAAAGCGACGCACCGATAAAGGCTGATATTCTGACAGACAAAGGAAAAATTATAAAAATCAAAAAACAGATCGTTCCGCCGACGGATGCAGAAATAATTGATGCAGAAAACCTGAATGTTTATCCCGGATTCATCGATGCCCACAGTCACATCGGAATTTCCGAAGATAAAATCTCATCACAAAACGATACGAGCAACGAAAACACATACCCCACAACACCCGCCGTAAGAGGGCTGGACAGTATAAATCCCATGGACAGCGCTTTTCACAACGCCGTTGCCGCCGGTATTACCGGTGTTATGGCAGGCCCCGGAAGCTCCAACGCCGTCGGCGGACAATTTGCATTTATAAAAACCTACGGCAGACGTGTTGATGACATGATCGTTCTTGCTCCCGCCGCAATTAAAATTGCTTTCGGCGAAAATCCGATGAACTGTTACGGTCTTAACGGTAATATGCCGTCGAGCCGCATGGGAATCGCTTCGCTGATCAGAGAAGAGCTTTTCCGTGCGAAGCAGTATTTTTCACAGGATCAGTCCGGCGACAAGGATTTCACCCTCGAGTGTTACAGAGAGCTTTTTGAAAAGAAAATTCCGCTTAAAGCCCATGCTCACCGAACCGACGACATTTTCACCGCAATAAGGATTGCAAAAGAATTTGACCTCGATCTGACAATTGACCACTGCACCGAGGGACATCTTATTGCACAGGAAATTGCCGAAAGCGGTTACCCCGCCATAGTGGGACCTTCTCTTGCCTCGCGCAACAAGGACGAAGTCCGTCTGTCAGACTTTAAAACCGTCGGTATTCTTCATGATGCAGGAGTCAGGGTTGCAATAACCACCGACCACCCCGTTTCCAGAATACAGTATTTACCTTTATGTGCAGGTATCGCGGCGAAGGAAGGTCTGGGCGAAGCGGCTGCCCTTCGTGCAATTACCATTGATGCGGCACGCATATGCAGGGTTGATCACAGAACAGGCAGTCTGAAAGAAGGCAAGGATGCGGATATTGTTATTTTTGAAGGTAATCCTCTGGAAATAAATTCTTATGTCAGAGCCACCGTTATAAACGGCGAAATCGTGTGGCGAAGCTGAAATTTCACAAATAACCCGTTAATATTATTTGCATACCGCACCCGAAAATGACACCCCTGTTAAATGCTTCACGGACGAAGCTTTATAAAGGTGACATAAGTCAGGACCACCCATAAAACAGGTGGTCCTGACTAAAGGTTGCTGTTTCGTATTGAATTTTCAACTTATGTTTCTTGTCCTGTATTCAATTACCGCTAAGCTTTGTTCTTGTGCCAATTCCGTTATTTCAGATTGTCTTTCAAATTTTTCAACATTTACACTTATTTCGTGAAGTTCTTTATTTATTGATTGCAGTGTAGAGTTTGCCTCTTTCACCGCCTCAAAAAGAAGTCTTTGATAGGCTATTACATCATCGATTTTCGCATTGATTTGCTGAAGATTTGTAATTATCAGTTTTGCATATGAATCATTTTCATATGTATCATATATTCCGCCATGTCCTTTAATCTGAGTGCATCTGTATGTTGTGATATACTGGTAAAACGTTGAAACCGCAACAAAGTTTCTGTAACACGGAGGTAAAACATTTTGTGAATACAATTCCTCTAAAACAGAATTCGCTTCTGCTAAATTGCTCTCGATCTTCTCTTTTTCCGAATTCGCATTCGTAAGCTTCGTACTTATCTCCGGTATCCTTTTATTTTTATACTCTTCTTTTGTATCGAGAAGTCTTTTTTGTTCTTCCGTTTTCTCTTCCGAGGTATACTTTTTTGCATATTTGTCATCTCTATACACCCACCACACGAATATTGCAGGTAAAATCACCAGCTCCGGCAGAAGAACTATATATCCGATTTCACGCTTAATTACAATTGCCGTAATAATTGCAAATAAAATACTCGTTATAATAAGAATCCAGATAAGTAAAGATCTTCTCGATTTATCTCTTTTCTTTCTTCCTTTTTCATATGTATCATTCAGGTTCATTATCTTTTTTTCAATGTTTTCGTACCCCGAAACAGTTTTATCTTTCTCTTTTTGTATTTTCAAAACGACATTATTCGCTGAATTTAAAGCATTTTTCCACGTATAAGCATATTTTTCAAAAGTCATCGCCTTACGAAGGTATTCTTCCATAAATTTTACATCGTTACTTTTATCCATTGCATTCTCACCACATAAATCTTTCATGATTTTTTGTCTAATATTTCACATAATAAAATGAAATATACAACGTAATTATAGGTCAATTTCACCCTATTGTCAATAGGTCAGTGTGACATAATTGTTGTGGTGATAGCAATGAACAGATTGAAAGATCTCCGAAAAGAAAAAGGGTTGACACAAATCCAAATGCAATTTCTAACAGGAATTGATCAAAGTGATTATTCAAAAATTGAAAACGGAAAGCGTTATTATACTTTTGAACAGTGTAAGCGTATAGCATTAGCACTTGATACAAGTATGGATTATCTCGCAGGACTTACTAACGAAAAACAACCGTATAAACGCAGTAACGAATAAAAAAGTTATAAAAACAACAAGCCTGTCAAAAACAGACTTGTTGTTTTTCATCACATCAGATAGTTGATTAATAGCAAGAGTTTGTCAGCTTCTCTCCTTCATGACATACCGCCAACCGCAGTAAAAATCCAGAAATTCGCCGAAGTCGGTTACCGTGTCGAGATCATAGTCCTCGAAATACACGTGTACGATTTCACGGGTTTCTTCTTTTATTCCGACTAAGTGAAGCTCCTTCGGATACCATTCTTCGTTGACTTCCGTTCTGAAATCGAAGCCTTCGTGGGAGAATGTCGGTTCACCTTCGCCCTTTTCGGCAGGCGCTTCGTAAAAAACGAAGTCGTTTTCGATACTGTTCTTTTCTTTCGAGAAATTTTCTTCATCGTATTTGAGGAAGGTTGTATACGCTTCCTCTTGGAAAATCGCCATCGAATAATATTTGTAATTCGATATTTCTTCAAAATCGCCGTACTTTTCAAAGTCGAAATCCCGATAGTATTCGCCGATTTCCTCCGCACCGTCAAACGCTCTGAATTCAACGGTAGCGCCAAAGAGTACGGAAAACGCGAAAACGGGCAGGATAATCAGAAAAATTACGGTAGATGCCGTCACCTTGCCTGCATTCGGAATTCTTTTCGAAAGCGCCACAAGCAGCAACACCGCAAAAGAAACCGCAAGAAACAGCACTCTGTACGTCGGAAAGATATAGCTTTTTGCAAGGCAGACAATTATATAAATCAGCATAATCGCGGCAACGATTAAAGAAACTGCCAGACTGAAAGTGAACGCTTTACTCTTTCTCATTTTGAAAGCTCCCTTCAAAAAGTCATCCGTGTCGGTCAATTTACTCTTCCGATTTCACAAAAATTATATAATAATTCTTCGGATATTTCAACAAATTCCGAAACGGTTGCAAACAGATTATTTTTCAGCGTTTATGCTGTTGCTTTATTTTTGAAAAAATGTTATATTTACTTCATAAAGATGAAAGGACGTAATTTCAATGATAAGCTTTATAAATAAGATCATCACCCTCATACTTGTGCCGATTTATTTTTGTGTTTTTTCTCCCACTCATCCCATAATCGTTTTGTTCAATCAGCCGAAACAGCTCATTTCTCTTTCCGAAAACGGTGTAGGCTCCGCCGAAGATCCGGTATACCTGACAGCCCACCGAGGAGTTCACGCCCTGGCACCCGAAAACTCACTGCCTTCATTTGAAGAAGCGGTAAACAACGGCTACTACTCCGCCGAGTGTGATATTCAGCTTACCAAGGACAACAAGTGGGTTGTCATCCATAATGCAGAGGTTGACGGCAGATTCTGTCAGTACGGCAAAATAAAGGACCTCACTCTCGAAGAGCTTAAAACCTTCAGCTACTGCTGGGGTGCCAATCTGTGGAAATATAAAGATACGCGCATTCCCACTCTCGAGGAATATCTCGATGTTTTCGTCGGCACCGATACAAGACCTCAGATTGAAATAGGCGTAGAAAATTACGATATGCTTTACAGCATTGTTGAGGCGATAAGCGAAAGAGGCCTTGACGAACAAGCCATTGTACTCACCTATAATCTTAAACAGCTCAGGGCAATCCGCAAGCTCAATCCCGATATCGAGCTGTGGTATCTTGTGGATGAAATGACTCCCGAAATCATTGCTCAGGCAAAAGAACTCGGCGGTAACGTGTGGCTTTCTGCAAGCTACGATAAGAACACCGAAGAAAATATAAAGCTTGCAAAGAGCGAAGGCATCAATTTCTCTCTGTTTACGGTCAACACGGTTGAAGAAGCAAAAGCCCTTTACGATATGGGTGTAAGATACATAGAAACAGACATTCTCTGCAACTGACACGCACTCAATAAAAACTCTTCACAGTACACGCTGCGAAGAGTTTTTCTTTTCAAAAGCACCCGTTACGGTTGAAAACGGGGAAACATAAGCCTTTTACCGTTTTCAATTGAACATCAGTATTTTTTTGAAAGAAGCTTTTCTGCTTCGCTTTTGGTAATTTTACCGATATTGCAATCCGCCATAACCTGAACATCCTTGTCGTTGAGCTTATAAAAATACCAGATAACCAAGGCAATTACAAGACCGATGATAGGCACGATGTTGTAAGTAAACCAAAGACCGTCGAGGGCTTCACCCGTCTGCTGAGCTATGGCGTTAATCGCTTCAAGGTCTGCAAAGTTGCTGACCTCCTGTTTAATGCCGTTTATCTCAAACTCCGTCTTGAAGCCGAACCAACCGAGAAGTGCAAGTCCCATCGATCCCGAAACAGCGGCCGCAAGCTTCACCGCAAAAGTCTGTATGGCAAAGGTGATGCCCTTTGCTTCCGTTCCCGTGGTGTACTGACCGTACTCTGCACAATCGGGTGTAAAGGCGAATGCCAGAACACCGACTATTCCCAGAGGAATTGAACGAAGCATGTATGTGATAACAAAGAGAATGAAGCTGTTTCTTGTCGGAATGATAAGGAATGACAAAAGAACTGTTGCAACGGCACTCAGCTTGAAAAGCTTCGCCTTGTCAAGCTTTCTGATAATCTTAGGTACGAGAAGCGCCATAAAAAGCTGAGGCAATGCCGCAACGGTACCCGTAATAAGAGAAGCAAGCGAATTTTTGTAGATATAGTAAGCCATTATCATGTGAAGTGAATTATAGGTCTGGGCACCCGAATAGAATATATAGCCGATATAGTAAATGAGAAGATACTTGTTACTGACGACGTATCCGAGCATTCTTCTAACAGTGAACTGCTCCTCATCCACGGTGCGGTTTCTTTCGCGGCAGTACTTACAGACGGGGAACATCGTTGCCATTGCCACAGCCGCAACAATGACGGAAACGGCACCGTAACCGAGACCTACAAATTCACTGATAAGAAGTGTTACAAGAACCGTTGTGATTGCTGAGCCGACACCGCCGGCGACTCCTTTGAGCGAAAGAACGGTATTTCTTTCCTCGATATTGCTTGTCATTGCGGTAATTATGCCGAAAGCAGGCACGTCGCAAAGTGTGTAAGCGGTATCCCAGATAATATATGCCAGCGCAAACCAGATGAGCTTGACGGTTTCACTTGCCGCCGAGGGAATAACAAAAATCGCAACGGTGGCGACGGGCGTAACGGCACAGGCAATTTTCAGCCACGGTATGTATTTTTGATTGCTCTTGAAATTAATCTTGTCAAAAACAACACCGAAGAGAGCATCGTTGACAGCATCCCACACCTTGACCGCCAGCATAACCGCCGCGGATTTTACGGGATCAACTCCGATGAGAAGAAGAAAAGTGCTCAGATATCCCGCTATCATGTTGTAGATCATATTCTGACCGAAGAAATATGTATAATAGCTTTTCCTCTCCGGTTTAGTTGTCTGCCACAGCGGATTCTGCGGTTTCGCCTGCTTACTGCTCATAAAAACTCCCCTTTCATATGTCACATAAACAGTATATCAGATTTTCAGTAAGACTTCAATTCACTTTGAGCAGTTTATGGTGGAAATTGATAAGGTGGCATAAAAAAAGACCGGGTAGAGTTTTTATACTCTACTCGGTTTTGAATGCTATCAATTTTTATTTTTTCTTTTTAAATAACAAGTCCAAAGCTTTATATGTTGCTTTTCCTATAATATCTTTAGGTTCATCTGTTTTAGTGTCATTTGCTATGATTTTTCTATATTCTGAGTTTAATATTTCATTTGCAAATTCACTACTATAGTATTTTTTCATTCCTGATGCTTTTTTCCAACTGGGAATTGCAAACACAAAGAGTATCAAAATGCTGGCAAGTATAGCTAATACATTTCCTTTCACTAGGAAATAATAGCCTAATAAAGCTAAAATAAATGGTAGCCATGAAACAATAAAAACATAATAAAACAAGGCTTTCTTACGTGTTTTAGCTGTATTTGTTAAGCTGTAAAACAAATTATTAACATTGTTGTTTTCGATAAAAACAGATTCATATATGTATCCGTTCTTATCGTCCCTGTGCTCTAAATCTTTGATAATTAATGTTTGTAAATCATCAGTTTCACAAATATTAAAAGAAACATCACACACAAGAGAATTTACAACACTTTCGCCATCTACAAAGCCGTCAACAAGAGCAAACAACAGGTTTAATAATACTCTGTTCTTTTCCAAAACCTGTATTTCAATTCTAGTATTATCATCAATATCTAAGTTGGTAATTGTATTGTCTTTGTTTAAAGAAAATGTTTTGCCATTACAAATAAGATTTAAACTCTCATAAGATGACTCATTAACGATGTTTATTTTCATAGTATATCCTCCATTAAAAGACCTCGTATTTTGAATTATACCACAACAAAAAAACATTTCAACAAATCTACAAATAACCCCATAAAAACACCCACTCTTAAAGCGGGCAAAAATACTCGGTATACGAGGTTATCAAGTGATACTTTATTCGCCCGAAAACTCGCGGAGCAGATAAAACGAAAAAGCACTTGCTTTTTGCAAGTGCTTCTGGTGGAGATGAGGGGGATCGAACCCCTTACC
>JAZSPN010000107.1:0-1878 GCA_045537495.1 Acutalibacteraceae bacterium
CGAAAACATTGTACCCACTCGACTTATCGTGAAATCCGATGCTTCTCTTGACGATATGGGTGCCGTTTCAAAAGTCAACGGCCCCTTCGGATTAAACGTTTTCCAATACAAAAATGAAGGCACTGCCACTATCGCGTATCATTATTATCTCAACAACAAGGATGTCGACTTCGTTGAATACGACAAGAAAGTCTCTGCAAAAGGTACGGTGTCATCCGCTTTTGATGCTGTCGGTATCGGTACGAAGCATCTCTCGTGGGGGGCCGATGCCATGGGGATTGATACGTTTATTTCGGAACTTCCAAAGGCGCCCGACAACGTGACGGTTGCCGTAATTGACTCCGGTATCGATACCGATCATCCGCTTTTCGGCGGCTTTTATGATGAGGCGGAAAATCCCGACGGCAGAATCCTTCGCGGCGGTGCAAACTTTTCCGAAGATGAATCTTCCGTCCCGTTTGAAGATAACAACGGACACGGAACTCATGTTTCGGGAACGGTTGTCGATCTGACTTCCTCCAACGTTAAAATTTTACCGATAAAGGCTCTTGACTCTCTCGGATCCGGTTTTTCATCCTCTATTGCCGCCGGTATTCTCTATGCCGCTTACAGCGGTGCAGATATTCTCAACATGAGTTTCGGCGGTATGGGCATGGATTCTTTTGTTGACGGCTATGTTATTGATATCGCATACGATCTCGGCTGTCTTCCCGTTGCCGCGGCTGGCAATGAATTCTCGGATGCCTCCATATCCTCTCCGGGACTTCTCGAAAAATGTATTACCGTAGGCTCTCTCAACGAATATCTTGCACTGAGCAGTTTTTCAAACTACGGAAAATCCATAGACATCTGTGCTCCCGGCGAATACATCGTCAGCGCATGTATGGGAGGCGGTTATATCTCCTTCGACGGAACATCTATGGCCGCTCCTCACGTTTCTGCTCTCGCCGCTCTTTATCTGTCAAAATACCCGTCACTCTCTGCAGATGATCTGTCCGACACTCTGATTTCGAATGCAGTTGATCTCGGAGAAAACGGAAAGGATTTTATCTTCGGCAACGGTCTTGCTTACGCCAAAAGCGATGCTCTTCGCTCTCTCGGAACGATTGATATCAGTTTCTCCGAAAAAGCACTTACAGGCTTTTTAAGCCCGAACAGCTATGCCGACTCATTCGAAAATCCGACAAGCGTTACTCTTTCCTGCATCGGTTCCGATTCTCTTTATTATACACTTGACGGCACCGATCCTCTCACCTCTTCTTCCTCAAAGCTTTATGAAGGAAGCTTTACGGTCAGCAACACGTCACGACTTCGTGCCGTTGCTCTCAACGGCTCAAAACAACCCGGAAAAAGCGTACCGCTGACTCGCGATATCTTTATCGCCGATTCCGCCCCGACATACAAGCTTATCACCGACGGAACAAAGATCGTTTCCGTAACGGGACTTCTTCCGTCGGATTACACCGTTCCTTCCCCGTATACGGTTATCGGCGACTACGCATTCGTAAACCACCATGAGATGGAAAGCATATCCTTCGCCGACAGCGTAACGGATATCGGTGAAGGCTCATTCCTTCGCTGTGAATTTTCAAGCATCGATCTCAACCGAGTAAAGAACATCGGCAAGCTCTCCTTTGCATACGGCTCCGTTATCTCGGAGCTTTCGGCACCCGAAACTTCAAAAATCGGTGAATTCGCATTTGCTTACAGCGAAATGACCGATGCTTTCAGCTTCCCGAAGGTCAGAGATATAGGTGATTTCGCATTTTTCTGTTCCGAGATTGCGGACATTTCTTTCCCCGAAGCAAAAAATATCGGCGATTACTCATTCTTCGGGACAGGATTCTGGGGAGCTGACGGTATCTCCGCTCCAAAAAC
>JAZSPN010000029.1:0-2661 GCA_045537495.1 Acutalibacteraceae bacterium
AGTTAACCTTTGATAAGTTAAGTATCAATCCCCCAGAGGGGGTTTTTTAGCTTTTGGTCAACAAATAGCGTAAACCCCAGCAAACGTATCAATCCCCCAGAGGGGGTTTTTTAGAGCAACATTTAGTTGCATAAATATAGTACCACACAAGCTGTACGGTGTCAAGAGTAAAAAACACGCAGGTTACTTCCGATTTATTTAGTCACAGACTGCGTTGTGTTATAAACAATGCCGTTTTTTCATGATTTTCTTACAGCAAAAGTGCCCATAACTAAATATTCGCTTGAAATTCAGATATATTTGTGATAAAATCCGATTGAGGTGACCGACAATGATGAATCAAATCGCCGACAAAGAAATTCTGCTGTCAAAGGCACAGCTTCTCACCGCAAAAAAGTTCAAACCCGGTCCGGACGGGATGACGGCTTCAGGTGCTGTATTCTGGATTGAAATCAACGGAAAACGACTGTGCAGAGAGCTTTTGAAAGGATATTATGAACCGATGCCGGCCGACGGATTCTGTATCGCAAAAAAAGACGGCAGTTACAGACAGCTTTCCAAGCTTTCCGCGATAGACAGTGTTGTTCAATATGCCGTTATAGATGCCGTCAACGAAATATGTGAGTTAAAATTTTCCCCGAAGAGCTTTGCTTACCGCAAGGGAAGGGGTATATCGGATGCAATCGAGCTGTATTGCACAAATGCCCGGAATTTCCGTTTGGCTTCAATCATCGATCCTCTTGCCTGTTTCGATAACATCGACTACGATATACTCAGAAAATCTGTTCATGACATCATTGAAGACGATGCTGTAACAGCACTCATCATGAAATTTGCACAGATGCCGTACATCGAAGACGGTAATATCGTAAGACCTCGGAAAGGTATCCGCCAAGGAGCCCCGCTGAGCCCTGTTTTGTGTAACATTTATCTCCACACTCTGGATAAGTATCTCGAAGAAAATGAAATCGAATTCATACGCTATGCGGATGACATTGTAATTTTTTCAAATTCTACGGAAGATATCCGAAGAAATTCAGATAAAATAAAGCGTTTCATGTCCGAGGCACTAAAGCTCTCCGTTAACGAGCGTAAATCCGGAATTGATTCTCCCGTTCGAATGAAGTATCTCGGCTACAAGTTTGAAGCCGACAAAAAGGGAATCATCGTCACCGAAGCAAGCACTCAGCCGAAAACATCTTACAGACTGTGGCACGAAGCGGAGCTTTACAACAGTAAAAAAACAAGAGATATTCTCAGCGACGGCATTCTTCGGCGAAAGGATTACTCTTTGCTGTTTGAGAATGATGTTGACGGATATGATATACCCGTAGAATCGGTTGATGTTATCAACATTTACTCCGACGTTGTTTTTGACAGCGAATTTCTGAAAAAAGCATTCAACAGCGGAATTGAAATCAATGTTTTCGATAAAAACGGAGGAATGCTCGGCACATTCACGCCGTTTCGCTCTCTCAGATCACCAAAGGTAACTCACCAACAGCTCAACGCCTATTTCGACACCGCCCGTCGCCTTTCTCTCGCCAAACAATTCGTTCTCGGTTCGATTCACAATCTGAGGCTCAACATCAGATATTACAACAAGCAAAGCCCGAGTGATTACCTCGATGAAGCGGTAAAGCAAAGCTACTCAATCGCTCAGAAGATAAAAGAAACCGAAAGCTACGACGAGTTGCTGATGCTTGAAGCGGATGTAAGAAAAATGTATTATTCCTGCTTCGATGAATTTATCACAAACGAAGATTTCCGCTTCATCTCGCGTACCCGCCGACCTCCGAAAAATGAATTCAACGCAATGATGAGCTTCGGTAACACGGTACTGTACAACCTTATCGCCACCGAAATCAACAAATCCCCCCTCGATATAAGAGTCGGATTCCTTCACGCAACCAACAACAGAAAAACCTCGTTAAATCTCGACCTTGCAGAGCTTTTTAAACCCCTCGTCGTTGACAGAACGGTTCTCTCGCTGATCAACAAAAATCTGATAAAAAAAGAGCATTTTATATACGAAAAAAGCGGCGCCGTACTCCTCAACGATGACGGAAAAAGGATCATGCTCAAAGCACTTTACGACAAGCTGAATACTGTTATCACCGAAAAATCAAAAAAGCTCAATTACAGACAAATTATCAGGGCCGAAGTGAACAAGCTTACTCTCCTCTTCAAATCGGGCGAAAAATATTCTTCTTTCAGGCAGGTGAGATAATGTTCGTGATATTAGTTTATGACGTCGGCACCAAGAGAGTCGGTAAAGTTATGAAAACAGCCAAAAAATATCTCGTCCCCGTACAGAATTCCGCATTCGAAGGTGTTATGACCGAAAGTAAAATCAATAAACTGAAAGCGGAGCTTGCCCCCATAATCGATCCCGAACACGATTCCGTCATACTCTATAAGCTCGGATCGGTAACCTTTGCGGAAAAAGATGAAATAGGACGCATCAAAAACGACGACTATTATTTCCTGTAACGCAATATAGAAACAGTGAAATTGGCAAATATTTAGTTATGGGCACTTTTGCTGTAAGGAAATCATGAAAAAACGGCATTGTTTATAACACAACACAGTCTGTGACTAAATAAATTGGAAGTAACCTGCGTGTTTTTTACTCTTGACACCGTACAGCTTGTGTGGTAC
>JAZSPN010000093.1:0-35409 GCA_045537495.1 Acutalibacteraceae bacterium
GGCTTATCGAAAAGATAAACGCACCCGCCGCGGCTTAATTGCATAGCATTATCGGGAGAGAAAACTCTCCCGATTTTTTTGTGTCAAAACAAGTAATTTCAGAAGAAAATGCCAAAATCTTGCACAGATTCGGCAGGCTCCATTGTGTAAAGGGAGCTGGCGAAATCGCTTGCGATTTTGACTGAGGGATTGTTTTTTAACTGAATTTAATATGAATTTTACCGTCAACCCCTCCGTCAAATGCCGTGCATTTGACACCTCCCCGGACTTCGGTGAGGCGTTTGGTTAGTACAGACTTTTAGCATTTACGCCAAAAATAAATAAATTAGAAGAAAACACAAAGGGCTGAGCACGGTTAATTGCTCAGCCCGTAAATTCTTAATTGTTTTATCTCTGGACTCTGCCCGAGCCGTCACCGCCTGCAAGCTTTTCGACCTCGGAAACGCTGACACGGTTGAAGTCACCTTCTATCGAATGCTTGAGTGCAGATGCCGCGACGGCAAAGTTGATTGCACTCTGAGTGTCTTTGCCTGAAATCAGTGCATAAATGAGTCCTGCACCGAAGCTGTCACCGCCGCCGACTCTGTCAACAATGTGGAGATTATACTCCTTGGAGAAGCAGTAATTCTCACCGTCAAAGAGCATGCCTGCCCAGCCGTTGTCACTTGCGGAAATTGATGTGCGCAGGGTGATGGCGACTTTTTCAAAACCGAATGTATCGGCGAGCTGTTTTGCGACGGATTTGTAACCGTCTTTGTTGAGCTTACCGCCGTAAATATCCGTGTTTTCGGCTTCGATACCGAAAACGTCCTTTGCGTCCTCTTCGTTGGAAATGCAGACATCGACATATTTGCACAGCTGTGTCATTGCTTCACGAGCCTCAGCCTTTGTCCAGAGCTTGCCTCTGTAATTGAGGTCGCAGGAGATTTTGACGCCCTTTGCCTTAGCGGCTATGCAGGCTTGCTTGCAGATTTCGACAAGCTGTCCGCCGAGAGCGGGAGTGATTCCCGTGAAATGGAACCAGTCTGCACCGTCAAAGATTGAATCCCAGTCGAAATCGGACGGTACAGCTTCGCTGATTGCAGAGTGGGCACGGTCGTAGATGCAAACGCTTCCTCTCTGGGAAGCTCCTTTTTCAAGGAAATAAATACCTACTCTGTCACCGCCGCGAACGATTTTCGATGTATCGACACCGAAGTAACGAAGTGAATTGACAGCCGCCTGACCGATTGCGTGAGAAGGAAGCTTTGTGACGTAAACGCTGTCAAGACCGAAGTTGGAGAGTGAAACGGCAACGTTGGCTTCACCGCCTCCGAAGGTTGCCTGAAGCTGGTCGTCCTGGAAGAAACGGTAATATCCGTTCGGAGCAAGACGAAGCATGATTTCGCCGAAAGTTACGATTTTAGCCATTGTTGCGTGCCTCCTTTACGATTTCAATGCTCTTTTTGCAAAGATCCGTGATTTCATCCCATTTGCCGTTGTCGATAAGGTCAGCGGTTACCATGTAAGAGCCTCCGCAAGCGGCAATGACGGGACAGGAGAGATATTCGCCGAGGTTTTTGAGGGAAATTCCGCCCGTCGGCATAACCTTGAACATGGGGAATGGTGCGCTCATCGCCTTGATTTTTGAGAGTCCTCCCGACTGTTCGGCAGGGAAGAATTTGAGAACTTCAAGACCGAGTCTGAAAGCTGTGTGATAATCGGTGGGAGTCGTGCAGCCCGCGTAGATGACGATATCTTTTGACTGACAGTATTTTACGATTTCTTCGTCAAGACCGGGTGTTACAATAAACTTTGCGCCTGCTTCAATTGCCTCATCGACCTGAGAGGTCGTCATAACCGTTCCTGCACCGACAAGCATTTCGGGCACATTGTCCGTCATGAGCTTTATTGCCTTGGCAGCACCTGCCGCGCGGAAGGTTACCTCGGCAACGGGAACACCGCCCTTGCAGAGAGCCTTTGCAAGATCGACTGCATCACGTTCGGGATTGTTGAGCTTTATAACGGGAACAACACCGATCGACATTATTTTTTCTGAAATTACATTCATGATTAATTCTCCTTACTTCTTTGAAAAAGCCTTTTCACAAGCTTCGAAAAGACCGTTTATATATGTTGCACCGAGGGCACGGTCGTAAAGTCCGTAGCCGGGCTTGCCTGTTTCGCCCCAGATCATTCTGCCGTGATCGGGCCTTACATAACCGTCGAAGCCCGTTTCGACGAGAGCTTTTGTGACTTCGTACATATCAAGACTTCCGCAAGAGGAAAGGTGGCCCTGCTCTTCGAAGCTTCCGTCGGGGAGGATGAGGATATTTCTCATGTGCATGAATGCGATTCTGTCCATGGCACTGTACTTGCGGACAAGCTTTACAACGTCGTTTGTTTCTGCACAGCCGAGAGAGCCCGTGCAAAGGCAAAGACTGTTTGCGGGAGAATCGACGATTGAAAGCATTCTGTCGAGATTCTCTTCGCAGGTGATAATTCTCGGAAGACCGAAAATCGGATAAGGCGGATCATCGGGATGAATAGCCATGCGGACATCACATTCTTCCGCAACGGGAATAACCTTTTTGAGGAAACGTTCAAGATTTGCCCAGAGTCCCTCTTCGCCGATTTCGCCGTAAGCGGAAATAAGCTCTCTTACCTCTTCCTGAGAGTAGCTGGAATCCCAGCCGGGAAGGTGAATGTCGTCTTTGAGCGGATCGAGATCTCTCATCTGATCCCAGTACATGACAAGGCTTGTTGAGCCGTCGGGAGCTTCTTTGTCAAGCTGAGTGCGTGTCCAGTCGAAAACGGGCATGAAATTATATGTTACGCACTTGACACCGTATTTTGCACAGCGACGGATGTTTTCACAGTAAACATCTATAAGGTGATCGACCTCGCCTCTGCCGAGCTTGATATCCTCGTGAACGGGAATGGATTCGACGACATCAAAAACAAGACCGTTGTCGTCACAGTTTTTTTTCATTTTTGCAAGACTTTCTTCGGGCCAGACTTCACCGGGCTTTACGTCGTAAACAGCACTTACGATGCTGTGCATATTCGGAATCTGACGTATGTACTGTAAAGAAATAGGATCGGATTCGCCGTACCAGCGGAATGACATTTTCATAAATTTTCCTCCTGATAAATATTAATATACATCTCAATGTTATCATGACACGATATTGATGTCAATCTTTTTGACCTTAAAAACATACAAATTAATTTGAAATTTTGGTTGATTTATACTATATTTTGTGTTAATATAAATTCGCATTGAGCAATTATATTCAATCAGGGAGGCTTATTATGAAAAAAATACTTTGTGTTGTACTCTGCTTGTGCATGCTTATAGGCTGCGGTACAAGCGCTGCCGGCTTCTATGAGGATTTTGAAAGTTGGGAAACTTACTTCGAAAACTACAAGAGCAGCGACAGTTTTGAAATTCTTCTCACGGTGGGAGCAGACGAGTCTCAGAGAAACATTTCCTGGTATTCGGCTGAACCCGATGTCAGCAAGGTCGTCGTTAGTGAAAGTGCAGACTTTGTTGATGCAAAGACCTTCACGGCAGCTTCAGAGCAGACAATTGAAGGCGACTACACAAACAGAGTTACCGTAACGGGACTTGAAGACGGTAAAACTTATTATTACAAGTGCGTATCCGGTACCAAGGAAAGCGAAATCAAGACCTTCTCCACCATGGAGGATGACAGCTTCAGCGCCATGTATGTAACGGATGTTCACATTCAGTACGGCGAGGGTAATGCGCTTTCGGAGGACGGCTTTAACCTCAACAATACTCTTGCAAAGGCATCCGAAAATGCAGAGCTTGACCTTATTCTTACAGCGGGTGACAATGCATCCAACGGCTGGCGTTCCGAATATCAGGGATTATCTGCGGCACTCAATACTGCAGAGGGAATTCCCGTTGCCTTAGCTGTCGGCAACCATGACAGAAAGGGTATTGCTTACAAGTATTTTACAAATCAGCCTAACCAGTACACCGAGGCAAAATATCATTCGTTAATTGCCATGGACTACTACTTTGTAAAGGGCGACGTGCTTTTCCTTATGTTCGACAGTAACTGTGCAGTTATGTCGGAGCACCGTGCTTTTGCAAAGAAGGCGGTCGAAGAGAATCCCGATGTCAAGTGGAGAGTAGCCGTATTCCATCATGAGCTTTACGGTGGCAGACTTCCTCACAGAGAGTCGGAAAATACACTCCTGCGTATGGTATGGTCACCCATCATTGATGAGTTCAAGGTAGACCTTGCGCTTACGGGACACAGCCATTACTACTCAATTTCCGACGTGGTATTCAACAACAAGGACGTTGAAGAAACCGGTGAGAAGAGTGAAGTCATTGATCCCGAGGGAACCATCTTCATGGTTTCGGGCTCTATCAATAATCCGAGAGCTCTCAAGGATGGCGAAATTCCTCCTCTCGGCGAAAGAGTAGGACATGATTATCTCACCGAGGATCCGATTTACAACATCCTCAACTTCTCCGAGGATTCGATCGAGATCGTTTCCTATACAACGACGAGTGATGAGCCTTTTGAAACTTTCAAGATTACAAAGACGACCAACGAAGGCGGACATCCCGAAAACGGCAAGAACTGGTATGATCCGATCGTCAGATTTATTGCCGATGTTTACGGAATAATTGCCGAGCTGGTAGTAACAAACGATATGTGGTCTAAAAAAGATCAGTTGATCGGTAAATAATTTAAAGGGAGTACAAGATTATGGGAAAACTTAAAGTCGGCGTTATCGGAACAGGCGGAATCAGCTGTTCACACATGGACGGATATACAAACAATCCCGATGTTGAGTTATACGCACTTTGCGATATCAACAAGGAAAGAGTCGAGGAAAAGGCAAAGAGATACGGTGTTCCTCTTGAAAGAACATATACGGATAAGGACGAAATGCTGAAAGCTCATCCCGAGCTTGATATGGTCAGTGTATGTACATGGAACAGCGCCCATGCTGAATGTACAATTGCTGCACTCAAAGCGGGTAAGCACGTTCTTTGCGAAAAGCCCATGGCGATGAATGCAAAAGAAGCTATGGAAATGAAGAAGGCTGCCGAAGAGGCAGGCAAGCTTCTCATGATCGGTTTTGTCCGCCGTCACGGCAATGACTGCAAGCTTGTAAAGGAATATGTTGACAGCGGATTCTTCGGCGATATCTACTATGCAAAGACAACGTATATCCGCAGAAACGGCAACCCCGGCGGATGGTTCGGAGATAAGGCACGCTCAGGCGGCGGTCCTCTTATCGACCTCGGTGTTCACGTAATTGACTTTGTACGTTACCTCAAGGGTAACCCCAAGGCGGTTTCCGTTTACGGAGCAACCTTCCAGAAGCTTTTCAACCGTCCCGACATCAAGGACGGCAAGGGATACAATGCTCAGGGTGTTTCTTCGAGTGACGTTTGTGACGTTGAAGATATGGCGACGGCGCTTGTACGTTTCGATGATGATTCCGTTCTCAGCGTAGAGGCGAGCTTCAGTCTTAACTGCAAGCCCAAGGGGGATATCGAACTCTTCGGAACGAAGGCGGGCGCAAAGCTTGATCCCGAAGTACATCTTTATTCCGATATCGAAGGACATCTTGTCGACATCGACTTTGAAAAGAGTACGGCGCTCAGCTTCGGCGGACTTTTCCAGAACGAAATCGATCACTACGTTGACTGTGTAAAGAACGGTACTCCGTGTATCGCACCTGCCGAGGACGGCGTAGAGCTTATGAGAATCCTCGATGCCATCTATGAATCCGCAAAGACGGGACACGAAGTGGCAATCAAAAGATAACCTTTAAAAACGGAGGAAGCAAGATGAAAACTTGCTTCCTTTTTGCTTTTTGCTGTTGCATATTTTTTCACGATAAAGTATAATTGTAAAAAAAGTACGTGGGGTTTGCAGATATGAAAAAGACGTTAAAATTGTTAATGTGCATCATCGTTCTTGTGTCTGTGCTTTTGCAGACGGTCTGTGTCGCTTTTGCAGACGGTGACACGCCTCTTTCTCTCTATGTTGCATCGGATATTCATTACAGACCTGAATCAGAGCTTCCTTTGATAAGCGAGGTGAAGAATCTTCCGGGTGATCCGATTTATGCCCATTGCAACACCAAGGGCATGCTGACGTACGAAGCGGATGCTGTTATTGATGAGTTCCTGTCACGTTTTGAGAAGTCCGACAGTGAAATTCTGCTTATCCCCGGAGATATCAGCGAAGACGGATACCCGAACGAACATCTTGCAATTGCCGAAAAATTACGTGAATTCGAAGCACGTACGGGCAAGCGTATTTTTTTGATACCGGGAAACCATGACATCCGCACCTCCAAGTCCAAAAACCGTCTTGATCTTGCCGATTTTATGGAAATTTACAAGGACATCGGATATGACGAGGCTGTGGAAATTCATGATACATCGGCATCGTTTACGGCGGAGCTTGACGAGAATTACCGCCTTATAGGCATTGATGCCTGTGTTTACCGTGAGGATAACGCAGTTGTCGGTGACGGACTCTATTCATGGATTGAAAAGCAGGTCGAATCGGCAAAAAAGGACGGCAAAAAGTTAATTGCCATGGTACATCACAATGTTCTGGAGCATTTTGCAATAGAAGGGGTTGCAATGGGACTTCTTTGCGTTGAGGATCACAGAACATTTTCGTCGGCACTTGCTGACTGGGGTATAAAATACGTGTTTACGGGACACGGCCATGCAAACGATATTTCAACTGCCGTCACAGCGAAAGGTAACAGAATTTACGATATTGAAACGGGCAGCCTTATCACTTATCCGAATGCATACAGAAAAGTAACATTTTCGGATGAAAAGGTTGATATTAAAACGGAGTATATCGACGGCATTGATACATCGCTCTTACCCGAAGGATACACCGAAGAACAGCTTGAAATCATTGAAAACAGCTTTACGGAATACAGCTTAGGGTGCATGAGAGCGGGTATGCGAAGCTTTACGACGACAATCCCCGGTCTTATCGGAGATATTTCAAAGTCGCTTAAAATTGAAGAAGGTACGGCGGCTTATGAGGTGTTCGAGCACCTTCTCGGTACGCTTAAAGATACGCTGGAGCTTCCGCTTTACGACGGGGAGGGTACCGAAGAAATTGACAGTGTGAGCGAGATTGCGAAGCTTGCAAATATAACTGTTCCGAAGAGTGATTATGTTGATCTTGTCGATCTCGGTGCCGTAATTTATGCAGGCTTCTATGCGGGTGACGAAGCTCTCGGTCTGCATGATTCCGTTGAACTGAGGCTTCTCAGTAATGCACTCAATGCCATTTTGGTATATGCACTGGTAAATATTCCGCTTGCGCCCGTAAATGCTTTACTCCGTCATCTCGGAGCATTCGATCTCTACTTCCTTCCGAGTAACAACATTTACACCTTGGCGGCAAAAACAGCATATCTTCGCACCGCGGGAGAGAAAATCCTGATTGAGCTGTTAGCGCCCGTGGCCGGCGGAATTATCAACGATATTTCAGATCCCGAGGATCTCGATGTAACTCTTGAGCCCTACGGCAAGACGTACGGCTCTCCCGAAAACCGTGTGCCTCTTGCTTTTTTTGATATACTTAAAAAGCTTTTCGAGGTTATTAAAGAAACAGTCTTTAATATTTTCAGATTTATTCTTAGGTAAGTGATATAATGAAATCCCCGTTCAAAAAAGGCCTTGCCGACGGTATTGCCATAGCTCTCGGATATTTTTCCGTATCATTCGGATTCGGAGTTATGGCGGTTAAAGCAGGAATCTCCGTTTTGTCTGCCGTCGGTATTTCGGTTACAAATTTAACCTCCGCAGGTCAGGCAGCAGGCGTTACGGTTATTGCCGCGGGCGGTACGCTCACGGAGATGCTTCTGACACAGCTTGTTATTAATCTCCGCTACTCCCTTATGGGATTTACTCTGTCGCAAAAGCTTGACGGCACGTTCAATACTCCGAGAAGACTGTTGGTTTCATTCGGCATAACCGACGAGATTTTTGCCGTTGCCTGCTCATCAAAAGTCAGACTTACCGCAAAATATATGTACGGACTTATTGCGCTGCCCGTTGTCGGATGGTCACTCGGTACACTTCTGGGTGCTGCCGCGGGAGCTGTTTTGCCGTCATATATTTCCGACGTTATGGGAATTCTGCTGTACGGCATGTTTATTGCAATAGTTATTCCTCCCGCAAAGAAAGACAGACACATTCTGTTTACTGTTTTACTCAGCATTGCGTTCAGCCTTTTGATAAAATACGTGTTTACGTTCATATCGAGCGGTTTCGCGGTTATAATCAGTGCTGTTCCGGCAGCGGTGATAACTGCCTTATTCTTCCCCGTAAAGGAGGAATCCGAGCAGTGAGCATGGTTTTATACATAGCCGTTATGGCGATTACAACTTATCTTGTCAGAATGATACCGTTTACGGTTTTCAGAAAACAGATAAAATCGCGTTTTTTAAAAAGCGTACTGTTTTATCTTCCCTATGCGGTGCTTACAGCGATGACAATACCTGCAATTTTCTATTCGACGGGCAATACGGTTACGGCTGTCGTCGGTACGGCGGTTGCGGTGATTACGGCATATTTCAATCTGCCGCTTATAGCGGTTGCGGTATCGGCTTCAGTCAGTGCACTGGCGGCACACTTTATAATACTTTATGTATAGAAGGTGATACGTTGAAAAAGGTTTTACCGATTCTTTTGACGGCGGTTATTCTGCTTTCGGTGTCATGTGCAAAGAAAGAGGATACCGATTTTGAAATGACCGAAACGGTAGTAACCGAAGCTTTTGAGGAAACGTTTACCTCCGAAACGGAAAAATCGGAAACCGAAACGGAGGAAATTACAACACGGATACAGTCAACGACGGCGCCGACGGTGCGGACAACGGTAACGACGACCGAGCCGTCAACGAGGGAGAAGCCGTCGTTCACCCTGCCTCAGCTTTTCAGTACGACGAGAAGAGAAACAACGTCCTTTACAGTGACGACACCGACGGAGCAGACGAAGGCGTCGGAGCCGTATTACGATTCTGATGCGGCGGAGGAGTTGCTCCGACGGACGAATGAGGAGCGTGCAAAAAAATTTTTGCCGCCGCTGATACTGTCGAAGGAGCTTTGCGATGCCGCAAAGATACGTGCATATGAAATAAGCATACGGTTTTCGCATACACGTCCCGACGGAAGCTCATGCGATACGGTCTACACTCAGGATATCGGCGAAAACATAGCTTACGGACAGACGAGTTATGACGATGTTTTTTCGGCATGGATGAACAGTTCGGGGCACAGAAAAAATATTTTCAGAACGGATTATACACAAATGGGCGCTTACTGTTATGTCGGTGCAAACGGAGTTAAGTACTGGGTACAGATTTTTATTATATAGGAGATGGAAAAATGGCAAACGGATTACTGAACCTCAACAAAAATGCAGAGCGTGAGCCTTTGCGCTTTGACGAAAACGGAAAATTCAGGATTTTGCAGCTTACGGACATTCATCTTGCCGATCCCGAGATGGATGACGAAGAGGACAGAAGCATTCCCCGGAAAAAGCTTGAGGAAACGCTGAATGTCATTACAAAATGTATCGAAAAAGCGGATCCCGATCTCGTGGTACTGACGGGAGATCTTGTCAACGGATACTGGGAAGAGATTACATACGGATACGTTGCAAAGATAATCGAGAGAATAGTGGCTCCCGTCAAGGAAAGAAACATTCCTCTTGCAGTGGTATTCGGAAATCATGACAGCGAACTTAATTTCCACCGAGAGATACAGATGTGTATGTATCTTGATTACGAAAATTGCAGAGCAAGTCTTAATGCCGAGGAAATGCACGGCTGCGGAACATATAATCTTACGATAAAGAGCAGTAAATCGGACAAGGATGCGTTCAATATCTGGCTGTTCGATTCGAACGATTACCCGAGAGATGAAAGAGGTGTCAGAATTCGCGAAGGCGGATATGATTACGTTCATCCCGATCAGATTGCCTGGTATGAAAAAACAGCCCGCAGGCTTAAAGAGGAAAACGGAGGAGAGCCTCTTCCCGCAATACTTTTCCAGCATATCCCCGTACAGCAGGAATACGACCTCATTGAAACGTCGGATACGGAATTCGAAGGCGATTATGTGGGCTTTTGTGACAGAGACGGAAATTACCACCGACTTACATCGTGCATCGCGGGAAGGTTTCGTGAATTTCCCTGTCCGCCGAACGGCAATCACCGTGAGCAGTTCGAAAGCTGGAAGAAGACGGGTGATATCATAGCCGCATACTTCGGCCACGATCACACGAACGATTTTATCATCGACGTTGACGGAATTCTTCTTTGTCAGACACTCGGAGCGGGCTACTGGAGCTACGGAAGTGAAAGAGGCGGAAGACTCATAGTCCTCGACGAAAACAACCCCGGAGAAATTTATACCGAAAGCATTGAGATTGAAAAGCTTTATAAATAAAACAAATGTTGGAGGCTCTTTTCGAGCCCCCAACGTTTTTATTTTAACACGAAGAAAAGGCGGAGTCAATTGATTTTTGAAAAAATAAGTGCATATTGCATAAATTCTATAAACCTTACAAAAATAAAACATGAAGATTATACAAAATCCCATCTTGAAAAAGCGGTTTTCATGTGTTATTATTGAATCAAGGAAGAGGTGATACCGATGTTCACGTAAAACCGACTCAGAGTAAAGACTTGTACAGCACCTAATAACGGTCAGAAAATTTAATAT
Source organism: Acutalibacteraceae bacterium (assembly GCA_045537495.1). GTDB lineage: Bacteria > Bacillota > Clostridia > Oscillospirales > Acutalibacteraceae > UBA1425. Next base: position 10,753 of record JAZSPN010000093.1, read on the forward strand.
ATATCTGCTGTATAAAACAGGTCGGAACGAAAAGTCAGATCAGCATCCTGAAGAAAGAGAGGTAACCATATGATGTTAGATATTAAAATGTCGGATAGTTAAACCCTTGATCGTGTGTAAAGAAACATGATCAAGGGTTTACTTTTTGTTATATCTGTTGTAAAAAAATCGGAGGCGCTATAAGCCCCCAACACTTTTATTTTAACATAAACAAAACGGGGAGTCAATTGATTTTATAAAAAAATAAGTGCACATTGCATAAATTCTATAAACTTTACAAAAATAAAACATAAACATTGTACAAAATACCATCTTGAAAAAGTGCATTTTATGTGTTATTATAAAGCCAAGGAAGAGGTGATACCGATGTTCATGTAAGACGACACAAGGCTGAGATCACAAGGCGGTAAACAGTAATTAATAATGAGTCAGAAAGTAAGTTTTTCAATAGCCGTGTAAAAGTGATTAAGGTTTTGGTCATTATAAAATGCCTTCGAAAATCATCATAGCATACAAAGCAACTCAGCTTTTGAGAATGAAGTTAAAGGTTAATGTGAAAAATGATTGCAGAAAGAAGGCTTCATCCGACAGAAAGAGAGGTAACCAAAGATGTTAGATACTAAGAGTTCAGAAAAATAGCCCTTGACCGATGTGTAAAGAAACACGGTCAAGGGTTATTTTTATGTGTTAATCAAGATAAACGGTATCGGAAAGTCTTATATCGCGTGACGAAGAAGCGGCGCAGATACGGAAGTTGCCCTCTTCAACCGTCCATTCATAGTCCTGATTCAGAAGCTTGAAAGCATCGAAACCGAGAGTGAATTCCATTTCCTTCTTTTCATCGGGTAATAAGGTAATGCGTTTGAAATCTTTCAGAAGAAGTGACGGTGTTACAACGGAGCTTTCACAGTCCTCGACGTAGATCTGAACAACCTCGTCGCCGACCGTTTTTCCCGTATTCTTTACGCTGACTTTTACTTTGACATCGGTTTTTCCGATTCTTTCGACAGAGAAGTCGGAATATTCAAACTCGGTATAGCTGAGTCCGAAGCCGAACGGATAAAGAGATGAGCCGCTGCCTTCGTAATACTCGTTACTTGCGCCCGGAAGCATCGAATAGTAGCAGGGGATCATGGTCGATCTTCTCGGAAGAGAAAACGGAAGCTTACCGCCGGGATTTACGTTGCCGAGAAGAACATCGGCAACAGCGACGGCACCTGCTTCACCGCCGAACCAACAGGAAAGAACGGCATTCGATATTTCACTTTCATCGGCAATTGCAAGAGGCTTCCCGTGAATCATGACGAAAACAAGAGGTTTTCCCGTTTCCGAAAGCTTTCTCATGAGCACACTCTGCTCTCCGCATAAGGTAAGCTCACAGCGATCTCTGCCTTCACCGCTTGAAATGCTGTCGTCACCGCCGCAGAATATGATAAGATCACTGCTTTCGGCGATTCTGACGGCTTCATCAATGTTTTCCGTTTGTTCCTCGGCCTTGATATCCCTGAGGTGATTTTGGTCCGAGAGTGCAAATTCAAAACTGCTGTCGCTGATACCGCAACCGTCACACTGAACAATTTCCGTATCGGGGAGATACTCTTTGAGCGCGGTATAAACGGTTTTGAGCTGTCTGCCGACGGGCTTTGCAGAATAGCCGCCAAGACGTACTTTGTCGGAAGAAGGTCCGACAAGTGCGATTTTTTTATATTTATTTTTATCGAGAGGCAGTATGCCGTCATTTTTAAGGAGAATAACCGATTTTCGGGCAATTTCAAGAGCTTTGTCGAGATGCTCCTTGCAGTTGATGATGTCTTTGTAAGCGTTTTCGTCGGTATAGGGATTTTCGAAAAGACCGAGTCTGAATTTGAGAGTCAGTACACGACGGCAGGAGTCGTTGATATTCTCTTCGTCAAGGCGTCCTTCGTTTACGAGGCTTTCAAGCGAATCTACCCAGAGCTTGTCGGAATACTCGTCACCGCCCTGGCAGTCAAGACCGTTCTTTTTGGAAAGGTATATGGCCTCCTTTTCGTTCTTTGCCATTTTATGAAGATAATGAACTCGACGCAGTCCGCCCCAGTCGGAACGGCATATTCCGCGAAGAGAGAATCTTTCTTTAAGAACTTCTCTGAGGTAGTGCTTCGAAGTCATCATGAGGTCGCCGTCGATGGAATTGTAGCTTACCATGACATCGTAAGCGCCGCCTTCTTTTATGGCGGCTTCAAATACGGGAAGATAACAGCTTTCGATTTCGCGGACACCTGCTCTCGCCGTACCGCAGTTTACGCCTGCCTCGGGAATTCCGTGAACGCAGTAATGCTTCGGTTCCGATATTACGGAATCTTTTTTGGAAATATCACCGTTCTGATGTCCCGATACGATGCCCACCGCCATTTTCGAGGAAAGACAGGTATCTTCGCCGAAGGTTTCTTCGGTACGTCCCCATCTCGGATCACGTGCAACGTCGAGATTCGGAGCCAGCACCTCGTAAATGCCGAGAGCTCTTGCTTCCCCGGCGATAATTCTTCCCGCCTCATACGCGTAGCGGGGCTCGAAAGTAGCTGCCCACGCTGTCGGAATAGGCAAAATGGTACCTCGTGTACCGCTTATTCCGTGGAGTGCCTCGCCCGTGAAAATAACGGGTATTCCGAGACGTGAATTTTCGATGAAGAATTTCTGAAGACGGTTCATCACGGCGGGCACGGAATAATTGTCGTGAAGATAACCGAGTCCGTCGGGGAAATCCTCACGAAGCCTGTCCCAGTGATAATCGGTTGTTTCGGTAACGGAGCAACCGTGGTTGGGATCAGGCTCGGTGCAGTACTTGTTGCCGAACTTCATATCGAGTTGAGCGATTTTTTCGCGAAGTGTCATCCGGGAAAGAAGATCTTCTGCACGTTCTTCGGGGGATAAGGAGGGATTTTTATACTTTGGATTGTCTGACATAATCGTACTGACACAGACGTAGTTTTATACGGTCTGTAACTTTCCTTTCATCATATTTGAAAACCGTACAGGATTATAACATAAACTGTCTGAAAATACAATAAAGGCTGATTTATATCAGCCCCAACATTTTTATGATAACACGAAATAAATCGAGAGTCAATCGGTTTTCATGAAAAATAAGTGCATAATGCATAAATTCTATGAACTTTACAAAAATAAAACGTAAACATTGTACAAAATACCATCTTGAAAAAGTGGTTTTTATATGTTATTATAAAACCAAGGAAAGGGTGATACCAATGTACAGATAACTTAAAGCTTTAAGCTATATGAGGTGACACAAACAAGACCTGAAATCCGATTTCGATAGATTCGGCATAGGAATATATCGAACAGTGCTTAAAGCTCAGATAGTCTTAGTCGGAATGGCGATTACGGATAAGCGAACAAATGGCTTGGATGTACGACCGAAAATTCCGAAATAAGACGACGATACAACAGAAAGAGAGGTAAACAAGTGATGTTAGATATTAAGAGTTCAGAAAAATAACCCTTGACTGATGTGTAAAGAAACACGGTCAAGGGTTATTTTTATTTTATCGGAGAGTTGTTACCGTGAGGTAACGGCTTTATTTTTTTGCGAGAACATTGAATGTCACGAAGGTTGATTCTTCGTAACGGAATCGGGGATGTGGAGCATGAGCGGTGAATAATCGGAAAATCGGCAGAAAACAAATATACAAGAGGAGAGTTTCAGGCAAAACACCTTTGTAGATATAAGTCGGAGTTACATTGCCGTATAACGGTTATTTCAACAAAATAATAATATTTCCGACGGTAAAAAATGACTTGAATTATCCCTGAAATTTCTCTTTTTTATTGATTTTATTTAATAAGTATGATATCATGAAAATGAATAAATTTTGTCTTTTTGGAGTGAGTGGATTGAGAACAGACGAAAGGCGTTCCGATGAGCTTCGGAATATAACGGTTATTCCCGATTTCACCGAAACGGCAGGCGGATCGGTGCTTATCAACTGGGGAAAAACAAGGGTACTTTGTACGGCACTGCTTGAAACCGGCACAATGCCGTTTTTGATCGGCAGCGGAAAGGGCTGGCTTACTGCCGAATATGCGATGCTTCCGTCATCGACGGGGCAGAGAAAAAGAAGGGAAACTTCTAAGCCTGACGGACGTTCAACGGAGATAAAAAGGCTTATCGGCAGAAGTCTTCGAAGTGCCGTGGATTACGAAAAACTCGGTGAAAATACAATCTGGATCGACTGCGATGTACTTTCGGCGGACGGAGGAACCCGTACGGCATCCGTTACGGGAGCGTATATTGCCCTTCGGCTCGGAGTTGACAAGTGGCTTAAAGAGGGCAGACTGTCCGAGGATCCGCTCATTCATCAGATAGCGGCAGTTTCCGTCGGAATTGTCGATGATGAGGCGATGCTTGACCTTTGCTACAAAGAGGACTCTTCGGCGCAGGTTGACATGAACGTTATCATGAATGAAGAGGGCGAATTTGTTGAGCTTCAGGGAACGGGCGAGGGCAGAGCTTTTTCGGATGAGGAGCTTGTAAAGCTTCTGGGGCTTGCAAGGAAGGGCATTTCGGAACTCATGGAAAAGCAGAATGAGTGCTTCGGTGACTGATATGAAAGATATAATTATATTCGGCATCGGAGGTCTCGGACGTGAAGTGCTGTTTCAGATAAAGGAACAGAACAAGGTCGTTTGCGAATATAATATTCTCGGATTTGCCGACGATGATTCATCTGTTCACGGAACGCTTGTTTCGGGTTATCCCGTTCTCGGGGGCAGTGATTATCTGATATCTTACGGCAAAGAAGTGAGTGTCGTTATCGCAATCGGAAAGCCTCATATAAGAAAAGCGGTTTACGACAGAATTTCGGTAAATGAGAAGCTGGATTTTCCGTCGCTGACAGCACCGAATGTTGTGCGTGCAGGCAGTGCAAAGGTTGGAAAAGGCTGTATCGTCGGCTTTTTCAGCTGCTTGTCCGTGGATACAAAAATAGGTGATTTTGTTCTTGTCAGCAACGGTTGCAACATAGGACACGATGCAACACTCGGCGATTTTACGTCGCTGTATCCGTCGGTGCACATTTCGGGTAACGTTCACGTGGGCGACGGTTGTGAAATCGGAGTCGGAAGCAATATAATACAGGGACTTCGTATCGGAGAAAACACGGTAATCGGAGCGGGCGCCGCGGTGGTACGTGATATTGAGGGTGACTGTACGGCGGTCGGAGTTCCTGCAAGAGTTATAAAACACAACAAATGAAAATGAGGTGACGATTTGCAAAGTACGTATTCGGTATCACTGAAAAAGCTTATCGAGGATATGAAGCTTCAGGTGGTATACACTCCGTGTGATCCCGACAGTGTTTATATCACGTCAAAAGAAGTTAACAGACCGGGACTCATATTCATAGGCTATGATGAGTATTTCGACAATACAAGAGTTAACTTTCTGGGGCTTAACGAGATTGAGTATCTGAAAAGTCTTGATCCCGTTGAATGTTATGAAAAGATGGAGCTTCTTTTTAAGAAACAGCCGTCACTTGTAATCGTTACAAGAGATTTGAAATGTCCCGACGGAATGTTGACACTGGCGGATAAATATGCCGTGCCCGTGCTGAGGTCATCGGTATCCACTTCAAGCAGTATGTCACAGCTTATATCGTATCTCAGCGTGGAGCTTGCCGAAAGAATAACACGTCACGGCGTTATGGTCGAGGTTTACGGTGAGGGACTTCTGATACTCGGTGACAGCGGTGTCGGCAAGAGTGAAACAGCGTTGGAGCTTATCAAGAGGGGACACCGTCTTATTGCCGACGATGCCGTTGAAATCAGAAAGGTTTCTTCGACAACTCTTTTAGGATCGGCACCAAGCAATATACGTCATTTTATAGAGCTTCGCGGAGTCGGAATCATCAATGCGAGAAGAATCTTCGGTATGGGTGCCATCAAGCTTACCGAAAAGATCGATATGATAGTTCAGCTTGAACAGTGGGACAAGGACAAGGTTTACGAAAGACTGGGACTTGACGACGAGTATGCGGAAATTCTCGGAAACAAGGTACCCGTCACGGTAGTTCCCGTACGTCCCGGTCGAAATCTTTCCATAATAATCGAAGCTGCCGCGATGAACAACAGGCAGAGAAAGCTGGGATACAATGCAGCAAAAGAGCTTTTGCACAATCTCGGTATGACGGATGAAGAATTTATGCCCAAAGAGCGTGAGCTTGAGCTTTGGCATGATTAATAAAAACATTTTTGGAGGTAAAAATATGTATAGAATCGGTGTAGATCTCGGAGGAACAAACATTGCGGTAGGCGTTATCAACGAAAAGCTTGAAATCGTCGGCAGAGGCAATATGAAAACAAATTTGCCCAGAGCGGCAGAGCCCATCTTCGACGATATTGCGGCAGCCTGCAAAATGGCGGTTGAGGATGCGGGAATCACTTTTGAAGACGTGGCTTCCATCGGTGTGGGAGCTCCCGGAACAATCAACAAGGACACGGGAAAGATCGAATTTTCCAACAACTTTGATTTCTACAATGTGCCGGCGAGAGATATGCTTCTCGAAAGACTTCCCTGCAAGAATATCTATCTTGACAACGATGCAAACTGTGCCGCTCTCGGTGAGGCGGTAGCAGGTGCCGGACACGGCGTAAAGAACTTTGTTGCAATCACTCTCGGAACGGGTGTCGGAAGCGGAATCGTTATCGACGGCAAGCTTGTAACGGGTGTAAACTTTGCGGCAGGCGAAATGGGACACATGGTAATCTGCATTGACGGCAAGGCGTGCAACTGTGGCAGAAGAGGCTGCTGGGAGTCTTATTCTTCGGCAACCGCACTCATAAGACAGACGAAGGATGCCATGAAGCACAATCCCGACAGCATCATGTGGGAGCTTTCCGGAAATTCATATGAAAACGTTACGGGCAGAACAGCCTTTGACGCGATGAGAAAAGGTGACAAGGCTGCACAAAAAGTTGTTGATAAATACATATACTATCTTACAATAGGTATCACAAACGTAATCAATATTTTCCAGCCTGAGATTATCTGTATCGGCGGCGGCGTAGGACACGAGGGTGAAAATCTTCTTGTTCCTCTTCGCAAGCAGGTAGAAAGAGAAAGATACAGTCTTCGTGCAGAAAAGCAGACACAAATAGTATCGGCAGTTCTCGGCAACGATGCAGGTATTTACGGCGCAGCACTTCTTGACGAATAATAACTGTTTTGTGGAGGTTTTGGCGTGACTGTAATCGAAAAAATCAGAGATTTTGCACTGACAATTGACTGTGAGGTTAGGGAAAATGAGCTTTTGAGCGGATATACCACCTTTAAAATAGGCGGTCCCGCACGGCTCATGCTGTTTCCGAAAACCGAAGAAATGCTGATTTCGGTGCTGAAATATTGCTCAGACGAAAAAGTTACGCCATTTATCCTCGGCAACGGCAGCAATCTGCTCATTTCCGATGACGGACTGTCGGGAGTGACGGTTTGCACCGAAAAGCTTGACTTTTGCGAAGTGAGAGGTACCGAAATAGAATGCGGTGCGGGACTTCTTTTGTCGAAGCTTTGTACGGCGGCACAGCAGAAGGCACTTTCGGGACTCCAATTTGCTTACGGAATCCCGGGAAGCGTAGGCGGAGCCGTATTTATGAATGCGGGGGCATACGGCGGTGAAGTCAAGGATGTGATTTCATCGTGCCGTGTTGCCGACATGAGCGGTAATGTTTTTACTTTGAAAAACGAAGAACTCGGCTTTACGTACAGAAACAGTGCCGTGCAGAAAAAGAATCTTATTGTGCTTTCCGCCGTATTTTCACTCGAAAACGGTGACGGCGAAAAGATAAAGCGGGAGATGAACGAAACTCTCGGCAAAAGAAAGAGTAAGCAGCCGCTCAATTTCCCGAGTGCGGGCTCAGCGTTCAAAAGGCCCGAGGGCTGTTTTGCGGGAGCGCTCATTGAGCAGTGCGGACTCAAAGGCGTGCGTGTGGGAGATGCCGAGGTCAGCGAAAAGCACGCGGGATTTGTGATAAACCGCGGCAATGCAACCGCGAAGGATGTTTTGTCGCTTCTTGAGCATATAAGAAAAACGGTTCTGAGTGAAACGGGTGTTGAACTCGAATCGGAGATTGAATACATTTCAGATTGATCGGTGATTCAGATGGAACTGATTTTGGTTACGGGACTTTCGGGTGCAGGAAAATCCATGGTTGTCGATGCACTTGAAGACATAGGTTTTTTTTGCGTTGACAATATGCCTCCGAAGCTTGTTTCAACGTTCATTCAGCTTGTTTTGAGCTCAAAGGAAGAGCATGAAAAAATAGCGGTTGTAACCGATATCCGTGCAGGCTTGTCGGCAGACTCACTCTCTTCGTGTGTCAACGATATGGGTGCGGCGGGAATTGCCTACAAGGTAATGTTCATTACCGCCGAAAGTGATGAGTTACAGCGTCGGTACAAGCTTACGAGAAGAAAACATCCTCTTTCCGATAAATGCAACGGACTTCTGCATGAAGCGATTGAACTCGAAAGAAAACAGCTTCGTCCCGCTTTGGAAATTGCCGATTACATAATCGACACAACACATCTGACACCCAAGGACTGTAAAGAGAGAGTAACGGGGCTTTTCCTTGAAAATCCTTCAAGGAAGATGCACATTCACTGTATGTCGTTCGGCTTCAAGCACGGAACACCCACGGATGCCGATCTGATGTTCGATGTCCGTTGTTTGCCGAATCCGTTTTATGTGGATGAACTCAGAGAACATACGGGACAGGAAAAAGCGGTTAAAGAATATGTTCTTAAATGGGACGAAACAGAGATTCTGCTTAAAAAAATGTACGATATGCTGGATTTTCTTGTTCCGCTTTATGAAAAAGAAGGAAAAACACAGCTTGTCATAGCAATAGGCTGTTCGGGGGGAAGACACCGTTCCGTAGTTTTTGCAGATCTTATCAATGAGCATTTTCTCTCGGGGAATCTGCTTTCAACGGTGAACCACAGAGATATTACGAAATAAAGTCTTCGTCGGCGAAAGCTGTCGGAGATTTTCTGAATCAGAAAGGATAACGGAGATGTCGTTTTCAACCGATGTAAAGGACGAGCTGTTGGCAATAGATAATTTATCCGATTGCTGTATTCAGGCGCAGAGTTACGGTATGTTGCTTTTCGGCAGAAACTTTTCGTCGTCGTCAGTGTCGTATGCAACAGAGCATGAGGCGTCGAGTGAGCGTTATGCACAGTATATCGAGAAAATCACGGGCGTAGCACCCGACAGATCGGATAATGACAGCAAAATGAACATTGTATCTGTCAGATATTCGGCAGAGCGAAGAGCTGTTCTTGATAAATACGGACATTCGCCGAAGGATTTTTCACTCAGGATAAACAGAGCGAACATAGGAGGAGAATGTTGCTTCGGAGCATTTCTCAGAGGGGTTTTTCTTTCGTGCGGAAGCATAAGCTCTCCCGAGAAAAACTATCATCTTGAGTTTGTTGTACCGTTCATGAAGCTTTCGGGTGATCTGTTCAGTTTTCTCGAGGAACTCGGATTCCGACCGAAAAAGGTGGTACGTAAGGGATACCACGTAATATATTTCAAGGACAGCGAAAATATAGAGGATCTGCTTACCGTAATGGGTGCAACGAATTCGACTATATTGCTGATAAATGTAAAGATAAACAAGGATCTTCGGAATCACATAAACAGACGTGTTAATTTTGAAACGGCGAATATCGACCGTGCCGTAAATGCGGGAACGGCACAGGTTGAAGCAATAAAGAAGATTTCCCGCACGGTGGGGCTTGACAGTCTTTCCGAAGGGCTGAGGGAAACGGCACAGATGAGGCTTGACAATCCCGAGGCTTCGCTCAACGAGCTCAATGAGCTGTTTGACGGCAGAGTGTCAAAATCGGGAATCAACCACAGATTGAACAGACTCATAAAGATAGCAGAGGAATTATAAAATGGCATTTGTGCATTTACATCTTCATACCGAGTACAGTCTTCTTGACGGTGCCTGCCGCATAAACCGCGTTCTCGACAGAGCAAAAGAACTCGGTCAGGACAGTGTTGCCATTACGGACCACGGTGTAATGTACGGAGTCATTGATTTTTATAAAGCTGCAAAAAGTCGCGGAATAAAGCCCGTTATCGGGTGTGAGTGCTATGTGGCACCGAGATCAAGACATGATAAAACCCACGGTATCGACAGCGAAAGATACCACCTTATTCTCCTTTGCGAAAACAACGTCGGATATCAGAATCTTATCGCCATGGTATCCGAGAGTTTTGTAAACGGTTTTTACGTGAAACCGAGAATAGATTTAGAGCTTCTCCGTGAGCATCATGAGGGACTCATAGCGTTATCGGGCTGTCTTGCGGGCGAAGTGGCATCCGCGCTTGTTGCGGACAATTACGAAAAAGCAAAAAAGACGGCACTGACATACAAAGAAATATTCGGTGAGAATAATTATTTTCTTGAAATACAGAATCACGGCATCAGAGAACAGCTTGCCATAAATCCGCTTCTCATAAGGCTTTCAAAGGAAACGGGAATACCGCTTGTTGCGACGAACGATGCCCACTATGTAAACCGGGAAGATTCGCGTGTACAGCAGGTGCTTATCTGTATTCAGACCAACCATTTACTCGGTGAAGACACGGGACTTGAATTTGAGTCGGACAACTTTTATTTGAAAAGCGAAGAGGAAATGCTCGACGTGATGAAGGAATGTCCCGATGCGGTAACGAGAACGGCGGAAATTGCCGAAAGATGTAATGTTGAATTTGAATTCGGCAACACGAAGCTTCCGCATTTCGAGGTCCCCGACGGATGGGATCATTTTGAATGGTTCAGGAAAAAGTGTTTCGACGGCTTTTTTGAAAGATACGGTAACAGTCCGCCGAAGGAGTACGAAGAAAGACTTCAGTATGAGCTTGACGTTATAAACAAGATGGGCTATGTGGATTATTTCCTTATAGTTCACGATTTTATTGACTACGCACGGAAAAAAGGTATTCCCGTAGGTCCCGGCAGAGGATCGGGAGCAGGCAGTATGGCGGCATACTGCATCGGAATTACGGGAATTGATCCGATGAAATACAACCTGATTTTTGAGAGATTTTTGAATCCCGAAAGAGTCAGTATGCCCGATTTCGACGTCGATTTCTGCATCGAAAGAAGAGGCGAGGTAATCGAATACGTCAACGAGAAGTACGGCAGTGACCACGTTGCGCAGATCGTAACTTTCGGAACACTGGCTGCACGTGCGGCGATACGTGATGTAGGCAGAGTTCTCGGAATGACGTATTCGGCGGTTGATGCGGTTGCAAAGCTTATTCCGAATGAGCTGAAAATGACGATCGATTCGGCACTTACAAAGTCGAAGGAGCTTCGTGAGCTTTACGATTCGAATGAGCAGGTGAAGGATCTTATCGACACGGCGAAGAGCATCGAGGGTATGCCGAGAAACACATCGACGCATGCGGCGGGTGTCGTTATTTCGCGTGATCCCGTGTCAACGTACGTTCCGCTTGCCACGAACGATAATGTCGTTGTAACTCAGTTTACAATGACGACTCTCGAGGAACTCGGACTTCTCAAAATGGACTTTCTGGGACTTCGTAACCTCACGGTTATCAACGATGCCGTCAGAATGATTCAAAAGAGAGTGCCGGAGTTCACCTTGTCGGATATTGATTTTGACGATGCCGACGTATACGCCATGATGTCGAAGGGACTTACCGAAGGCGTGTTTCAGTTTGAATCGGCAGGAATGAGAGCCACCGTCATGGGGCTTGAAGCAAAGAGTCTTGAAGACCTTATCGCTGTTATTTCACTGTACCGTCCCGGTCCCATGGATTCCATACCGCAGTACATCGAAAACAGTCATCATCCCGACAGAATCAAATACAAAACACCCCTTTTGGAGGATATCCTCGACGTTACCTACGGATGCATGGTTTATCAGGAACAGGTAATGCAGATTTTCAGAAAGCTTGCAGGATATTCGTTCGGACGGGCCGACGTTGTCCGCCGTGCGATGAGCAAGAAGAAGCACGATGTAATGGAAAAGGAGAGAGCCGTTTTCCTTTACGGTTCCGTCTTGGAGGACGGAACGGTCGAGTGCGAAGGTGCAGTAAAAAGAGGTGTCGATGAAAAGGCGGCGAACAGCATTTTTGACGACATGTCGTCGTTTGCCTCGTATGCTTTCAACAAATCCCATGCGGCGGCATATGCGTATGTTGCATATCAGACGGCGTGGCTGAAAAATAAATATCCCAAAGAATTCATGGCGGCACTTCTCAGCAGCGTGCTTGACAGAGCCGATAAAATATCAAGCTATATTGCAGAGTGCAACCGTATCGGTATCAAGGTTATGTCCCCCGATGTAAACGAGAGCTTCGAAAGATTCACGGTTGACGAAAACGGAATTCGTTTCGGACTTCTTGCCATTAAGAATCTCGGCAAGGGATTTATCCAGAGAATTGTCGAGGAGCGACGCGCGGGCGGAAAATTCGAAACTTTTTACAGCTTTTGCAAACGTCTTCAGGGCAAGGAATTTAACAGAAGAGCAGTTGAAAGCCTCATAAAGAGCGGTGCTTTTGACAGCTTTTCGACAAACAGAAGACAGATGCTCATGATGCTTCCCGAGGTTATCGACAGCCTTGAAAATGACAGAAGAAGCAGTATTGACGGTCAACTCGGATTTTTCGAGGTGTCGGGAATCAGGGAAACGGAGATAACTCCTCCCGATGTACCGGAGCTTCCGTATGAAGAGCTTATGGCAATGGAGAAGGATACCACGGGACTGTATATTTCGGGACATCCCATGACGAAATATGCAAATGATGCCGTGATGCTGAAAGCTGTCAGAATATCGGATATCGTAAGCGACGATGAATTGTCGGGTTTTACGGATAATCAGCACGTAAGGATTCTCGGAATCATAACATCGGTTAAAAAGAAGATTACAAAAAATAACGATACCATGGCATTTCTGACCGTTGAAGATGTCACGGGATCGGTTGAAGTCATTGTATTTCCGAAAACGCTGTCGGAGTGTGCAAGCTTTATCTTTGAAGGTAAGGTTGTGCTGATAACGGGCAGAATAAGCATGCGTGAAGATGAAGATGCGAAGGTTGTCTGCATGACGGTTGAGCCTCACAAGGAGGGGCTTTTCGATAAAGCTCAGGCGCAGGCGAGAGCGGACAGCAGAAAGAAAAAAGGTCTGTTTATACGTCTTCTGTCGGAAAATGATGAACGGCGTGATACGGCAAGAAGATTTATAAATATCTTTGAGGGGCATACACCCGTATACTACTATTACAGTGACATAAAAAAATACAGCGAACCGGTGTTCAAAACCGATGTGAATGAACCGCTTCTGAATGAATTGAAACGCATTTTCGGAAACGAAAATGTTGCGTATATAGAATGAGCAATATTTTATCGAAAAATGGTATAATTTGTTTGACTTTATTGATCGGTTAGTGTATTATTATATGGTGAATATAGCGATTCAGGAGGAAAATTTATGAAGAAAATCGCAGTTTTAACAAGTGGCGGCGACGCACCCGGCATGAATGCCGCTGTTCGTTCCGTAGTGCGTACAGCTCATGAAAACGGAATGGAAGTTGTCGGTATCAACAGAGGCTTTTCGGGCCTTATCAATAACGAAATTGTTCCCATGGGTATCCGTACCGTATCCAACATTATCCACAGAGGCGGTACAATTCTTTATTCTGCAAGATGCCTTGAATTCAAGGAAGAAGCAGGTATCCAGAAGGCTATCCAGAGCTGTAAGGATAACAATATCGAGGGTATCGTAGTTATCGGCGGTGACGGCTCATTCAGAGGCGCCAGAGATCTTTCTCTTCGCGGAATTCCCTGTATCGGTGTTCCCGGAACAATCGACAACGACATCGCTTGCAGCGACTATACAATCGGATACGACACGTGCCTTAACACGATTATGGATATGGTTGACAGAGTCAGAGATACAACGGAATCTCACGACCGTTGCAGCGTAATCGAGGTTATGGGCAGAAAAGCAGGCTTCCTTGCTCTTAATGCGGGTATTGCGGTAGGTGCAACGACGATTCTCGTTCCCGAATTCGATTATGACATCGAAAGAGATGTTATTGAAAGAATGAGAAGAACACAGAAGACGGGCAAACGTCACTTCATCATCATGGTAGCCGAGGGTGTCGGCGGTGTTGAAGAGCTTGCAAGAAAGATCGAAAAAGATCTTAAAGTCGAGTCGAGAGCTGTTATTCTCGGTCACGTACAGAGAGGCGGCGCACCCACATGTAAGGACCGCGTCGTTGCAAGCCAGATGGGTAACAAGGCGGTTAAGCTTTTGCAGAACGGCATCGGTAACCGTGTAGTTGCGATGAAGAATGAAGAGATCATCGATCTCGATATCTTCGATGCACTTTGCAAGACGAAGACTCTCAACAGAGAACTCTTTGACCTTGCATACGAGATTTCTATCTGAGGAAAAAATAATGCAGAATACTTTTTTGAATTTACGACAGCAGATAATTAAAAAAGAATTCGGCAGAATGAATGATAAACAGCTTGAAGCGGTCCTTTCTACGGAAGGGCCGCTTTTGGTGCTGGCGGGAGCCGGAAGCGGAAAAACGACGGTGCTTGTAAACAGAATTGCGAACATCATAAAGTACGGCAGTGCGGCAGTCAGCGACAAAGCGGTTTATCAGCCGAATGAAACAGATATCGAATATATGAAGCACCACCTCGAAAACGGCGATCCTTTGCCGTTTGACGTACAGCAGATGTTGCCTGTGCGTCCTGCAAGAGAGTGGGAAATACTTGCGATCACGTTCACGAACAAGGCGGCTAACGAGTTGAAGGAGCGTATCATAAATAAGCTTGATGACGGAAGCGGGAGCGGTATCGGAAACGATATATGGGCGTGTACTTTCCACAGTGCATGTGCCAGGATACTTCGCCGTCATGCGGAGTCAATAGGATATACTTCTCATTTTACGATTTACGATACCGACGATGCACAGAGAGTTATCAAGGAATGTCAGAGGCTTCTTGACATTGACGATAAATTCCTTCCGAAAAAGGTGATTCTCAAGGAGATCAGCCGTGCAAAGGATGCAATGATAACTCCCGAGGAGTACAAGGCGGAAACGGGCCCCGATGTCAGAAAAATAAAAATCGCAAGAGCGTACGAGTGTTATCAGAGATTACTCAAAACAGCCGATGCGATGGATTTTGACGATATCATATTCAACACGGTAAAATTGCTTGAAGAAAACGAGGATATCAGAGAATATTATCAGAACAGATTCAAGTATATTATGATTGACGAGTATCAGGACACCAACTATGCTCAGTACGTTCTGACAACGTTGCTTGCGGCGAAGCACAAGAATATATGTGTGGTCGGCGACGACGATCAGAGTATCTACCGTTTCAGAGGCGCAACGATTGAGAATATCCTCAATTTCGAGGACAGATACGAAAATGTAAAGACGATAAGACTTGAACAGAATTACCGTTCAACGCAGAATATTCTTGATGCGGCAAATGCGGTTATTGCAAACAATGAGCAGAGAAAAGGCAAAAATCTCTGGACATCCAACGGTGAGGGTGAAAAGATAGTTCTTCACACGGCGGAGGACGAAGGCGATGAAGGCAGATATATCGCGAATGCCATAATCAATTACAAGACGAGTGGCGGACAGTGGAAGGATAATGCTGTTCTTTACAGAATGAATGCACTGTCGAACACGGTGGAAAATGCGCTTGTAAGAGCGGCGGTGCCGTACCGTATTATCGGCGGACACCGATTCTATGAGCGTAAGGAAATCAGGGATGCAATAGCGTACCTTACCGTTATCGGGAACACATCGGATAATGTAAGGCTTCGCAGAATCATAAACGAGCCGAAAAGAGGAATCGGAGAAACGACGGTGAACAATGCTTCCGAAATTGCGGACGGACTGGGAGTCAGTCTGTTTGAGGTGATAAAGAATTCGGATGATTACCCGTCGATATCGAGATCTTCCGCGAAGCTCAAGGCTTTTGCTTCGATGATGGAGAGATATATTGAAGCGGCGGAAACGATGCCGTTCAACGAGCTTCTCGAATACGTGATGAACGACAGCGGATATATCGCATCACTGGAAGCGGATAAGAGTACATATGCCGACAGAGTTGCGAATATCGGTGAGCTTTCATCAAACCTTGTCAGATACTCCGAGGAAAACGAAGAGCCGACACTTAACGGATTTTTGGAGGAAGTTGCATTGATGACGGACATCGACGCGTTCAATGCGGACAGTGACAATGTTGTTCTGATGACGATTCATTCGGCGAAGGGACTGGAATTCAACAACGTATTCATCGTCGGTGCAGAGGAGGGAGTTTTCCCGGGAGGTCAGTCGGCGTACGATACTGCCGAGCTGGAAGAAGAGAGAAGACTTGCCTATGTCGGCATTACGAGAGCCAAGAAAAGGCTTACACTTACAAATACGCGGAGCAGAATGATTTTCGGCTCCACCACACATAATCCGACTTCACGTTTTGTGAACGAAATACCGCCTCATCTGCTTGAACAGACGGGCTCATCGTTCAAACGAAGATATGCGGGTGCCGATGAAATCGGCTCAATGCAAAAGAAACCGCAGGGCATCAACAGAGGCTTTTCGACGGAATCAAAGAGCGGACCGCAGACAACCGCTTCGTCGGCGCAGTTCAAGGCGGGGGACACGGTGATTCACAAGGTTTTCGGTCAGGGAGTTATCCTTTCGGTAAAGCCGATGGGCGGAGATCAGCTTCTTGAAATCGCTTTTGAAAAGGCGGGAACAAAGAAGATAATGGCAAAATTTGCAAAGCTTGAAAAGGCTTGAATCGGAGAGTGACATTATGAAAACTGTTCGCAAAGCGGTTGCGCTGATACTTTCAATTGCGCTTGTGTTGTCGGTATGTTTTTCGGTAAACGCGAGTGATTCGTGCAGTTGCGACACGGCACCGCTTATCGTGGTGAGCGGATTTGCCACGGTGCCTTTGTATCTTGACGAGGGAACGCAGACGGAGGAAAAGGTCTGGGCACCGCAGTCGAAGCTTATCGTGAGTGCAGTATTTAAACTGATTTTCCCGATAATGGGACTGTGCATAACGGGCGACTGGTCGAGGTTTAACGAAAAGTTGAATTCGGCCGTGCTTTCCGTTTTTGAAAAGAGTCTTTGCGACGCAAACGGTGATTCCGTACATAACGTTAAAGTCAGAAAATATCCGCTGTCTGCCGATAATCATTCCGATTTTTATTGCAGTGACAACAAGGATGAGCAGGCATTTGTTATGACGGCGGTTTATACCTTGCCGAAGGGACACACGTATTTTTTCAGCTATGACTGGCGAACGGATCCGATGGAAAATGCAAGGGATCTTTCCGAATTCGTTGAAAAGGTAAAGATTGAAACGGGACACGAAAGGGTTGTTCTTGCAGGATGCAGTATGGGCGGAGCAATTACTTTGTCGTATCTTCGGCAGTTCGGATATGAAAGTGTCAAAACGGTGATTCTTGATAATTCCGCATTTCAGGGGACAAGACTTGTCGGAGAGCTACTGAATCTTGATTTCGAATTCGACAAAGAGGCGATCGTCAATTACTTGATGCAGTTCATCTCGTCGGGTGAAAAGACGGAAAGCTTTATACGGGCGCTTCTTATGAAAACTCACCTTGTTGACAAAATCATATCGCTTGCCGTAAAGCTTATTGATAACACGAAGGACAGCTTGTCGAAGGAAGTGCTTTATCCCGTATTCGCATATATGCCGGGTATGTGGACGCTTGTCTGTCATGACGATTATGAAAGCGCAAAGGAAAAATCGCTTGACAAGGAGATAAATAAAAAGCTTATCGAAAAGATTGACCGATACCATTATGACGTTCAGCAGAGGGCGAAAGAGATACTTTCCGATGCCCGTGAAAGCGGCTGCAATATTGCGATTATAACGAGCTACGACACGGCGGGAGTTCCGATAGTAAAATCGTACAAGGAGAATAACGATCTGCTGATAGATGCGGAGCTTTCAAGCGGCGGAGCGACAGTTGCCGATCTCGGTGAAACGCTTCCCGAGGATTATGAGCAGGCTGTCGACTGCGGACATAATCACGTTTCATCGGATCGTGTTATCGACGCTTCCACGGGAATGTTCCCCGAGTACACGTGGTTCGTGAAGGATATGCTTCATCTCGATTTTCCCTACATGAGCGAAGCGGCGGATTTTCTGATGTGGCTTGTTCAGGCTGACGGGCAGTATACCGTTCACACGAGCGAAAGATATCCTCAGTTCATGCAGTACAGCTATGACGACAAGACACTGAAACCCTTGCAGTAAAATTAAAAGCGGTTTGCGAATTTCGCAAACCGCTAATATATTGAGTTGGATTTGAGTCGGATTTTAGAAAAGACCGCTGATAACGCCGTTTTCGTCAACGTCGATCTTTTCGGCGGCGGGCACCTTGGGAAGACCGGGCATCGTCATGATATCGCCGGTAAGAACAACGATGAAGCCTGCACCTGCGGAAACCTTGACTTCCTTGATGGTTACGGTGAAGTCTTCGGGGGCACCGAGCTTAGTGGGATCATCGGAGAAGGAATACTGAGTTTTTGCCATGCAAACGGGAAGCTTGTCGAATCCGAGAGCCGTAAGCTGATCGATGGACTTCTTCGCCTTGGGCATTACGGTGATTCCGTTACCGCCGTATACACGCTGAACAACGGCTTCGATTTTTTCCTCAATCGTCTTGTCGAGTTCATAGCTGAAGCTGAAATCGTTGGGCTCTTCGCAAAGGCGTACAACTTCCTCGGCGAGAGCAGTACCGCCGTTACCGCCGTCGGCCCATACCGTTGAAAGGACAACGTTGACACCGAGTTCCTTACACTTGTTGATGATAAGCTCGACCTCGGCATCCGTGTCGGTCGGGAAACGGTTTACGGCGACAACACAAGGAATCTTATAGACATTCTTCATGTTGGAAACGTGACGGAGAAGGTTGGGTATACCCTTTTCGAGAGCAACGAGGTTTTCGCTGCCGAGCTCCGTCTTTGCAAGACCGCCGTGCATTTTAAGAGCACGGATAGTAGCAACAACGACGACGGCATCGGGAGTAAGACCTGCATAACGGCACTTGATGTCGAGGAACTTTTCTGCACCGAGGTCGGCACCGAAGCCTGCTTCCGTAACGGTGTAGTCACCGAGCTTCATTGCCATCTTAGTGGCGATGACGGAGTTACAGCCGTGAGCAATATTTGCAAAAGGACCGCCGTGTACGAATGCGGGAGTGCCTTCAAGCGACTGAACGAGGTTGGGCTTTAAAGCATCTTTGAGAAGAGCGGTCATGGCACCTGCTGCATTGAGCTGGCCTGCCGTAACGGGCTTTTCGTCGTAGGTGTAGCCGACGATGATTCTCGAGAGTCTTTCCTTGAGGTCTGTAAGAGAATTTGCAAGGCAAAGAACAGCCATGATTTCGGAAGCTACCGTGATATCGTAACCGTCCTCACGGGGAGTACCGTTTACTCTTCCGCCAAGACCGTCGGTTACGAAACGGAGCTGTCTGTCGTTCATGTCAACGCAACGCTTCCACGTGATGCGTCTGGGATCGATGTTAAGGCTGTTGCCCTGATAGATGTGGTTATCAAGCATCGCGGCAAGAAGGTTGTTTGCGGCACCGATTGCATGGAAGTCGCCCGTGAAATGGAGATTGATATCTTCCATGGAACAACCTGGGCGTAACCGCCGCCTGCCGCACCGCCCTTGACACCGAAAACGGGACCGAGAGAGGGCTCACGAAGAGCGATCATAACGTTTTTGCCGATCTTTTTAAGACCGTCTGCAAGACCTATGGTAGTAGTTGTTTTTCCTTCGCCTGCGGGAGTCGGAGTAATAGCGGTAACGAGAATAAGCTTGCCGTCTTTCTTTTCTGTTTCCTTGAGAAGAGAAAGATCAACCTTTGCCTTGTAGTTGCCGTACTGTTCGAGGTATTTTGTTTCGATACCTGCTGTTTCGGCAATTTCCATAATGGGTTTCATAGCGGTAGCCTGGGCGATTTCGATATCAGTTTTCATAGCAATCTCCTTTTCCTGTTTCAAAATAAACAAAAAGGGCAGTCCCGTAAGGAACTGCCCAGGCGGTCGGCATAAAAAGTTTTTTGCTCCACTGTGTTTATCACAATTTCCGCCAGTCACAAAAAACTACAATATTATGTTAGCATACAGAAATTGATAAGTCAACAAAAAATTTATTACGGAGTGTTTTTTTATGAAGAGCTTACTAATTTATCTCGTATTGATATCGGTTTTTTCGGTGATTATTACAGCATACGACAAAATTGCATCAAAAAAATTCAGGAGAAACAGAGTCCCGGAAAAGCTTTTGTTTTTTACGGCAATTGCAGGCGGAAGTCTTTCCATGTATATAACCATGCAGATAATCAGACATAAAACACGCCACAAAAGGTTTATGATAGGCTTGCCCGTTATTATTGTGTTACAGGCGTTGGTGTTGTATTTTACATTATTTGTAAAATAATTGTTAAGAATCGGACGTTGTATTGATTTTTTCTTATAACTAATGTATAATAAAATTTAACATGAGGGAATTTTCACTTTTATAAAGGAGTGGCAGAATGAAGGGTAAGCTGATAGTTATAGAGGGCCTTGACGGCAGCGGGAAAACAACACAATTAGAGCTTCTCGGTAATTATCTTGAACAAAGAGAGGCGAAGCTTCGAAAGATAAAGCTTCCCGACTACGAGGATCCGTCGAGCACGCTTGTCAGGATGTATCTTGCGGGAGATTTCGGAACTAACCCCCGGGATGTCAATGCGTATACCGCATCGGCGTTTTATGCGGTTGACCGTGCGGCAAACTATATTCGCAAGTGGAAAGATGATTACCTTGACGGAACGTTTATACTTGCTGACCGCTACACGACATCGAATGCTTACCATCAGATGCAGAAGCTTTCCCCCGATGAGTGGGATTCATATCTTGCATGGCTTGAGGATTTTGAATATGAAAAAATAGCCATTCCGAAGCCGGATCTTGTTTTGTATCTTGATATGCCGATAGATATATCGCAAAAGCTTATGTCGAAGAGATACGACGGTGACGAAAACAGGAAGGATATCCACGAAGCGAATGTGGCATATCTCAAAAGCTGCAGAACGGCGGCACTTTATGCGGCGGAAAAGCTTTCATGGACGGTTATACCGTGTTCCGATAACGGCGAAGCACTGCCGATAGAAACAATCGCAAAAACTGTCAGACAAGTTATTGAAAAAGAAGAATTGCTTTAATTTACAGAATATGAGAGATACCGATGCTGGATTTCAGAAAAACAGAAATTTATGACAAAGAATGGATAACGTCACTTTTAAGAAACAGCGGAAAAGAAGACTGTGAGTATTGCTTCGGTAATATTTTTTCATGGGGCCCCGCGTACTCTTCGGGAATTACAAGGGTAAAGGATTTCCTTGTCAGTGCCGATTTAGGCGAAGAAGCGTGTTACTTTTTCCCTCTCGGAGAAGGAAATCCGAAGGAAGTTATCGAAGAGATACGCAAGGATGCGCATGACCGCGGAATACAGCTCAGCTTTTACGGAGTCAGCGAAACGGACAAAGCGGTGCTCAGCGGACTTTATCCCGGCTTATTTACTTTCGAAGAAGACAGAGATTCTTTTGATTATATCTACTCACGTAACGATCTTTCATCTCTTTCGGGCAAAAAGTACCATGCAAAACGTAATCACATAGCTTTTTTTGAAAAGGAAGAGTACAGCTACGAGGAGCTGTCGGATAAAAATCTTTCCGACTGCCTTCGGATGAATGAAGAGTGGATAAAGAGAAATTCCGAAAAGTTTTACGACGGAATAGACAAAGAGCAAACGGCGCTGTCACGTGCGCTGGAGTTTTACGAAGAGCTTTCACTTAAAGGTGCACTTCTTCGAAAAGACGGACAAGTTGTGGCGTTCACTCTGGGTGAAGCCATAAACGACAGTCTTTTCTGCACTCATTTCGAAAAGGCTTTTTCCGACATCAGAGGGGCATACCCTACGATAAACAGAGATTTTGCAAAATACACATTATCGGATTTTGAATTTATAAACAGAGAAGAAGACACGGGCGACGAGGGCTTACGCAAGGCGAAGCTGTCATATCATCCCGTAAAGCTTCTTAAAAAGTACAGGGCAATATGCAATGAGTGAGATTATAAGAAAAGCTAAAACCGACGACTTTGAACGGATTGCTGAAATATGGCAATCATCCTTCGGTGACGAAAAAGAGTATACCGATTTCTTTTTGAAAAAACGCATACAAAGCGCAAAAACTCTTGTTTTTGAAAAAGACGGCACGGTAGCTTCACAGCTTTTTCTGTTACCCGTAACGGCAGGGACTCTCGACGGTTACTATCTTTATGCGGCGGCAACCGATGAAAATTACCGTGGCAAGGGCATGATGGCAAGGCTTCTTTACGAAGCGGAAAAAGAAGCTGTCGGTGACGGCAAGGATTTTATAATGCTGGTACCCGGAACAGAAAGCCTGTTCGGATATTACGGAAAATTCGGTTACGAAGCATCTTTTTTTAAGTATACGGGAACGCTCGAAAAAGCGAAAAATCCACAGCATGACACGGACTTTTCATTGAAGGCGGAGGATGCCGTCGGGTTTTTAAACTCATTTCGGAACTGTATACGCTGGGACGAAGAAGCCCTTTCGTATGCGACGGATGAATTTTTGTCCTTCAGAGGAAAGCTTGTAACGTTAAAGGATAAAGCCGTCATCATGATGAGCGAGGATGAAGCTGTCGTATTGTGCGAAGAGGAAAACCTGCCTTCGGCGTTAAAGACTCTTGAGGCACTATCGGAAAACAGCAATATCCCCGTGATTTCGACAGTGCCGTTCGGAAAGAAAACGTTCGGAGGAATGGTTTTGAAGCTGACGGACGAGGCGAAGAGCTTTTGCTTCGACAGCATGTTTGTAATTTTTGCGAAGGAATAGAAAGGATTTTTGTAATGATATACGTATTTCTGGCAAACGGATTCGAAGAAACGGAGGCAATTGCGCCTATTGACATAATGAAAAGAGCAGGACTTTCCGTATGCACGGTAGGAGTCGGCGGAAGCATTATAGAAAGCACCCACGGAATAAGAGTTGTGTGCGACATAACGGAGGATGAGCTGTCGGGTACCGAGGATTTTGATGCGATTATTCTCCCGGGAGGTATGCCGGGAACACTGAATCTCGAAAACAGCGACAAGGTGCAGCAGTTTATCGACAGGGCTTCTCTCGAAAACGTGCTTATCGGAGCTATTTGCGCAGCACCGTCGGTACTCGGGCACAAGGGGTTGCTCAAGGGCAGGACTGCCACGTGCTTCCCGGGCTTCGAAGAAGATCTTATCGGTGCCGTCGTTAAGAGTGACGGCGTTTGTACGGACGGAAATATAATTACGGCGAAGGGTGCGGGAGTGGCACTTCGGTTCGGTTTTGAACTGGTAAAATATCTTAAAGACGAAGAAACTTCAAAAAAGATAGAAATGATGATGCAATGCCTGTAAACATTAAGAAGGAAAAAATTGAATTAAGGGATACCTGCAAGGCAAAACGTAAAGCCATGTCGCAGGAGAAGAAGGAACAGCTTGACAGCAAAATAGCAAGCAGAATCGAAAATCTCTGGGTATTCAGAGAGGCAAAAACTCTGCTTGCGTATATGTCGCTTCCGATAGAAGTCGGAACGCGACCGCTTCTCGAAACGGCGAAAAGGCACGGAAAGAGGGTTGCCTTGCCTTTGTGCATTACGGAAACGCACAGCATGGAGTTTTACATCGTTGAAGATGAATCTCAGCTTGTAAAAGGGGCTTACGGAATAATGGAGCCCGATGTGACGGTGTGCGAAAGACTCGTCGATATGTCGGAGTCACTTTGCATCGTTCCGGCACTTGCGTTTGACAGAAGCGGATACCGACTCGGCTTCGGAAAAGGTTATTATGACAGATTTCTGTCATCGTACAAGGGTAAAACGGTGGGTATTATTTATTCGGATTTTATAGTGGATGAATTGCCTCACGGCAGATACGATAAAAGAGTTGATTATATTATCAGCGAAAACAAGCTGATGAATTTTAAATAAAGACCGAAAGGAGAGTTTTCGGATGAGCGATATGAATTACGGCGGAAACGATCATCGTGACATAAACAGCACGGATCAGAGCATTTTCAAAGACAGAAGCGAAAAGGTGAAGAATTTTACCGTTCATATTGAGGATGATTCCGACTACGGCACGGGTGCTTACAATGCCGAGCAGCCGGTTTATAAGGGCGAGGTTTATTTTGCCAATCATTCACGTGCGACAAACGGACAGGCGGATATAAAAAAGTCGGCGCCCGTCAGAACACGCACGCAGACACCTTCGGGCGGACAGAGGATGCCCGTGTCACAGAGGACGGGACAGACGCACAGAAACCCTCAGACACGCACACCGCAGAAGGGCAAGAAAAAGAAGAAGGGTTCATATCTTTCGGCATCGTTGAAGGTGCTTCTGTCGATAATTATATGTACGGCAGTTCTTTCGGGAATAGGAATATCCACGGTTAACGACATCCTGGCAATAGGCAGA